>DAOOUZ010000115.1:0-3488 GCA_035369785.1 Candidatus Cryosericum sp. | reverse complement strand
CCTTTCTTGTCCGTCTCTATGTCAAATGCGCATTGTCTCATGACGCCCCCTGACAGCATAGTCTGGATACCGCTGTGCGCCAGAGCCTTGACGTCCGTTCGCGAACCGATGTACAATGCAATGCTGCCTATATGGCAGCAACCGGTGAAACGACGCGAACGCCTGAGGAGGGACCATGACAGGTACGGCGGCTGCTCACGACATATTGTTGAGTCCGGAGGCGGTTGCGTCGCTGGGCTCCTTTCCTTCGGATCTGCGCCACCAGTCGTCGGACAAGCTGACGCTGCTCGCGACCAACCCGTTCCACCCTTCCCTGAACGCGCACCGGCTCGAGCGGCTGGGCACGGTGCATGACAAGTGGGAGTGCTACATCAACCACAGCTGCCGCATCATCTATGACCTCACGGACGGGCACCTGCGCATCTGGTACATCGGCGAGCATTCCATCGTCGACCGGGCCTGCAACTACTCCTTTGCGGCAGGGACACAGTTTCAGCGCCTTGCACCGGCCGTTGAGCCGGAGCCCGGGGGCGACCAGCTCTTTCACGTGGCGCCAACACGGCCGGGGCCTGTTGTGGCACGTGACCGGCCGTTCAGTCACCTTGCGGCGGCGCATCTGCGGGTGCTCGGCGTCCCGCGTGGCGCAGTCAAGGCCGTTCAGGAGTGCGACAGCTTCGAAGCGCTGACGGCTGTTCCTGGATTGTCGCCCCGGACCGTCGAGTGGCTGGAGGACCTGGCGACCGATGACGCGCAGGAGCACGAGCTGTTTGCCCCCGATGACCTGTTCTTTCGCACGACCGTGTCACGCCTGCAGGGCTACTGCGACGGCAAGATACGCCAGCTGATGCTGAACCTTGAGCCTGAGCAGCAGGTCTATGTCGACAGGGACCTGCCCGAAGGGGCGATGCTGCTCAAGGGGTGCGCCGGCTCGGGCAAGACAACGGTGGCACTCTACCGCGCCATTCGGCTGGCCGAGCAGGGGGAGAGCGTTCTGCTGCTGACGTTCAGCAAGGCGCTCAGCGATGTGACGCAGGTCCTCCTTGGTGAGCGGATTGGCGAGCCTCTCCCTCCCGAGCTGGAGGTGAGGACTGTCGCGCAGTGGTGCAGCAGGTTCCTGGCTCGCCGTGGCCACCGTCGGTGGAAGACGCCCGATACTGATGAACAGGACACGCTCATGGCGCAGGCAGCCTCTGGGGTGGCACGCGTGACACCACATGCGGTGCTTGGCAATGTGCGCTTCCTGCTCAGTGAGGTGCATGGCGTCATCAAGGCTCAGGGACTTACCAGCGTGGACGAGTACCTGAATGCCCGGAGGACCGGCCGCGGCGCTGCACTGCAGGCACCTGCCCGGCGCGCCGTGTGGGCAGCCTTCGAGCAGTACCAGGCGTTGCTGGCCGAGAAGGACATCCTGGAGTGGGAGGACCTGCCTCTTCTTGCGCTCAAAGAGCTGGACAGTACGCCGCTGGACAAACCGTACCGGCATGTCATCGTGGATGAGGCGCAGGACCTGACCGTGACCGAACTGCGCCTTGCTCAGCGGCTGGGTGGCAGCACGTTCCTTGTGGGCGACATGGCGCAGAGCATCTACACGCGCGGGTACTCGTGGAAGGAGGCCGGTCTGGCCCTCCAGGGACGCAGCTTCAGCATGCGGCGCAACTTCCGCAACTCCCGGCAGGTGGCGCAGGCGGCTGCTGCCCTCATCGAGCATAACGGGCTTCTCAAGGCGTCGGAGGACTGGGTCGACCCCGAGGCGACACGCCGTACGGGACCGTGGCCCATCGTGGTGACGGCCGAGGCGGACGACGCCGAGATTCCTGCCATATGCGAGCGCATTCTGGACCTTGCTGGTGGCAACGAGTTCCGCATCGGCGACTTTGCCGTCCTGTGCCGCACCAACGACGACTGCAAGCGCGTCTTGGACTACCTGGCTGTGCACAATCTGCCTGCTATCGTCCGTGACAGTGGCAGCCCCTTCAACATTTTGGACGACAAGGTCAAGATCATGACCATCCACTCCGCGAAGGGCCTGGAGTTTCCGGTGGTCTTCGCCATGGGCTGGCATGAGGGCACCCTGCCCATGCTGAACGTGCGCGGCGACCCCGCCGAGGAGGCCCTTGAGCTGGAAAACGAGCGTCGCCTCGCCTACGTCGCCATGACCCGCGCCTCGGAGGCGCTGTACCTCGTCACGTCGCTGCACAGGCCCTCCCGCTTCCTGGATGAGATACCCGAGGGGATGAAGCTGGTGGAGGGGGCGGGAACAGAGCTGCGAGCGTCAAGAAGCGACGCAGAGCGTCGCTAGGTGTTTTCTGCGGCGGAACTGTCAGCCAAGTCCGCTTCCCCACCCATTTCCGTGCCGCCGGCTGGCCCGTCTGCCAACTGCATCTGCTCAGACAACTGATCAATCTTGTCTAGCTGCCGCTGAAGTTGACGGGAGCGCGCTCCTTCGAGTTCACTGTAGTCGGATTCGAGCTCGCGCAGGTGCTTGCCCAACTTCGCAAACTGCTCGGTGTATTTGTTCCATTGCTTGCGGAACTCATTGAGCAACTGGAGAACTTCCTGTGACCTCCGTTCGACGGTCACAGTGTTGACCGCCTGGCGTACGATGGCCAGGACACCGAACAAACTGCTGGGGGCACACAGGACCACCCGCTGTGACAGGGCATAGTCAATGAGGTGCGGGTCCTGTTCTTCTGCGAATGCCAGGACGGATTCGATCGGCACGAACAAGAGAACGCAGGGCACCGTATGGTGTTCCTCGTCGATGTAGTCCCGCGTTGTGATCTCCTTGACGCGTGCGCGCACGTCAGCGAGAAAACGATTCGCGGCCGCCTGAGCCTGGTCTGGTGTGGTTGCCTCGATGGCCTTCATATAGTTCTCGACGGGGAACTTTACATCCATGTTAAGTATCAGACCATTGGGCAGAAGGAAGGTAAAGTCTGGCCGATTGTCGCCTTCGCCTGTCGTCTTCTGCCGCAGATAGTTGATGTTCTCCTTGAATCCCGCTGCCTGCAGAATGTCCTCTGCCATGCGCTCGCCCCAGGCACCGCGCACCCGACTGCTGGCCAGAGCCTCGCGGAGCTTTGCAGTCGTTTCTCCCAATGTCGTGGTCTGCTGAGTAACGGACTTTAGCGCCTCCGTGAGCTCACCGAACTTGTTCTGTCGATCCTTCTCGAGGGAGTTCATGAGGTCCTGCACGCTTTGCAGCTGTGCATTCATCGCCTGCAACTGCTGGTCGATGAGGGCTTTCTTGCTCTCGAGTTCCTGCTGTGCCTGCGCCTGCTGGCCAGTCAGCTTCTGAGTTGCCACCGTCACCAGCTGGTCGGACACCTTGCCCAGTGCCTCCAGCGACAACGCACCAAACGACTCCTTCATCTGGTCCAGCATACCCTGTATTGACCGCTGCTGTCCCATGATCGTCCGAATCTGTCCCTTGTGGACAGCCCAGGCGACAAGGAATCCGAGTGTACAACCTGCAACAACGAGTACTA
>DAOOUZ010000114.1:0-3518 GCA_035369785.1 Candidatus Cryosericum sp. | reverse complement strand
CACTCCATGTTCTTCTCCGCATTTATGGGGGTCGGATTTCTTGGTCCTATTCTGTTGTCACTATATCTTGCTGGCACGACGATGTTGTGTCTCTCTCCGTACCTTGCGCCCGCTTGGAGGTTCAGCTTCATTGCGACAGTGTTCATGGTGGTTGTTGTTTCAATGGCGGGGCCTGGATTGGGAGGACGGGTGTATGGTTCTTGGCAGGCCTGCTTGCTTGTAATGACCGCGATTGTGGTATCATGCAAGAGTATGCCGTCCACTGCAAATGGTGTGACACATATGGGACCGCTTGATGCAGTTCGAAGACCGTAAATCCATAGACGCTGTCAAAGGCATCTTGATTCTTTTCGTGGTATTAGGCCATTCCGTCCTCGCCACTGAGTTTGCTGCTCTCAAGACGTTCATATACTCATTTCATGTATATGCCTTCCTGTTGCTCCCCTTTATCCTTTCCCAGAAAGTGGCTACGCGTGAGAATCTGCTCAATGTCGCAACGAGGTATCTCGTGCCGTATGTGGCCGTTGTACTTCTAATGAGCATCCCCTATGGACTGCTGCGGGGTTACTCAGGGGGGCAGTGGTTCGGGTTCTATGTCCGAGGGATCGCCACAGGAAACGACAATTACTTGAAGGCGACTTCTGGTCAATTACTCTTCTGGTTTCTGCCGGTTGTGGCTTGGATCAATGTTCTGCTGCAGATGTACAACTGGATGGGTTTCGCAGGCAGAACTGTGCTCTGTCTATTGTTCATTGTAGGTCATCTTGCGCTTCCCGCTATGCCGTGGGAGCAGAAGCAGCACTATCCATATTTAGGGACACATATAGCAGTATACATTATGCCGGTTGGCTTACTGCTTCGGCATCTGTGCCTCAAGATGAGCCTTGCTTTCTGCAAGAGACTCCGTGTTCTCTGGCTTCTTGGTTTTGACTTGTCCGTTCTCTGGATGTTCTGGGAGGGGTCGTCGCTCAGTCTCGCACATCTGGGTTGTCCTTCGTACAAGACAGCTCTCTTAGTGGTCGTTCACGCGCTGATTCCGCTGTCTGCCGTACTTGCTCTGATCGGTTTTTCCCAAGACCTCTCGAAGGTCCCATATCTGGCTCGCTTTGGGCAGAAGTCCATGTCCATATACCTTTTCAGTCAACCAGTTGTGGTTGGCTCGACCAGTTTCGTAAGGGACTATATAGCCCTCGATGGACATCCAGGCCTCCTTCTATGTGGAAGTATTAGCGTCGTTTCTGGCATCGTTTTCGGTTGTACAGTAGCTTATGTGATTGATGCCGTCCCGACACTTAGGGCCTTGTTGTTTCCACGATCGTATCGCGAGTTGTGCAACGTTGTGCGAGATTGTGCGAGACGTCTCATGTGCGTACCTCCGTCGAGGTTCTGAGCCATTCCTCCGACATATTATGCGCCGTGTGTGTGTGGCAGCGGGGGGGCTTGCACGTAGTGTGCTCCTTACCTTGCATCAACCTGGACTCCAGACACAACTGATTGAATCTCATTGGAAGGTCGACAGTGATGTCATAGGGCGTCTCTATATCGTAGACTTTGTACGGTGAAGGTGTGCTTTGATGTCGTATGTGAGCTGCTTCGTAGTTTCCAATCTGAGAGAGAATCCTGGTGGCATACGAACCGTTTTCAAACCTAATCAGGCCAACTTGGCTGCTGATGTTCTTGGTTGTTCTTGGTACGGTCGTCTCAGTATCCGCTGCGCTCGGAATTGAGGTTGCCTCTCCATCCAGCGATCGTTGGACAATCAGCAGGGACGTTGAGTTCCAGGTCAGCGTCAATGATCCATCGGCTATCTATGCGTTCATCGACTGGAACGATTCGTTGGTGGGCTGGTGGCGAGGGGAGGGGAACGCGAACGATTCGTCGCAGTTCGGCAATCATGGCGCATTCGTGGGGAATGCCACGACAGCTTCGGGTGTGTTTGGGCAGGCATTCAGTTTCGGAAGTACAACAGATTATGTCAATTTGAAGAATCCGGATGAGTTACAATTCGGGTCCGACCGATCATTCACCGTGTCGATGTGGGTCAAACGTATGGGACCCCTGCAAACGCGGTGTCTCTATCAGTTGCGATCCGGTCTGAATATCACGTGCTACGAGGGTACGGGATGGGTATGGTATTACGGAGGTCGGCAGATTCGGAGTCTCGGGGTTGACACGACCGTTTGGGTGCATGTGGTGGGCGTTTATGACGCTTCTACACGCGAACTGTACGCCTACACGAATGGTGTCGCATTGGCACCGGGATTGACTTGGCGCGAAGGAAGTGTATCCGACTATGTGGACACCGGGCGGGATATAACCATTGGCAATGGAGAGATTCTCGTCGATGAAGTGATGTTCTTCAACCGCGCATTGTCTGCCGCCGAAGCTGCGGCTTTGTACAATGCGAAAGCTACCGATCTTGAAACGAGTTTCTCCGGGCTTTCTGAAATGGTCGAGTATGCGTACAAGGTGTACGCCGTCAATGCCGCCAACGGAGTCGAAAGCGTGTCGGGGACGGTGACGGTAGATGTCCCAGGTTCTCCACCGGCTGGGAGTGTGACCTATCCGATCAGTCCAACCCGGACAAGCGGCACGAGTGTTACCTTTACGGGCACAGCCAGAAACACCAACAGCGGAACAACGTTGGTTTTGGCAACCCTCTGGTGGGATGTGGGCCAAGAGCCGGGTGTTCTGGTTTCAAGCGGGCAGACTGATGTGCTGTCGGGAAGTTCCGATACGTGGTCCATTGCGGCTTCCGGTCTGACCAACGGGACCATCACTTGGAACGTCAAACTCAAAGACTCCGCAGGCAACGAGGACTTTCTTGGCCCCCACAACACTCTATACGTGGGGCGAAACGAATGGTATGTCGCAACGAACGGTAATCCAGAGGGAGATGGCTCTATCGGCAACCCGATCACACTGGCGAAATTCGCGGAGATCGCTGTCGCAGGGGATACGGCCATCCTTCGTGCTGGAACGTACCGGGAAACTGTGACCCCTGCGAACTCGGGAAATGCTGGTGCTCCAATTACGTTCAGGGCCTATCCCGGCGAGACCGTGACGATCAGTGGGGCGGATCTTGTAGACGGCGGGTGGACCCTGCATGAAGGATCGATCTACAAGACCTCAGCAATGAACTGGGATCTTGACTCGGTAGACCGTAGAGGAAGGAATCAGGTGTTTGTCAACGGACAGGCGATGATCGAAGCCCGCTGGCCCAATACCGACGACATTGAAAGGCCGGAATGGTCCCTCATGCAGTCTGGCAGCACAGCGACGACATCGGCTCCCTATGTCGCCACGATCGTCGACGAGCCCAATCTGGTTCAGCCCGAAGGCTACTGGGTAGGCGCGATCATGCACGGAGCCTGGAGTTACACAGCCTGTACAGGCATTGTGACTGTCTCTGTTCCTGGGAGGCTGACCGTCAGTCTGCCCTTTTCACCGCCTCATGTGTACAATATGGCGGCCGACAAAGGATCACCTTATTACCTGATTGGAGTGTATAACGCCCT
>DAOOUZ010000113.1:0-3576 GCA_035369785.1 Candidatus Cryosericum sp. | reverse complement strand
TGGGCATTCCGTGCGACACGGGCACGGACGACGTGCCGGCGTATGCGGCAGAGCACCGGCTGAGCCAGGAGGAGGCGGCACGGGAACTGCGCCTGCGGTTCCTGCGCATGACGGCCATGACCCGGGCGGCCGATCGCATCGCCACAGGGCATACGCGCGACGACCAGGCCGAAACGGTGCTGTTCCGCCTGCTCAAGGGAACGGGCGTGCGCGGCCTGGCCGGCATTGCGCCGCGGAGCGGCATGATGATCCGGCCCCTGCTGGCCTTCAGCAAGGAGGAGCTGCGGGCGTGGCTTGTGTCTCAGAACCTTGCATGGCGCGAGGATGCCTCGAACGCAGACAGCCGGTTCGAGCGCAACTTCCTGCGGACCGCTGTCATGCCCGTCGTCGAGACGCGCTTCCCTGCTGCTCGCCAGGCTGTCGCCAGAACTGCGGACATGGCCCGGGAGATTGTTGACCTCTTTGACCACCAGACCGAGCAGGTGACGGACAACATTCAGATCCTGGAGGCGGGCGATGGCAGGCATCCGGGGGCTCTGCGCCTGAGCAGGGAAGCCCTCGCCGGCTTGCCCGACCCGCTGCTCGAGTTTGCTCTCGAGGACGTCTTTGCCACGGCGGGCGTGGGACCCAGCTACGAACGGCTGAGCCGCAGCGTGGGGGCCATCCGTCGGGGCCAGGCTGGCAGGCGCGTCACGCTGGACGACCGGCTGATGCTCGAGGTTGGCTACCAGCACGTCTACGTGTATGGCGCCGCCTACACCGACCGCGTGGAACAGGCGCGCGACGTGGCTCAGTTCCCCGCCACCGTGGACTGGTTCCGCAGGCGCATTGCCTTTGAAGAACGGGAGCCGGCTGACCTGCCGGCGGACCTTCGCCAGCTGGGACCCAAAGAGGCATGGTTTGACCGGGACGCCCTTCACCTGCCGCTGGTCGTCCGCCAGCCACAGCCGGGCGACCGCATGGTCACCTTTGGCGGTCATGGCCGCAAGCTGCAGGACTTGTTCACCGATGCGAAGGTGGACCGCCTGCTGCGTCCGCGCAGGCCCGTCATATGCGATGCAGAGGGAATCCTGTGGGTGCCCGCGCTTGCGCGGAGCATCCGCGCACCGGCGCTCCCGGACTCGCACCGCCTCTTGCGCATTGTATACTATAGTTCACAGTGCTAAGTTGTCTGGCGCAGGGAGCGGGGTAGAATACATGGACATGAACGAAGACGTATTGGAAGTGCTGGTCTCGGCTGAGGAAATCCAGAAGCGCACTGCCGAGCTCGGCGAACAGATAGGCCGTGACTACGGGGACCGGAATCCGCTGCTCATTTGTGTTCTGCGCGGGGCCGTCGTGTTCCTGTCGGACCTTATGCGCTCGATTCCGGTGCACGTCATGGTGGACTTCATGGGCGTCAGCAGCTACGGCGGGACGAACATGGACAGTTCCGGCGTCATCAAGATAACGCGGGACGTCGATACCAACATTGCGCACCATGACGTCATCATTGTGGAAGACATCGTCGACACAGGCCTTACGATGAAGGCGCTGGTCGACCTCCTGAATACCAGGGGACCAAGCAGCATTGCCATCTGCACGTTCCTCTCCAAGCCCCAGCGCCGCAGGGTGGACGTGGACATCCGGTACTGCGGGTTCGAGGTGCCCAACAAGTTTGTCATCGGTTACGGGCTCGACTACGACGAGAACTATCGCAATCTGCCGTTCGTCGGAGTCCTCAAGCCCGAGGTCTATGAGAAGAGAAAAGAGGAGAAGGGATAGTGGCTGACCAGAGAAAGACAGGAGGTTCCAACAACAACCTCATCAAGGAACTTGTTGGGTGGGTCCTCCTTTTTATCATCATATGGGGCGCGTACTCGCTGTTCACGCAGCCGGCCGCGCCTGCAACACAGCTAAGCTATACCGAGTTCGTCGCCAAGGTGCGGGCGGGCGAGGTCAAGGAAGTCAGCTTCACGATTTCGGACGTTGTTCAGACCGGCACGGGCACGCTCAAGGACGGGACCAAGTTCACGACGATTGCGCCGCTTTATGACGCCAGCCTATACCCCCTGCTCGTGGAGAAGGGGGTTCAAGGCGACTTCTCCAAGGTCCAGACCAGCATCTGGGTGACACTTCTGCTGGACATCCTGCCCTACGTCATCATCATCGGCCTCTGGCTGTTCATGATGCAGCGCATGCAGGGCGGCCAGAACAACCAGGTCTTCGGATTTGGCAAGAGCAGGGCGCAGCTGTTCATGGACAACCGCCCCCGCGTGACCTTCAAGGATGTCGCGGGACTCGACGAGGCCAAGGAGGAAACGGGCGAGCTTATCGAGTACCTCAAGAACCCCAAGAAGTTCAGCGCGATGGGAGCTAAGATTCCCAAGGGCGCGTTGCTGGTTGGTCCTCCGGGCTGCGGCAAGACGCTGCTGGCGCGAGCAATCTCCGGCGAGGCCAAGGTGCCGTTCTTCAACGTATCCGGCTCCGAGTTCGTGGAGATGTTCGTGGGCGTCGGCGCCAGCCGTGTGCGGGACCTGTTCACGCAGGCTAAGCAGTACGCTCCGTGCATCGTCTTCATCGACGAAATCGACGCCGTGGGGCGTCACCGTGGCGCAGGCATCGGGGGTGGCAACGACGAGCGCGAGCAGACACTGAACCAGCTGCTGGTCGAGATGGACGGGTTCGACGCCAACAGGGGCATTATCGTGCTGGCGGCCACAAACCGCCCGGACGTCCTTGACCCAGCGCTGCTGCGGCCCGGACGCTTCGACCGGCGCATCGTGGTCGACCTGCCGGACGCCAAGGGGCGCGAGGAGATCCTCAAGGTGCATGCCTCGGGCAAGCCGTTTGCGCCGGAGGTCCGCTTCGATACGATTGCCAAGGAGACCGCAGGCTTCACGGGCGCGGACCTGGAAAACCTGCTCAATGAGAGCGCCCTGCTTGCAGTGCGCCGCGGCAAGACGACCATCACGATGGATGAGGTCGAGGAAGCCATCGACAAAGTCATTGCCGGACCTCAGAAGAAGTCGCGGGTCATCAGCGAGGATGAGCGCCGCCGTATCGCCTACCATGAGGCGGGACACGCCGTGGTGGGCAAGGCGCTGGCTTCGAAGGAAGAAGTGCACCGCATCAGCATCGTATCCCGTGGGATGGCCCTCGGGTTCACCCTGCAGCTGCCGACCGAGGACCGCTACATGCGGACGCGCGACGAGCTGTTGCGCGAGGTAGCCGGACTGCTTGGTGGCAGCGCTTCCGAGAAGCTGTTCCTGGGCAGCATTTCGACTGGGCCCTCGAACGACCTGGAGCGGGCCACGGACATCGTGCACCGCATGATACGCGCCTATGGCATGAGCGACAAGCTAGGTCCATTGACGTATGGCAAGAGCAGTGACCTTGTGTTCCTGGGCAAAGAGCTGAGCGAGGAGCGGAACTACAGCGAGGCGACGGCCGAGGAGATCGACGCGGAGGCGCGGCGCCTTGTGGAAGAGCAATACCAGCGGGCGACCGAAGTTCTCGAAGCCAACCGGGATGCACTCGAGCGTCTCGTGGCGCTGCTGCTGGAGAAGGAAACGCTGCAGGGTGCCGACCTCGACG
>DAOOUZ010000112.1:0-3585 GCA_035369785.1 Candidatus Cryosericum sp. | reverse complement strand
ATGTCGACCCCGGTCCGAGCTCCTGCCGATGGCACGGTTGAGTACGAGGGGCGTTTCTCGGGATACGGGAACATGCTCATGCTGCAGTGCGGCCAGCACATGACGCTGGTGTTCGGCCACCTAAAGTCGTTCGTCGTCAAGAAGGGTGCATCCGTCAAGCAGGGACAGACTATCGCATTGTCCGACAATACCGGGTGGAGTACGGGACCTCACCTTCACTTCGAGGTCCGGATCGACGGTACGCCCAAGAATCCACTCAACTACCTCGGCCCCAAGCCGTAGTCACTGTCAGGGAGATACTCATGCCATCCAGGAAAACTGCCCTCATCAGGGGTGCTGCGCTCCTTGTTATCGTTGCTGTGTCGTTCTGGGCTGGATTTCTGCTGTATCCGGTCCTCGGTCCGCGCCTTGTATCAACACAGAGGCCTGCGTCAGTTCAGACCACACTGACCAGAGATGAGTACCTGAAGCTCTCCAGTGAGATCTATGACACTCTCTCCCTGCAGTACTACCAGCAGGTCGATGCTACAAAGCTGCTGAAGGGCCAGGTGGCAGGACTTGGCGACCCATACACCGTCCTGTTCACGCCGGCCGAGGCTGCCGACTTTCGGGAGGAGCTGGCAGGAGAATACGCCGGCATTGGCGTCGTCATCTCCGAGAATGCTCAGGCAAACGCCGTCGAGATTGTGCGCGTCTTTCCGGGCACACCGGCGGAAGAGGCCGGCCTGAAGGCGGGCGACCTTATTCTGAGCATTGATGGCGCTGACGCCCGCGGCGTGGACCTTGACGTGGTGTCCACGCGCGTGAAAGGCAAGGTCGGCACGTCCGTTCAGCTCAAGATCGGGCGTGGCGGCACGTCCCTGGACTTCACCATCGTGCGACGTCAGGTCGAGTTGCCCGTTGTCGAGAGCAAGATCATCGCGGGCGACGTGGGGTACATCTCTGTGTCCTCCTTCAGCTCTGGTGTGGCAAAGAAGTTCTCTGCCGCGCTGAAGACCCTCGAAAGCAAGAAGATCACGGGGCTCGTGATAGACATCCGTGATAATGGCGGCGGCTACCTGAACGAGTGCCTGGACATGCTTTCAGACTTCATACCCGACGGAACGGCGCTGTGGACGCAGGCCGCAGGAGGCGAAATGAGCCCGGTGACGGTCCACGGCAGGTCTGTACCGTACCCCGTCGTCGTGCTCGTGAATCAGGATTCGGCAAGCGCGTCGGAGATCTTTGCTGCCGCGCTGAAGGAGAACAAGGCAGCCACGATCGTCGGAACGACGACCTATGGCAAGGGACTCATCCAGCGCAGCTGGGATCTCAGCAATGGGTTCGAACTCAAGGTGACGGTTGAGGAATACTACACTCCCAACAAGAACGCCATTCAGAAGAAGGGACTCACGCCGGACGTCGAGGTCCCAAATCCCAGCGCGGGGGAGTTCGGAACGCTGCCCGGAGATGGCCAGCTGGCCCGCGCCGTTCAGCTGATCAGTCAGGGAGAGCGGCCATGATCGTCGTTGTGTCAGGTCCAGGAGGGGTCGGGAAAAGCACCGTAGTAAGCGAGCTTCTGCGGCGACATCCGGAAATGCACCGGTCGGTCTCCGTGACGACACGGAACCCGCGACCGGGCGAGCGGAATGGGATCGACTACCATTTTGTCACGGAAGCGCGCTTCACAGAGTGGGTTGACAAGGGCCTTTTCGCCGAGTATGCTGATGTGCGTGGTCATCGGTATGGAACACTGGTGCAGTCGCTTGAGAGCGTCCAGCCGAACGAGGTCATCATACTGACGATCGATGTTCATGGAGGCACTTGCATCAAGGCGCAGTTTCCGCAGGCCCTGATGGTGTTCCTCAAACCCCCGACGCAGGGTGAGCTTCAGCACCGCCTGGCTTGCCGAGGGTCCGAAACCCCTGAGGAAATTGCAGGCCGGCTTGAACTGGGCAAGGAGGAGATGACGTTTGCTGCGGAGTACGACTACATGGTCACCAACCGGGACCTGCGTTCAACGGTCGATATTGTCGACACGATCATACAGTGTGAACTGCGGAAATAGGAGCGTACATGGAACAGACTCAGGATATGCCAGGTTTGTCTGCACACGAGCGCGAGCTCGCGAATCTCTATCTCGAAACGCTCGTTGCAAAAGTGGACTCGAACAAGTACCGTCTCATTCGCGAACTCCTGGACACGTCGCATGAGTTCCTTGAGGACAAGCCGGACCCTCTCCGCGAACCGGTCGACGACGTTCTGCGCAAGTCGGCTGCTCGTCTGCTGGCCTCATCTCACCAGAAGACCGTCAGCGATGACGCGAGTGGGTCGAGCGACCTTCAGGGCACCTAGCCACCAGGGTTGAATCAGGTATTCTTCCGCAAGGAGGGTTTATCATGGACAAGAGTGCACGGACCAGCCAGACCGTAGAGTTTGTTACTGTCGGACATCCAGACAAGGTAGCCGATCAGATATCGGATGCCATTCTCGACCAGCTGCTGACCGACGACCGCTATAGCAGAGTCGCATGTGAGACGTTCGTGACGCACGGGCTCGTCATTGTAGGTGGTGAGATCACGACGCATGCGTTTGTCGACGTCGACGGGATCGTGCGGTCGACCATTGGCAGCATCGGCTACAACGACCCCAAGTACGGCTTCGACGCCAAGACCTGCGCCGTGGTGAATGCCATCGGGCGTCAATCCCCCGACATCGCGCAAGGCGTAGATGCGGGTGGCGCGGGAGACCAGGGCATCATGTACGGGTACGCAACGGATGAGACCCCGGAGTATATGCCCCTTCCCTACGTGCTGGCGCGGAGGCTTACCATTCAGCAGGAGGCAGTCCGCCGTCAGAACGTCCTTGACTTCCTGGGGCCGGATGGCAAGAGCCAGGTCACCCTCGAATATGACGGTGGCAAGCCCGTCTACCTGCGTTCAGTAGTGCTGTCGTCACAGCACCTGGACACGGTGCTCGATCCCGCCAATCCGTCCCGGATGTCTGAGCACGCGCGTCAGGAGATCATCGACAAGATCGTTCGCCCTGTACTCCCCACTGAACTGCTCGACGACAAGACGACCATCTTTGTAAACCCGACAGGGAAGTTCGTCGTGGGCGGTCCCCAGTCTGACACGGGCATGACGGGGCGAAAGCTGGGAATCGACACCTATGGCGGTCGCATACCACATGGGGGCGGCGCGTTTTCGGGGAAGGACCCAACGAAGGTGGACCGGTCCGCAACGTATCTCATGCGGTATCTTGCCAAGAACATCGTTGCTGCCGGCATCGCCCACCGGTGCCTGACACAGGTCGCCTACGTGATCGGGCAGAAGGACCCTGTGTCGTTTGAGCTCTCCTTTGAGGGGACGGGCAGTCTTCCGGAGGCGGTTGTTCGCGATATCATCGCGCAGAACATCGACATGACGCCCATGGCCATCATCGACTATCTTGGACTGCGCAAGCCAATCTATCGGGAGACTTCGATGCGCGGGCACTTTGGATTGCCCGGATTCAGCTGGGAGGAACTCGACCTGGTCCGGGAACTCAAGAACTGGCTGAAGCTGTAGATCGTGGTTGGGGAATTCGCGGTTCTCAATCAACGAG
>DAOOUZ010000111.1:0-3587 GCA_035369785.1 Candidatus Cryosericum sp. | reverse complement strand
GGTCGATACTGTCGATGCCCGCGAACGGCACCTGAATCAGTGTCGGCGGAACTCCTTGCGGCAGCGCCAGGACTCAAGCTGATTCAGGTGCCGTTCGCGGGCATCGACAGTATCGACCTGAGCGTGCTCAAGCAGACACACGTACCCCTCGCCAACTCGCACGGCAACCGGGAAGTAACGGCGGAACACGCCATTGCCCTCCTGTTTGCTCTCACGAGACGCCTGATTCCCTATGACCGCGACCTGCGGCGGGGCATCTGGCATGGATTCTCCACCATGGATGAACCGGTCGTGGGGCTCTTTGGCAAGACGGTCGGCATCGCGGGGCTTGGAAACATCGGAACGCATATCGTGCGCATCTGTCGGTCCATGAACATGAAGGTACTGGGTCTCAAGCACAGCCCGGGGAGCGGCTACAGCAGCGACCTGGTCGACCGCGCATATGGTTCGGATGAGAAACTTGCCTTCCTCCAGGCCAGCGAGTTCGTCATCGACGTTCTGCCGCTGACCCCCGAAACCGAGAACTTCTTTGGCGCCACCGAATTTGAGGCCATGCGCGGTCACTGGTTCATCAACATCGGCCGCGGGCGCACGGTAGACGAGCACGCTCTCTATGCGGCGCTGAGGGACGGGACACTGAAAGGGGCGGGCATCGACCCATGGTGGGTCTATCCAGCTGAGCCGGTCGAGCGTGACGAACATGGGGCGATGATCCCGGTGATGCCGGCGCACGAGCCATTCTGGGAGCTGGACAACGTCGTGATGTCGCCGCATACCGGCGGGTTCACAGACGTTTCCATCGAGGGTCTGTGGGGCGAGTCCTTCGAGAACGCCATCCGGGCTAACCGCGGCGAGAAGCCAAAAAATCTTGTCGATCTGGAAAAGGGGTACTGAGGATATTCCAGACTTCAATTCCCGAGTGCCCCCGGAAGGGGCTGCGGCCATGCTGGAACGGGTGTACAGGAAGTCCCTCATCTACGAAATGGGCGGCAGCGGCGCCTATGCGGCGACGCACGTCGTGGGATGCTCCCACGGGTGCCGGTTCCCGTGTTACGCTTTCCTCATGATGCGAAGGTTCGGCAAGGTTGCCACGTATGAAGAGTGGTGCCAGCCTAAGCTTGTCGGCAACGCCCTTCAGCTTGCGCAGCGTGAGCTGCCCCGCCTGCGCGGCACCGCGCATTCCATTTCGCTGTCGTTCGCCACGGACGCGTTCATGTACGACCAGCCCGAGGTGACCGAGCTCACACTCCGGCTCATGCGCCTCATCAACTCGTATGACATCCCGGTGCACATTCTGACAAAGGGCATCATTCCCGCCGAGGCGCTGCAGCTGTCCTCCGCGAATCAGTTCGGGATTACGCTTGTGTCGGTCGACGAGGCGTTCCGGCAGCGCTTCGAGCCGGGAGCCGCGCCCTACACCGAGAGGGTGGCTTCTCTGCGCAGGGCGCACGAGAGAGGATTCACCTGCTTCGTGAACATGGAGCCGTACCCGACGCCGAACATCTGGAAGCAGGACATCCAGCACATTCTCGACGCAGTGGACTTTGCGGACGAGATACGGCTGGGCCAGTTGAACTACAATGACGCGGTGCAGGAGTATCCGGACTGGCGGGGCTTCTATGAGCGCACAGGATCGGCGGTGGCAGCGTGGTGCGAGGCGCACGGCATTGTCTATGAGGGGCCCGGAGCTAAACGGAGGCGACCGCGCACTCGCCACCCGGTGGACCCCGAGTCGCTGTTCCGGGCAGAATTGTGAAGACCATCGGTGCCTGGCACCAAGGGGTTCACAATTGAGGGGGAAGAGGATGACGGAGGATGAACGGGACGCATGGGACATAGTAGCACAGGGACTTGAGGAGACCGGGGAGTACCGGGTCATTCGAAAACTCCGCCCCATCGAGCAGTATGCCGAGCCAGACGGCCAGCCTGTCGAGATAGGACTTGTCCTGGACACGGAAACGACAGGCCTCGATGCTCAGGCAGACGAGGTCATCGAACTGGGCATGGTCCTGTTTGAGTATGCTCCGGCGACAGGGAAGGTGTACCGTATCATGGGTGTCTTCGACGAGCTGCGCGATCCGGGACGCCGTATTCCACGCGAGGTTGTCGAGATGACACACATCACGGACGCCATGGTGCGCGGGCGTGCCATCGACCCCGGAGCTGTCGAGTCGTTCGTCAGCCAGGCCAGCATCGTCATTTCACACAACGCCGCCTTCGACCGTCCCTTCGTCGAGAAGTACTGGGAGGTGTTTGCACACAAGCCGTGGGGATGTTCCATGACGCAGATACCATGGCGCGACGAGGGCATTGCAACCCAGAAGCAGGAGCTCATCGCCCTGTCGGAGGGGTTCTTCTATGACGCGCACCGGGCGGAGAACGATTGCCGAGCCCTGCTGCATCTCCTTACCATTCCCCTGCCGGCTTCCGGGCAGCTGCCGCTCAAGGTGCTGCTCGAGCGTGCCATGACCGGCGGAGCCCTCCTCTGGGCGATCGGCGCCCCGTACTCGGCCAAGGACATGTTGAAGGAGAGGGGATACCGCTTCAACAATGGCTTCAACGGCAAGCCGAAGGCATGGCACATCACCGTGACCGAGGAGGAACTGGATGCCGAGGTCACGTTCCTGGACGGGGTGTACGGCGGCGATGCACGCAGCCGGGTGCAGGTGGAGAAGATGTCCGCGTTGGACCGCTTCTCCGGCAGGAGTTGAGGTGGACCGGCTTGTCTTCGACATCGAAACCGTGGGCGTGCCGTGGGACACGCTGAACCCCGCTGTGCAGGAGTCCCTCCTGCGCGCCGCGGGCACCGAGGACGAGCGCCAGGGGGTGCGGGACTCGCTGGGGCTCTTCCCGGTGACGGCGCAGATTGTCTGTGTCGCGCTGTACTCACCCGAGCAGGACCATGCCGCCGTGTACTTTCAGGCGCCGGGGGGCGGGGTGGACGTCCTGCGGGAGGAGAAGGTCGTGTTCGTCCCCTGCTCTGAGCGGGACCTGCTTGTGCACTTCTGGGAGGCGGCGGGCAGAGCCCGTCAGCTGATCACCTTCAACGGGCGGGGATTTGACTGCCCTTTTCTTCTCGTGCGTTCAGCCGCCAACCACGTGCGTCCGACGACCGACCTCATGCCGAACCGCTACAGCCCGCAGCACGTGGACCTCATGGACCAGCTGACATGGTTCGGCGCGTTCCGCAGGAGGTTTTCACTGGACGTATGGTGCGACGCCCTCGGGATCGACCAGCCCAAGCGAGAGGTGCACGGCGGAGACGTTTCAGAGCTGTACGAGGCACGCGCATATCTCAGGATTGCACGGTACTGCCTGGGCGATACGATGGCAACCTCGCAGCTGTATGATCTGTGGAGCCAGTATATGCGGTATCCTCCGGCGGGGACACCGGCAGGGAGCTGAGGGGCAGGCTCAGCAGACGCGGCTGCGTGCGGCCTTGATGATATCTGCAAGCACCCCCGATGCGGTCAGGACGGGACCGCCGCCGACGCCACGGACGACCACGGGCAGGTCGCCAAATCTGGCAGTTCGAAAGAGGAACAGGTTCTCCGAGGGCTCAAGCGTGCCCCAGATAGACCCCTGAG
>DAOOUZ010000110.1:0-3593 GCA_035369785.1 Candidatus Cryosericum sp. | reverse complement strand
GGTCACACGCGACGTCCAGGCGCTCCTGCCACTCATCACGCCCGGGAACGTGCATCGCATCATGCTGGCCACGGATGACCGACACCCGTCCGACCTTGTGTCGGAGGGGCACATCAACTTTGCGGTGAACCTGCTCCTGCAGGCCGGCATTTCCCTGCCCACAGCCATCCGGCTGGCGTCGCTGAACCCCGCGACGCACTTCCGCCTGGGCGGCAAGGGAGCCCTTGCGCCCGGCTATTGGGCAGACCTCATCCTGTTCCCGGACCCGACCCGCGTGCAACCCACCGCGACCTATGCCAAGGGCCAGCTGGTCGCGCAGGACGGCACGTACACAGGACCCGAGAACAACGGGCACCTCACGCGCACCTACAGCATCAAGAACAGCATCAACATCGCCACGCCAACGTACGAAAGCCTGCGCGTCAAGGCTGAGCCGGGCAAGCAGCTGCGTGTCCTCCAACTCATTCCACACCAGGTGGTGACAGGCGAGCGCCGCGTCACTCCGCTTGTTGGTCCCGACGGGCTCGTCCAGTCCGATCCCGCACGCGACGTGTTGAAGATAGCCGTCTTCGAGCGGCACCATGCCACCGGGCGCGTGGGCGTGGCCTTCGTGACCGGCTTCGGTATGAAACAGGGAGCCATGGCCTCCTCGGTCGCCCACGACTCGCACAACATCGTTGCATGCGGCGTCAGCGACCGTGACATGCTGCTTGCGGTCCAGCAGGTTGCCTTCATCGGCGGCGGCATCGCCGTCGCAAACGCGGGCCAGGTCGTCGGTTCGCTCGCGCTGCCGTACGGCGGGCTCATGTCCGAACTCTCCGTACCCGAGGTTGCCCAGCGGCTGGACGCCTTGGGGACTGCGATGCGTGAGGCCACGGGCTGTCCTCTGGACGATCCGTTCATGACGTTGGCTTTCATGGCCCTTCCGGTCATTCCAAAACTGAAGGTAACAGATTTTGGTCTTGTCGATGTCGAGAAGTTCAAGGTCGTGAGTTCGTTCATCTGAGGGAGGTCTGTCATGGAGCAATTTTTCAGGAACGCACGGGCGGCACAGCCGGATGGGACGCTTCTGCCGGTCGACATCCTGGTCACCGACGGAGTTATCCGGCGGTTCTACCCCGCCGGGACCACGCCGCCGCCCGGTGACGTCATCCCCGTTGACCTTCACGGGCTGTTTGTGATGCCTGGCGCAGTGGATGGGCACGTGCACTTCGACGACCCGGGCTTCACGGAACGGGAGGATTTTGCGACCGGCACGATGAGCGCGGCCGCGGGCGGCGTGACCACCATTGTGGACATGCCCTGCACCTCCCTTCCGCCAGTCACGACGACGGACAACTTCAACATGAAGATGCGCGCCATCGCGCCCAAGGCCTACGTGGATTATGCCCTCTGGGGAGGGACGACGCCCTCCTTCATCGACAGCGGGGCCTACCGGCGCCTGCTGCCCGAACTCCGGGAACTGGGCGTCGTGGGCATCAAGGCGTACACCATCTCCGGCATGCAGACCTATCCCCGCCTCGACACGCGGCAGATGGTCATGCTGTTCGAAGCCGCTCGCGATTGCAACATGCTGGTGGCCGTGCATGCGGAGGACTACTTCCTGGCAAGCTACTACAGTGAGAAGATCATCCGGGAGGGACGAACGGATCCGCTCGCCTACAAGGACGGGCGCACCTACGACGCCGAGCCGCTCGCCATCTCGACGGTCCTCGCTCTGGCGCGCCGTGAGGCTACGCGTGTGCACATCGTCCATGTCTCCACGTCGGCGGGCGTCGACCTTGTGCGGCAGGCCAAAGGCCAGGGCATCGATGCGACCGCCGAGACGTGTCCGCACTATCTGCTCCTGAACCGCGCCGACTTCGTGCGCCTGGGCAGCCTCGTGAAGGTCACGCCTCCTCTCAGGGAGGCGTACGACAACGAGGTGTTGTGGGCCGGCGTGCTCGACGGCACCATCGACTACGTGGCCACGGACCACGCTGCTGGCGTGTACCCGCGCGAGAAGGTGATGGACAACATCTGGAACGCCTACGCGGGCATCCCCGGCGTGCAGCTGCGCGTGCCGCTCATGCTGTACGAGGCGTGCGGCCTGCGCGGCATGACGCTGTACCGTCTGGGCGAAATCCTCAGCACCAACCCGGCCAAGCGGCTGGGGCTGTTCCCGCGCAAGGGCACGCTTGCGGAGGGGTCGGATGCGGACTTCACCTGCATCGACCTCGAGGCTCCCGCCGTTATCCGCGCGCAGGACCTGTACACCAAGAACAAGTACACGCCCTTCGAGGGGCGCGAGCTGAAGGGCGCGGTCCTGCAGACGTACGTCCGCGGCAACAAGGTCTACGACAGCAGTACCGGGGCCTTCCCCGAGGGTCCTGGCTATGGCACCTACATCAAGGCACAATGACACGGAGGTAACAGCACCATGTTGACAACGTTGAAAGAGGTAACTCAGGACGCACTCAAGAACCACTATGCGGTCGGAGCCTACAACGTCCACAACCTGGAGTACGCACGCGCGGTCGTCGAGACCTCCTACGAACTCAAGGCGCCTGTCATCCTGCAGATTTCGCAGGGCAGCTCGGACTTCGCCGGGCTCGAGGAGCTGGCCATGATTGCCCGCCACTACGCGGCCAAGTACCCTATCCCGGTGGTCGTGCACCTCGACCATGGCAAGGACTTCCTGCGCTGCGTCGAGGGCCTCCGCGCCGGCTTCAGCTCCGTGATGTTCGACGGTTCATCCCTGCCCTACGACCAGAACGTCGCCGTCACCCGTCAGGTGGTCGAGGCCGCCCATCACGTCGGCGTCGCAGTTGAGGCAGAAATCGGCAAGGTCGGCAAGTCCGAGGATGGTGCCAGCACTGAGGCCGACGACATGCACTACACTGCGGTCGACGAGGCGGTACGCTTCTGGAACGATACGCAGGTCGACGCGCTGGCCGTTTCCATCGGCACCGTGCACGCCATGGCCGTCCAGGCCGCGCACCTCGACGTGGACCTGTGCCGCCGTCTGCACGAGGCCATGCCCGCCGTTCCCCTGGTCATGCACGGAGCCTCTGGCGCCGTGGACGACGATGTCCGCCAGGCCATTCAACTGGGCATCACGAAGATCAACATCGCAACGTATCTTCAGAAGAAGGCCATGCTGGCCGTCCGCGCATCTCTTGACGCGCATCCCGAGGCCATCGGCTTCCGCGATCTCGCGGCTCCCCAGCTCAAGGCAGTCCGGGACGGCGTGCGTGCCAAGATAGAGCTCTTCGGTACGGCAAACCGCGCCTGAGCCGCCGCGCCGGATTCGAACGAAAAACGCCCCGGCCACGACGGCCGGGGCGTTACCATACGATGAACCGCTCTGTCAGGAAGCAGGCTGCACGCCGACGGTGGGACCCGCCTGTGGCGGCGCCACCGGCGTGGGCAGGTCGCCCGACTCGCCGGTCTGGTCCTTCACGGGGCTCAGCGCCTCGTCAAGCTCGGCACCCTGCAGCGTTTCCTTCTCCAGCAGCAGCGCCACCAGATGTTCAAGAGCGTCGCGGTTGGTTTCGAGAACCTCCGTCGCCCGCTGGTACTGCTGTTCCACAAGGCGCCGCGCTTCCGCGTCG
>DAOOUZ010000109.1:2498-3658 GCA_035369785.1 Candidatus Cryosericum sp. | reverse complement strand
GCTTCTCGATCACCATGTGCACGCCGGAGATCGAGTACGAGATGCGCAAGGCGGGCGCGCAGGGGACGAGTTTCTCGACGATCGTAGGGTCCGGGCCGCGCGGCGCACTGCCACACGGCATTGCCTCGGGCAAGGCTATCAGGGAGGGCGAGGTTGTCGTCATAGACTTCGGCGTGAACTACCAGGGATACATGAGCGACTGTACGCGGACCGTGGCGCTGGGCGACCCCGGGGCCGAGGTGCGGGATGTGTACTGCCGTCTGCTTGATGCCCAGAAGTTAGGGCTCAGCCTCATCCGGGCGGGCGTCAGCTCGCGCTCCGTGGACAGCGCGGTGCGCGCGAAGCTGGGCGAAAGCGGCCTGGCGCAGTACTTCACGCACGGCCTGGGGCACGGCGTGGGCCTCGAGATCCATGAGGCGCCGCGCCTTGCACAGTCCTCCGACACGGTGCTGCAGCCTGGACATGTCGTAACCTGCGAGCCAGGCGTCTACCTGCCCGGACAGTACGGGATGCGCATCGAGGACTCGGTCATCGTTACCGCGGATGGCTGCGAGTCGTTGACGACTCTGCCCAAGGAGCTGGTGCTCGGCTGAGGCGTGGCGAGTGTGAGCATCGGCGGCGCGCGAATGCTTGACGCGAAGCCGGTTGACCTGTAGAATACGAGCGATCCACAGCCTACGAGCAGGAGGTTAGACATTGATTTCCGCTAATGAACTACGCGCCGGAGTGACGTTTGAGCTCGACGGCGAAGCATATGTCGTTATCCAATTTACGCATATCAAACCAGGCAAGGGCTCGCCGTTCGTGCGCCTTAAGATGAAGAACCTCATGACCGGCAACGTTATCGAGCAGACGTTCCGTCCTGAGGAGAAGGTCAAGAGTGCGTACCTCGAGCACAAAAAGATGCAGTACCTGTATGAGGCTGATGGAGTGTACACGTTCATGGACTCGCAGACGTACGAGCAGGTCGCCCTCACCAAGGCAGACCTCGGGGACTCTGTGAACTATCTTATCGAGAACATCGTGGT
The DNA here is from genome assembly GCA_035369785.1 of Candidatus Cryosericum sp. Lineage (GTDB taxonomy): Bacteria > Caldisericota > Caldisericia > Cryosericales > Cryosericaceae > Cryosericum. The sequence goes on along the minus strand of DAOOUZ010000109.1, from coordinate 2,630 downwards.
CGACGTTGTGTACTTTCAGGACAAGCCGGTCAGCGTCGAGCTGCCCACCTTCATCGAGGCGACCATCACGCACACGGAGCCCGGCGTCAAGGGCGACACGGCGACCGGCGCCAACAAGACGGCTGAGATCGA
>DAOOUZ010000109.1:0-2398 GCA_035369785.1 Candidatus Cryosericum sp. | reverse complement strand
CGCGAGGCAGTGGCCAAGGAAGTCGAGGCCTCGACGCCGTATCATGTGGAGGAGGTCAACGTCCACATCGCCGACGTGCGGGCCTGACCGATGACCGGTCTGGAACGCAGGCGTTCGCGCGAGATAGCGCTGGCAGTGCTGTACAGCGCCGCGCAGGGGAACCAGGCGCCCGAGGAAACGTTCGGCATGTACGAGCATGAGCCTGCCCGCATTCAGGCGTACGCGTTGAAGCTCATCGACGGGGTGCGCCAGCACCAGGATGCCATCACCGATGAGGTGCGGGCTCACTCCCAGCACTGGGACATCGAGCGCATCGCCGTGGTGGACAGGGTCCTCCTTTCTATCGCGGTGTATGAGATGAAGTATGCAAAGCCGCCGGTCAAGCCGGCAATTGCTGCCAACGAGGCAGTGGAGCTGGCCAAGGAATATGGAGGCTCCGAGTCGGGCAAGTTCGTCAACGGAGTTCTCCGAGGCATCGGCGGCGAGGAGGAAGACCCGACGGCAACGCCGTGAAGAAGCTGACGGCAGATGTTTCGGGCATCGTGCAGGGTGTCGGATTCCGCTACTTTGTTGGCCAGCAGGCCGACCTCCTGGGAGTGGAGGCGTCTGCCGAGAACATGAGCGACGGCACCGTCCACGTCATTGCCTATGGTGACGAGGCTCAGCTGCTGCGGCTGGTCGAGGCACTGCGGCGGGGCAGCAGGTACTCGTCTGTGGAGCGCGTGGACTACAGCATCGAGGATGCAACCCGGTAGGGAAAGGAGCTGCCATGGATATCAATGAGCGTCTGAGAGATGAGGCCCGGTACATCGACAAGGTCCTGGCCGACTGTCTGATACCACTGCAGGGGTCTGTGCTGTACGCTGCGGTGTCCTACTCCCTGCTGTCGCCGGGGAAGCGCGTCCGTCCTGCCCTGTGCCTTGCGGTGTACGAGGAGTGCACGCGCGACCGGGAGCGCATCAAGCCCGTGCTTGCGGCAGTCGAGATGGTGCACGCCTACTCCGTTATCCAGGACGACCTGCCCTCGATGGACAACAGCCCCCTGCGCCGCGGCAAGCCCACGACGCACGTTATTCACGGGGCAGACATGGCCCTGCTGGCCTCCGATGCCCTGCTCACGCTGGCCTTTGAGGAGCTGTCAGCGCCCTCGCTCGTCGAGGCCTTTGGCGCCGACAGGTGCCTCCGGGCCGTGCACACGCTGGCGGACCTTGCGGGTGCGGACGGCCTCGTCGGCGGCCAGGCGATGGACGTCATCACGTCCACCGACACGGAGGTCGACCCGGGCACCGTCGAGTACATTCACCGCAACAAGACAGCGGCTCTCATCAAGGCGTCGGTTCTGCTGGGCGGCATCTTCGGCTGTGCCAGCCCGGCTGACATGGAGCACCTGAACCAGTTCGGCGAGAGCTTCGGCATGGCGTACCAGATCGTGGACGACATCGCCGATGCCACGTCCACCGAGGCGCAGGCCGGCAAGCCTGTGGGCCAGGACCTCAAGAACCGCAAGGCGACCTTTGCGACCCTGCTGGGCCTCGAAGGCGCACGGGAACGGGCACTGCAGGAGCTGGCAGCCGCGCGTGAGGCGGCGGGGCGGCTGAGCGGCGGCGGGGAGTTCCTGACGGGGCTCGTCGACTGGCTGGTGGAGAAGGTTCGGGGTTGATCCTCGAGCACGTTTCCTCTCCTGCCGACATCCGCAGCCTGGATGTTCCCCATCTGCGCGTGCTGGCGGCCGAGTGCCGCCAGGTCATCCTCGACACCTGCTCGACGAACGGCGGTCACCTCGCCTCCAACCTTGGCGCCGTCGAGCTGACCATCGCCCTGCACGTCGCGCTGGACACTCCGACCGACCAGCTGGTCTGGGACGTGGGGCATCAGTGCTACACGCACAAACTGCTCACCGGCCGCTATGAGCAGTTCCGAACTCTGCGCCAGTGCGGCGGCATCAGCGGGTTCGTAAACCCCAAAGAGTCGCCCTACGACACGTTCATGGCGGGCCACGCATCCACATCGCTGTCCATTGCGGCCGGGCTGGTTGCGGCCCGACGCCTCAACGGCGGCACCCAGCGCGTCGTCGCGGTCATCGGCGATGGAGCGTTGTCCGGGGGCATGGCGCTCGAGGCGCTCAACAACCTGGGGCGCACCCAGGGCCAGTGCCTTGTTGTCCTCAACCACAATGATATGTCCATTTCGCGCTCCGTTGGCGGCATTGCACAGGCGCTCAACCGCCTGAGGACGCGCTCGTGGTACCTGCGGGCGCGGCAGTCGGCGTTCGTCGGGCGCGGCCTTCGCTGGCTGCGCACGCTGCTCAAGCGGTTGTACCTGCCGACGGTCATGTTCGAGGAATTGGGCTTCCGCTACTTCGGCGTCGTCGACGGCAACGACGTGGGCAAGGTGCTCG
>DAOOUZ010000108.1:0-3678 GCA_035369785.1 Candidatus Cryosericum sp. | reverse complement strand
TCTCGGCGGCAACTCCTGCCGAAGGCCGCACGCTGCCCGTGGCCGTGGCCGTTTCGGCGTGCCGGTCGCCGAATGCCAGAAGGACCGCCAGAAGCGTGACGGCACTCGTGTACTCGAGGTCTGCTTGACGCTCCGCCAGCGAAAATGATGCATGCCAGATGGCCACCACTCCGGGAGAGAGCGCCGCGTCCCCCTTCATGAACTCCTGTACGAGTTCCACACGCTGTCGAAGCGGCACGCCCTCCTTGCCAGCTTGCACAGCACGGTACCACAGGTCATGGTAGCGCAGCGCGGTCTCGTACTCGTTCCTGCGGGTCGCGTTCAGGGCGGCTGCCTCCCGGTTCGCGCGGTAGCCTGTGCGCAGGACTACCTGCTCGAGGTCCTTCCTGAGCGGCGTATCCTCGACCGGCACACCACACAGATCCGCATACCATGCTAGCACAACGAGTTCAGGATCGGGGTCCTCGCCTGGTTCCGCCGGGTGAGTCTGCCGGAACCGCTCCAGGCTGATGGACCCGCCCGCACGGAGGGCCTGCCACACCCGGCGCCATCCGTCACGCAGCACATCACCAAGACAGGTGCGCGCAGCTTCCTCCTGACGTGCTGCGGCAACGACGCCCGCAAGCTTGCAAGCGTACTCGGCCTCGTCCAGAGGAAGGGTCAGGAGGGCAGGGTGATGCACCAGTGGCAGACTCCCGGCGCCTGCGTCCCACGCCCGGTCTGCATGCCCCAGTGCCTCGTCAATGTGCGGACGGACTCTGCCGCTCGAAGCACAGGCAGCCACCGCAAACGGTGTCAGGTCGAGGTGGGCACTGTCACCGCCGACGGCAACCGCAGGAACAGGGCCATGGTCTGCATCCAGCCGAGTCTTGAGTGCCTTCGCAAGACGTGCCTTCTCCTGATCGTCCACCGCTCACCTCTCGTCGCGGTCAGTATAGCGCACTGGTAGCACTTGTCACGGACTTGACTCAGGGCCTCTCCGGGGGAAACTATCGTGAGGACGCATCATGGAAGACAACGCATACCTGGACATACAGGCTGCGTGGCGCCGCACCATCGGCCACTGGTGGTTTCTACTGGCGGCCTTTCCTTCTGTCGTCGGAGAGGTGGTCAGATTCCTGGTGTCGGTCCTCCTCCTGTTTGTGGCTGGCGACGCATACACGGGGGCCAACCTGTTCCTGCCGGAACTGTCCCTCTATCAACTGCCACCTTCTGGATGGCCGCTGGGACCATGGTTCTGGGCCCGTGTGCCAGAGGTAGTGAGCACCTATCTGCTCGGGTGGCTGCTCGTCGGACTGCTTCCAGCTCGGCAGAGGCACCGCCCGCACCACGCGGTGACCATGCTTTGGACGGCGTGCGTCTTTGTGGGCATGAATCTTGCGACCCTGGCTCTCACGGCGTTCGTCTTCCGGTATGATCGGACCACGCTCACCGCAGGCAGCTGGGTACTCCTCGTCGTTCATACGTTCAACCTGCCCGTCTACTGCCTGGGAGGCCTCGTCATGACACTCGCGGAGGAACACGCAGGATGGCCCACGATGGCTGGCATCATCATCCTCCGGTTCCTCGTCCTCCTTGCACAGACAGCGGGCAGAAGCGTGCAGACTGCCGTGCCTGCGTGGCTGGTACCCCGCGCGGACATCCCCCCACTTCTCGCCGACCTCCTGGTGCCCATCGTCACGACGGGGATCCTCACAACTTCGGCAGTCGTCGCGGCAGCTGTTGCCACCGTGGAGCAGAACCTCTGGAAGGCAGCACGGAACACTTGTTCTCTGCTTGCAACGCACCCGGCTCCTGCTGCAACCGCTGCATGCCTCCTGCTTCTGACTGACCAGACCGTTGGCTCTGTCCTCGCGAACACCCTCGCGTGGCTGACTGCACACCGCATCCCTGTGCCCGCCGCAGGTGGAAGGTTTTCCCTGCCTGACGTCCAGTTCTTCGTCACCTGCGTGTTGGTTGCAACGGTCAGCGAGACAGTTCAGCGCAGGTCCGGCACGTCCAGGGCGTCAGTGCCGGTCACTGCCGGGCCATCCGTCCGTCGACGACTCACGGTGGGTTTCCTTGTCGTGGCTCTGGTCACGACGTTTCTGCTGCTTCAGGGTGCTGCTGTCACGCACGTGACAACGCTCCATGGTTCGTCTGCCAACTGGACGGCGCGGTACACGGTGGCCGTCCGCCAGCGTCCTGGAGCAGCAGAGCTGGTCTGGCGCACCGCGCTGAACGCCTCCCCCACGGGGGACGCAGCTTCGTTCCCCGGCCAGGTCCATTTCGAGCTGAAGGACGCCGTGGGGTTCATCGAAGCGGGCACCCTTGTGCGGCAGGGCGGACGCTGGATGATGACCACAGGTCCTGGCTGGTCGGCCGGCGGCTTGCCGGTGCACCCTGAAGATGCCATTCTGGTCCTCACCTGGGATGGTTCCAGCGAGAGAGTGCCGCTCCATCCACAAGAGTCAGAACCCACTCTGCCAACTTCACACCACAGTGCCGCCCGCCTTCCTGTTTGCTGACGGGAAAAGGCTGCTACAATAGGCCACGGGTTGTCCATGGGCACAGCCCAGCAGAACGACATCGCCGTCTACCTCCTGCAGGGCAGCGGCCGTAGCAGCAAACGCCAGGGGTGCCGTTCACATCTTGTGCGGAGGCGCATGAATGGAGACTTCACATCGCAACAGGACACTGGCCCTGACCCAGTTTGCCATGCTGCTCGCCATCGAGGCAGTTGTCTGCTTCACGCCGCTTGGCTCCATCCCGATCGGTCCCATCGTGGCTACGCTTGCCATGGTTCCAGTCATCGTCACAGCGGTTCTCCTGGGGACGGGCGCGGGCGCGGCGATGGGCGCCTTTGGAGGACTGTTCAGCTTTCTGGTCTGGACATTCATGCCACCCAACCCGGTCATTGCCTTTGTCTTCACGCCGTTCTACAGTGTCGGCACCGCTCATGGGAACCTCTGGAGTCTTGTCATCTGCTTCGTGCCGAGGATTCTGGTCGGTGTAGTCACAGGAGCCTGCTACAACCTGTTCCGACGCCTCCACTGGAAGAACGGTTTCGTGTACGGCCTGAGCGGGGTGCTCGGCAGTCTGGTCAACACGGTGGGCGTCCTCGGGGGCATCTACCTGTTCTTCGGGCGCAGCTATGCCGCAGCCCTGGGCACCGGGTTCGAGGTCCTGCTGGGGCTCATCGGCATGACGGTCCTGACCAACGGACTCCCGGAGGCCGCTATCGGCGGCCTGGCAGCGTACGCTATCTGCCGGCCCCTCCAAACGCGCCTGGGACACACGGAGGCCTAACGGGCCACCCATGGACGCCTCTTCCTTCGGTGATAGAATAGTCGCTGTACCGATTTGGTCGTGGAGGAACACATGAGTGTACTGGAAGACATCCGCGCGAAGGCAAAGAGCCTGCACCGTACCGTCATTCTGCCTGAGGGCAACGAGGAACGCACGCTGAAAGCCGCCCAGATGCTGGTGAGCGGCGGGCTGGCAGACGTCATTCTTGTGGAGGACGAGGCGAGTATCAGGGCGAACGCTGCGGAGCTGGGCATTGACCTCACGGGCATGCGCGTCGCCGACCCAAAGACATCACCGAGGACCGCAGAGTTTGCCTCGCTCATCTATGAAAAGCGCAAGGCGAAGGGCATGACGCCTGAGAAGGCAGCGGAACTGGCGCTCGACCCCATC
>DAOOUZ010000107.1:0-3801 GCA_035369785.1 Candidatus Cryosericum sp. | reverse complement strand
CGTGACCCTTACGGAACGAGGCGAGCTGCGCGGCTGCATCGGGACGATTCTTCCGGTGTCCCCGCTGGTGGAGGCGGTCGCAGCAAACGCCCGGGCTGCCGCGTTTGAGGATCCCCGCTTCGAGCCCGTTGACGAGACGGAGTTTGCCGACCTTCACATCGAGATTTCACTGCTCTCGGTGCCAGAGCGGCTGGACTTCACTGGCAGGCCTGACCTCGAGTCCAGGCTTGCCGCAAGCCATCCGGGGGTCATCCTGCAGCTGGGCGTGCGGCAGGCGACGTTTCTTCCCCAGGTCTGGGACGAGCTCCCGGATGCATCGGACTTTCTTGAGGCCCTGTGCCACAAGGCAGGGCTGCCCGCAGACAGCCTGAACCGGCCAGAGCTGGTCGTCTTCACGTACACGGTCGAAGCATTCGAAGAGCCCGATGAGTGATGGGCTCCGTGCAGGCTAGAGGGTTTCCCTCCGGGTCCACCGGTCGAGGTGCTCGAGGAGGCTCTCCTGCGTTTCCATGGGCAGAAACAGACCCGGCGTGGGAAGGACGGCCCGGATACGGTCCGCGTAGGCCGCGTTGAAACTCCTGCTGTCCAGGAGGAACACCGACCGCAGGACCTGGTCATCCATCTGGCGCAGCGTGTACTGCAGAAGGGTGAGCGCGTAGGGAAGGTCCATCTGCCGGAACACGTCGGCTCTTCGTTCCTTGAGGTACTGTTTCAGCCGCGACACCGTTGGGAGGAACGAGTTTGGAAACTGCAGTTTCGTGACAAACAGGAAGGGCGCGGCAACGATGTCTCCAAAGCTCAGGAAGTCGAAGGGAACGAGGAGGATGCACTTCTCCTGACCTGAGAAGTCTGCAAGGAGCTGCTCACGGGTGTGCCCATTCTTGGGAAGGAGCAGGCCGTAATCTGCAAGTCCAGGGTCTCTCGCGAGGAAGGACTGCATGCGACGCAACGTTTCGAGCGAATTGGACGCGACCATTGCCTTGCCGGGGAACCGTTGCATCGTCTCAGCGACAAGGTGGGCACTGTCCTTTTCGAAGCCCGATTCATTCGGTTTGGGAAGATACAGGGGGACGAACGTCGCCGCACGCCGGGCGCGCGCGGGCCGCGTTTCGTCGAGACAGGTCATGGAAGGACCATCGAGTCCGAACACCTGGGGGAGAAACATGCGGTCGTCTGCCGGAAACACGCTTGTTCCCGCCAGATAGAATCTGGCGTCGGGGCTGTACGAACGCAGCCGCGGGCCAAGGAGGGTGCGCGTTCGCGCGATCCCCGTGTCTTTTCCCTGGCGTTCCATCCAGACTGCATACGACGGGTCGTCCACGCTTGCGAGGATCGCAGCAAGTTCCCTGGACTGTGCAAGCCATGTTGTGTAGATGGTTCGAGGCAGGTCGCTCCCAGCCTCCACAATGGACGCAGCAAGGGCCTCTGCCGCCGACCTGAGGCTTGCAAACTGGCTGGTTGACAACAGGCTGTCGCTGACCGCGACACGTCCCCGTGCGATTTCGCCTTCCTGTCTGCCCACTACTGTCTGCACCTGCTCCAGCAGGTGGGCGGCCTGGTCCGCGAATGCCGCGACCGACAGCAGCGTGGAGCTGTGACCAAGTTCCCCCGCCATGCCGGCAATACTACGCAACACGCTCGACGGGACTTGTGTCTCGGGAACCTCCAGTGCGTCTGTCATGAGCTTCTCGGTCTCGGGCGACGTGACTACCAGATTCGCCATCCCGGCGAGTTCTGCGAGCACCCTCGGCGCCTCGGACAGGTCTGTGACATGAATCCGCGCTGAGCGGGCGATCTCGAGCAGCCGTGGCCGCGGGCAGACTGCGGCGAACGGGCAGGCGCTGCCGCCTTCACAGTAGGTGGCCGCAACCTCGTTCATCAGGGCTGACCTCTTGAGAAAGAGCGGCATCGCAGGAATGAACACGGAGCGCGTTTCCCACTCGTAGACGGTCAGGGCCGCCAGCTCGAAGCCGAACTCCTGCCGCAGAGTGGGGCTGCGTGTCGCCTGGTCGAGCAATGCGAGACAGACAAGGTTGTCGGGGCTCTCCTGCGAAATCCATGTGGGGGCGGTGCCTCCTGCGGGCGCGTCCTCAAGGAGTACATCGAGTGCGGCGGGCGAGCGCAGAAGGACTACCGCCGGAGACTGATTGCTCTCGATGGCGGAGAGGTACCGCCGCTGCAGAGATGCTGCATCGTACTGCGCAAGGACGTCGCCTTCCTGCTCGAGGGGAAATGCCTCGGACGGTTGTGCAGGGGCCGGCAGGTCCTTGCGCAGGACTTTTGGGCGTGGCAATCGCGAGTTGTCCAGCGGAGAAAGGACACTCTCCAGCCCGGGCAGGCGGCTCATGGTGTCTGGCTGTTCAGCGGTCTCCAGAAGCCCCAGCCGTACGACTGTCGGGTACAGGAACGCAATCCGCTGAACGATGGCATCTGGAAACTGCGACTGGGCGATCTTGTCCTTCAGTTTCCGGTAGAACCGAAACAACGAAAGGCTGTCCCCCAAGGCCCTGTGAGCTTCTTCCTTCTTGATGGCAAGGGAGTCGATAAGGGCGAGCAGGCTATGGCTCTGCAAGTCGGGAAAGAAGATGCGCGCCAGCTGAAGCGTATCGAACACTTCGTTCTGCAGCTGGCCATGGAGCGCCTTCCTCAGAAATCCCTCGTCGAACATGGAATTGTGGGCGAGGAGCGGACTTGTTCCCGCAAACCGCATGAAGTCATGAACAACCTGATCGACGGAACCGGCCGGTTCAAGATCGAGCGCGGTAATCCCGGTCAGGGCAGAGATGAACGACGAGAGGTGCGCCCCGTCATTCAGGCGGCAGAACTGCTCGAACCTGCCTACCTCCTTGCCGCCGCGGACCTTGACGGCCCCGATTTCAATGATCTGATCTGTGCTGTGGTCCAGTCCTGTCGTTTCGAGGTCAAAAAACACCAGCTCCTGTTCGCTTTTCAATTGATTCCTTTCTACTTGAAATAGGCAATCGTGACGCCGTCACCGCCCTCTTCCGGACTGGAGAAACTGAAGTGATCGATACTGGGGAGTGTCTTGAGGAACTCATGGATCTGCTTGCGCAGGACACCCGAACCCTTGCCGTGAACGATGTAGACAAACGACAGACCAGACAGGTAGGCAACATCGATGTACTTGTCCAGTTTTTCGAGCGCCTCGTCAACGCGGCTGCCATGCAGGTCGATCTTCATGGGGACGAACGGCAATGCTGGTTCGCGCGTGCCGCTGAACTGCATGGCGCGGGTCTGGTACGAGTTGAGTTCCTCCTCGGTGAGCTTGCGGACTTGCGCTTCCGGTACCGTTGTGCGCATCGACCCTGCCTGCAGAACCAGCTTGCGCTTGTCTTTCATGACATCGATCACGATGGCCTGCTTGTTGATCGACGTAATGATGACAAGGTCTCCGGGCAGTATCTCCTCGACAGGAGTGAACGGCGACTTCTCTTCCAGCGGTTCGGCCTGCTGGATCAGCTCTTCCCGCGTAACCTCGACCTCGCGCTTGACCTCCCTGGCCGCCTGGGGCTGGCTCTTGAGGCTGTCCTGGTACTGTTTCATGAGCTCGTCCATACGTCTACTCACGTCATCCACGATACGCTGTGCCTCGGCGTGTGCCGCCTTGAGCTCCTGCTTCTCATTGGTTTCCAGACGCTTGAGTTTGTCCTCGTAGTCCTGGCGCAATTTCTCGAGCTCCTGCTGGCTCTCGTTGAGGCTGTCCTTCGTGTGGCTGATTTCCTCGGAGTCCGTGACAATGCGGCTCATGACCTCGGTCGTTGTCTTGTGTTCGTTGCTGAG
>DAOOUZ010000106.1:0-3885 GCA_035369785.1 Candidatus Cryosericum sp. | reverse complement strand
CATTGAAGCAGTCTCGGGCTGAATCTCGTAGGCAAGGAATGTTGCCCTGATTTTTGAGCCGCTCGTTTCGCCATCGCCTGTGGCTGGTCGGGTGAGCCGGTATGCCACCGCCACGCCTCCAACAATGAGAAGAGCAAGAACGACGCCAACTACCCACTTATTCTTCATGCTGTCTGACCCCCTGAAACGAGTTCGCCGTGCCTGCCGTGAAGCCCATCCGCAACGCCCTGCAGGAAACAGCGGAGAAAGGCACGCCGATTATTGTACAGCACAACAATAGAAACAAGACGACGCCCCACAAAAGTGGGAATGAACAGGAACGCAAAGCGCGCGCGCGTAAGGAGACGCCGTTGTGTCAGAATGCAGTTTCTTGTACCGTAGTACAGGCGGCGTGGATCATCCGCCAGGACCAGAAACGATCTGCCCAGCACGCGAACACTCCGCCGGTTCGCCGACGGATGCAGTACGCGGCTCGCCGGAATCGCATACCCGTGGAATCCCGACAGCGTAGCACGCAGAGTGAACTCCGTATCATCATACCACCCGAAGAGGGACGCATCGAACGTTCCTGCCACCTGCAACAGGGCAGCAGACACGAAGAGCCCGGCCATGCTGCAGGCATCGAATGGAAACCGCGGCGCAGCGTAGCACTCGCGAGGTACGGGCCGGAGTAGACCTGTGACGCGGTTGTACACGAATGAGTTGTAGAATGGGACGTCACGGCTGGTCGCGTTGTAGCACACGGCACGGAAGTAGTGAGATGTTTCGCCATCCTGTGCTGCCTCGATGAGTGTCTCGAGGGCGTCAGGTTCGACAACGGCGTCGTCGTCTATCATCCACACCCAGTCTGCACCGTCATCCAGGGCTGCCCGCTGCCCAGCCGACGCCCCGCCGGCGGGTCCGGAATTGTGTTCCAGACGGACAACCCTCGCCTTGTTCCGGTACTCCGAAGGCAGAACGAACGGGCGGGTGGAGCCATTGTCTACCACGACGACTGCATCCGGGGTCCTGCTGCCATCGAACAGGGCGGCCACACATCGGGAAGCTGTGTCTGCCCGGTCAACGGTAATAACCACAGCGATGATCTTGCCGATGGGCTTTTCTGAGACTGCCACCATGCTATTGTCTCGTGTCACATGCAGTGGTCTGCAGGCGCAGGCATGGAAGGCACGAGCCTGCCGCGGGTATGCCTGACACGCTGCGCCGCCGTATCCTGTCTCCTACTTTGAGACGGTCAGCGGCCCGAACAATGGCGCGATCTTGGTCCGCAGTGTCTCCAGGTCGGGAATGACATAAGACACCTTGTTGATCATGCCGGGCGCCCCGGGAAAGGCAATTGTGGTAACCTGTTTGTCGGTTGCGTCTTTGAACGCCAGGGCAAGATGGAGCATGTCGGTGGGCAGCAGATCCGTTGTAACAGCTCCCTCAATCGCGTGTATCACGGGTGGCAGTTTCCAGACATTGCGCAATGCAGTAGTCTGCGCAACAATGGCCTTGAACAGCTCCTTTTGCCGGACGACTCGTCCATACTCCTCGCCATCCCATGATCCGAAGTCGCCCACGGCGTCATGGCGGAACCGGGCATATCCCAGCGCCGTTTTTCCATCCATGTGCTGCACCCCTGGCTGCAGATCGATAAGCGTATCGGCAGACTTGTAGTACATACGCTTCTCCACATTGATGGTTACACCACCAAGGGCGTCAATGACCTTCTCAAACCCGGCGAAGTCGGTCTTAGCGTAGTAATTGATGGAGATGCCGGGGATCATGCTCTCGATAGTCCTCTCCAGCAGAGGAATGCCACCGTCGGAAAAGTAATCGGGATTAGTCGTGGCATTGATCTTGTCATACCCGTGACCGGGAATGTTGACTCGTGAATCACGGGGAATGGACATGACGTTGATCGTGCCAGAAACTGGATCGAGGCCAACAAGCATGATGCTGTCCGACCGTCCTGGGTCAGATGGGTCCCTCGAGTCAACCCCCATGATCAGAATATTGATACGCTGGCTGAGGTTCAGTGTAGAACGTGTGGCCCCGCTCGCACCAGGGTTCATGGAATTGAGAGACCTGTAGAGAGAAAACACGCTGTAGCCTCCGACACCGACTGCCAGAGCGAGCACTACAACGAGTACGATCAGGATAGTTCTGCGGACATTTGTTCCACGGGACTTAGTCGTTCCGTGTTCGTTTTCATTTTTCATGAGTGCTTTCCCTCGCGTACGAATCCACGCCTCTTCATGTGTACTGTAAGAGTACACGGTTGGGCGCCAAACGCAAGATACAAAGGCTGAAGAAAACTGGCGCGCGGTCCTTCTGCCGCCAGATTACCTGAGCAATAGCGGGAGGAAACTGAGTGATACAACGGAAATCAGCTTGATGAGAATGTTGAGGGAAGGCCCCGCCGTATCCTTCAGTGGATCGCCCACCGTATCTCCCACGACGCTGGCCTGGTGGTCAGTCGTACCCTTGCCACCCTGCGTCCGTTCTATGAGCTTCTTCGCATTATCCCACGCGCCTCCCGCGTTCGCCATATAAAGCCCGAGAACGCTCCCCGTAACCGTGGCTCCCAGCAGGAGGCCTCCAACAGCTTGGACACCAAGGGCCAGGAACACGACGAAGGGCGACGCGATCCCTACCACGGCAGGAAGCACCATGTGCTTCAGTGAACCTGTTGTGCTGATAGCAATGCACGCATTGGGGTCGGATGGGCTCTTTCCCTGCAGTAATCCCGGGATTTCGCGGAACTGGCGCCGCACCTCTTCAACCATGAGTCTGGCAGTGGAATCCACCGCCTCGATGAGCAGCGATGAGAACCAGAATGGCAGTGCTGCCCCCAGCAGGATTCCGGCAACGACCCGCGCATCGAGAATACTGAGCGTTGTCAGTCCGACTGCCTGTGCAAAACTGCTGAACAACGCGAGTGATGTCAATGCCGCAGAACCAATTGCGAAGCCTTTTCCCATAGCAGCGGTGGTGTTGCCGAGAGAATCCAGCTGGTCCGTTCTCTCCCGCACGATCGGGTCCTGGCCCGTCAGCTCGGCAATGCCTCCGGCATTGTCCGCGATGGGACCGTATGCGTCGACAGACAGTGAAATGCCGAGCGTGCCGAGCATGCCAACACCGGCCAGGGCGATTCCGAACATGCCAAGGGCCGCATAGGCGATAACCACCGCCGTAGCAATGACGGCGATTGGGAGCACGACGCTTTGCATACCGGCCGACATTCCGCTCAGAATATTGGTAGCAGCGCCAGTGCGTGATGCCAGAGCAATCTGCTGCACAGGACGAGCTGACGTGTAGTATTCCGACGTCAGTCCAATGAGGACGCCCGCAACAATTCCGACCGTCACCGCCGCGCCCGCTCTCACGCTTCCAAAGAGCTGCCAGGCAAGGGGAAACGAAACAGCGACCAATCCCACGGAGGAGCCAATCGAGCCGAAGCGCAGTAGAGCCTCCGGCGAGACCCGGCCACCCCGCGACAGGTACTTGACGGCCAGGACTGCGAGAATGGAGAACAGCAATCCTGCCGCGACCACGTAATAGACGTATCGAACCCCCACAAGCAGGTCGGCCAAACCCGCCTGCCGTGCAAACCAGTATCCGAGAATATCTGCGGCGAGAATAGCTCCAATATAGGACTCGTACAGGTCCGCTCCCATTCCAGCCACGTCACCGACGTTGTCCCCAACGTTGTCGGCAATGGATGCAGGGTTACGCGGGTCGTCTTCTGGAATACCAGCTTCCACCTTGCCTACCAGGTCAGCCCCAACGTCTGCTGCCTTCGTGTAGATGCCACCACCCACACGGGCAAACAGAGCGACCAGGGATGCTCCCATTGAGTACCCGGTAGCAGCCACGAGGGCTTTCTCGATGTCGCCCAGG
>DAOOUZ010000105.1:0-3915 GCA_035369785.1 Candidatus Cryosericum sp. | reverse complement strand
ATCCTGGACAACATTGCGCACTTCACTGCGCGTCCCACGACCATCGTCATCAGCAACCGCATCTCGGCCCTGCGCCAGATGGACCGCATCCTGGTGCTCGGCGAGGGACGCATCGTGGAAGAGGGGACGCATGCGCAGCTGGTGCGGCGGCGCGGCTGGTACTGGCGTGTCTATCGCAGGCAGCTTGTCGAACAGAAAGTGGAGAACAGCTGATGGCTGGCATATCAAGCGACGAGGTACAGACACGCTCCTTTGACGCCACGCTCATGATGCGTCTGCTCAAGTATGCCCGGCCCTACTGGTGGAAGCTGCTCATTGCGCTCCTCCTCATCCTTGTCATCACGGCCAAGACCATCGCCTGCCCGCTTATCGTGCGCCAGGCCATCGATACGTACATCGACCCCACGACGACGCGCTTCGTCGTCCTCCAGGACTCCGCCGATGTTCCAACCGCGGACGCGGTTGTCGCGCCCGTGAACCGGTTCGTGCTCATGGGCCGGCACTACTACGACAAAGTGGAGCTGGCCAAGGGGCTGCACCAGAGTGGCCAGAGCGTCGCGACCTCCGACGTGTCCCTCTACGTCATCTCGAGCGCAAAGGCGCAGGAGCTGGGCACGGACCGCCTGAACGCCTGGGCGTCGGCGAAGCAGCCGCTGCTGTTCGTGGCGCCGCAGCCGGTGTTCCCCGCTGGCACCTACATCATGGACGCCTCGTCCCTCGGACAGCTTTCCCCCGAGGACCGTGCCTGGCTGCGCTCCGTGGACATCGAGGGGATCCGCAGGCTGTCCCTGGTGTTTCTGGCTATCGTGCTCCTAGCGTTTGTCGTGTCGTACATCAACCGGGTGCTGCTGGAGGTGGTGGGCCAGCGCATCGTCTACGACATCCGCGTGCAGCTGTTTAACCACATGGAGCGCCTGCCGTTCGGGTTCTTCGACCGGACTCCGTCGGGCAGGCTGACGACACGTGTCACCAACGATGTGGAAGCGCTGGCGGACATGTACAGCCAGGCGCTCATCAACATCGCGCGCGACGGCATTCTGCTGGTCGGCGTGACCGTTGTCATGTTCACGCTGAACGCCTTCCTGACCTGGGTTCTGCTGGCCGTTCTGGCAGCCGTGGCCGTGCTCACGGCGGTCTTCCGCGTTTCCATCCGCGCGGCCCACGGGGTGGCGCGCACCTGCCTGTCACGTATCAACGCCTTCATCGCGGAGAGGATTCAGGGGGTACGCGTCGTGCAGCTGTTTGCCATCGAGGAGAAGGAGAAGAAGAGCTTCGAGAAGATCAACGAGGCGTACACGGTGGCGCGTCTGCACCTCATGCAGCTCAATGGCATCTTCCGTCCGCTTGTCTCCGCGCTTGCGACGATCGCCGTTGGCCTGCTCCTGTACTACGGGGGAGGCAACATCCTGTCCGGTCTGCTTTCGTTCGGCACCCTGGTCACGTTCATGTTCTACACCCAGATTTTCTTCCAGCCGGTGCAGGAGATAGCGGAACAGTTCGACACGATTCAGCAGGCCATGGCGTCTGCGGAGAAGATTTTCCACATCGTGGACCAGCCCGAGGAAGTCTACGTCCCCGAGAGCTTCGCAGGGGTCCTTCCCTCCACGTTCAGCGTGGAGTTTCAGGACGTGCACCTGAGCTACAATCCGGGCGAGGAAATCCTGAAGGGTATCAGCTTTGAGGTCGAGCAGGGCGGGTCGGTCGCCCTGGTCGGCCCGACGGGCGCGGGCAAGACATCTATCACCGGCCTGGTTCCGCGCTTCTATGACATCGACAGCGGGCACGTCCTCCTGGGCGGCATCGACGTGGCGACTCTGCCGCTCGAGTTCCTGCGCACGACCATCGCCTTCGTCATGCAGGACGTGTTTATCTTCAGCGGAACAATTCTGCACAACATCGCGCTGTTCGACGAGCATCCGGACGAGCAGCGGGTGGCCGACATCGTGCACTACCTGGGCATGGACTTCGTGGACCGTCTGGATGGAGGCGTGCGCTACCACCTGTACGAGCGCGGCAACAACCTTTCGGCAGGTCAGCGCCAGCTCATCTCCTTCGCGCGTGCGCTGTACTTCGACCCGAAGGTGCTCATCCTGGACGAGGCGACGTCGAACATCGACACCGAATCGGAAGCCATCATCCAGGCCGCCATCCGCAAGATTCTGGTGGGCCGCACCAGCATCATCGTGGCGCACCGCCTCTCCACTATCCGCAGCGTGGACCGGATCCTCGTGGTCCAGAAGGGCCGCATCACGGAGGCGGGCACGCACGAGCAGCTGTTGGCACGGCGCGGAGCCTACCGCGACCTCTACGAGCTGCAGTCGCTCACCGAGGAGGAGGGCTAGCCGGCAGACGCCCCTCGGCAGTTGACAACCCCCGCCATGCGGCTATAGATACTGAGAGAGGGATGAAGCGTCGTGGGGGTGGGGGATGGATCTCAAGGGGTTGATGCTGCACGGCCGGTACGAGGTGCTCGAGCAGACCGGCACGCTGGGCCTGGCGAGCGTCTGGAAGGTGCGTGACACGCAATCCCCGGCAGCGCTGGCAGCGCTCGTCCTCGAGCCGCCCACGACCGGCAACACCGCCGTCGTGCGCCGGTTCCTTCGCGCCGCGCAACTGGTCAGCCCCTATGTCGTGCCGACCGAGGCCTCGGGTCAGGACCAAGGCATCTGCGACCTCGTCCTTCACCCTGCCGACCCTCACGAAACGCTCGCGGAGCTGGAATCCAGGTCCGGACCGCTTCCTGCGTCGAAGATCGCGTGGATCTGTTCCTGCGTCCTGTCTGCGCTCGAGAGCATGCTGGCCCTGGGCGGCATTCCCTTCCATGGTGCCCTGTCGCCTGAGAGCGTGCTTGTCATGCCCTCCGGCGATGCGCAGGTCATGGGATTCGGCACCTCATCCCTTTCCGGCAGGGTCGACCCCCTGCGGGCAGGCCGGCTGACACCATACGCTGCCCCGGAACAGCGCGAAGGGCGCGCTGTCGACATCCGCGCGGACCTCTATGCGACTGGCGTGCTGATGTTCCACATGCTGACCGGGAGCGTTCCCGGGGCAGAGGCCTTGGCGGAGGGCACGCCGGAGGAACTCCAGCCCGTGCTCTCGGGACTGCTGCAGCCGGACCCGGAACTGCGCTACAGTTCGCCGGCGGACGTCTTGAACGCCATTGCCGGGCGCGGCTTCCCGGTCCCGGAGCGTCCGGGTGCGGGCGCGGAGCCCCCCGGGAGGGAACATGGGCCCAGCCTGGGGTTGCGGAATGCCCAGGAGGTGGAGCCCGGAGTCCCGCTGACGGGCATGAATGACTTCTACCATCAGGAGACGGCCGGCCCTGAACCCGAGGCGGCCCCGTCGCCGGAGCCGGTGGCCCGGCCCCTCGGCGCGTCCGAGCCTGCGGAAGCTGAGCCGGTGGACGGCGCAGCATGGGTCATTGCGCCCCCCTCCGAGGCTGGCACGCCTGTGGCAGCACCCCCGGCATCCCGCGGGCGGCGGTGGATCGTGCCGGTCGTGGTCGGCGTGGCGGCCATCCTGGCGGTGGTCGGGTTCGTGGCTGGGCGGCAGCGGGGGACGCCTCCGGATGGCACGGCCGTGCAGCCGGGGGGTGGCGTGACCGTTACGACCGGCTCGGTGGACGTGTCGTCCACACCATCCGGCGCGACGATTCTGCTGGATGGGGCCGTGCAGAAGGCAAAGACCCCGGCGGTGCTCAAGGACGTCCAGGAGGGCACCCACGAGCTGGTGCTGCGTCTGAACGGCTACAAGGATGCGCAGAAGTCTGTTTCCGTGACAGCAGGTGGCACCGTGGCGGTCTCGGTGGCGCTGACGCGCGCCCAGGGCACCACGCCTTCGACTCCCTCGACGCCGTCGTCCTCCACCCCGACGCAGCCGGGCACCCAGCCGGCAACGGCCCAGACGACCATCCGG
>DAOOUZ010000104.1:0-3950 GCA_035369785.1 Candidatus Cryosericum sp. | reverse complement strand
TGAAGCCTGGCATCTGAACAACCGCCACTGCCCGTTGAATCTTGGAACTGTAGTCGCTTCCGTCGCCAAGCAAGAGTCTCTTGCCGTCCTTGAGTCTCACAGATAGACCCGAGGGAGACAAAGACACTGCGGCGGCAGGCAACTGCACCTTACACCGAACAAGCTCCAGCAGCATCGGAGCAAACTCAAGCGAGCGTGACAGAAAGGCCTGAGTGTCGCCCGGAAACCCTGTTACGTCCACCACTGTCCAAGACTTCTCAGCCTGGGACACAACGTAACCGACTCCGGCACGGGTGTACACAATAGCAGTCTTGTCGCCTTGTCTGATTGCCAGGTCCGGTTCACTGATGTCTACCATGATTGTCGCATTCCACGGACGTTGGCGGCTGATGGCGATTCCTGCAACCGGCAGGTCTCCCAGACGCTCGGCGACGGCCCTCTTGTCGAGGAGTGTCATGACCCCGCGCGACGTGCCACGCCATGTCTGCTGCACCAGAGATGCCTGCCAGCCATCAACACCACCCACGGTCACCCGGCTTGTCGGGACCACCAGCCAGTACAGTGCCCCCATGAGTGCGACGACAACCGTGACGCGTGTAAGTGTTCTCACTGACTTCGGCCTCGAATCTCCGCCCGCTCCTCAGGAGAAGTCCCCCAGCAGCCTGATCTCAGGAGAAAGGCGCACATTGAAGCGAGCATAGACGCGCTGGACGACCATGCCCATCAACGCAACGACATCCTGAGCCGTCGCGCCACCCAGGTTCACGATGAAGTTTGCGTGCTTGAGGGACACCTGGGCCTGTCCGACTTGCAACCCTTTGCAGCCGGCCTCTTCGATGAGCTTGCCAGCATACGTCGTGGGGGGGTTCATGAAGATGCTGCCTGCGTTCGGGTGTTCCCACGATTGTTTTGCGTATTTTTCGGTCCTTATTCTTGCGGCTGTCGAGCGAATCGTGGCCGCGTCTCCGTGTTCCAATTCGAAGGCAGCACCCAGGATGATCGCCCCGCTCTCCTGGAATTCACTGTACCGATAGTCAAAGTCAATCTCCTCGTGGCTCTTGAGTGCGTACTCGAGATTTCGGTCCAGGATTTCAACATACGCCAGGTGCGTGCTGATTGCCTGCGAAAAGGAGCCTGCGTTCATGAAGACAGCCCCGCCAACCGTTCCCGGGATTCCAACGAGGTACTCGAGCCCAGAGAGCTCATGGCCCATCGAGAACTCTATCAGACTGCCCAGCGGCATGCCCGACCGGGCCAGCACCAGTCCCCTCTGAAGAACCGGGTGACGCGTCTGCTCCACCAGTCGAATCGTCAACCCCTCGACACCCTGGTCTGACACCAGCACGTTGGTGCCGTTGCCCAGAATGGTCGTCGGTATCTTCAGCGACCGCGCGGCGCGTAACGCGCAGATCAGATCCTCCTCGCCATCCGGCGTGTACAGGTACTCGGCGGGGCCTCCTATGCGGAATGACGTGTAGCCCGATAAGGGTTCCTGACTCAGAACCTTCTGCTCAACACGCCGACTGAATTTGTCTAGGACCGAATTTGTCATCACCGGGTCTCCGTATTCCTGAACGTTTTCCATCCCCCGCTAACTAGTTATTGTACAGTATTGCTGCCTGTCAGCAAGGCGGCAAACGTCAGGGCAAGCCCGTTCACGTCCCCCGGGCCCATGAAGACGATAACATCCTCGCCACCTGCCAGCCCGCGCAGCTCCTGAAAGAGCTGTTCGACCGGCATTCTCGGTTCCAGGGCACTGCCAACCGCCTGACGCACGCTGTCCCGAAGCGCTGTATTCAACCGGGCAGGGTCATCTGTCTGTTCGCCGGCAGGGAAGATGTCGAGCAGGAAGATCCGGGACACCCCTTCGACAGCCGGGCCATAGCCATCAATGCAACTCGCAACTCTGCTGTAACGGTGTGGCTGAAGCACCAGGACAACATGCGTGCCGGGGTAGCGGGCGCGTATTGCCTCGAGCGTCGCTCGAATCTCGGTCGGATGATCCGCATGATCGGTCACAACCAGGCCATTCGTGCCGCCGCTGAGAACCTGCATGCGCCGCTCCATTCCCGGGAATCCCGCGATGACTCGCATCGCCTCGTCAAACTCGGCACCTGCCGCCTCGCATGACAGACATGCAGCGAGCGCATTCAAGTAAGCCACTCGGTCACCGTGCTCCATGGCCAGAGTTCGAGTCTGGCCCGCACGCAGGACAGTCGCCGTGTTCGTTGCAGCATCGTACCTCACAGATGCGTCGCCGGAAGCCCCGCTCCCATAGAGCACGCGCCGGGGGAGTCCCTGAACCATGTGCAGGACCTCTGCATCGTCTCCGCACCCGACAACAGTTCCACCGCGCTGTTCGGTCTGGAAACAGAACTGCTCAAAAGCCTGCACCAACTGCTGAAAACTGCCCCCATAGGAACCAAGGTGGTCTTCGTCAATGTTGGTGACGACACCGACATCGGGCTGAAACTTCAGGAATGAGCGGTCAGATTCGTCGGTTTCAAGGACCATCACCGGTCGCCCATTGACAGTCGGCCTATCAGGCCCGTAGGGTGGGAACAGGTTATCAAACCCGAGAACGCGCCCGCCGACGTAAATGGTTGGAACAAAGCCCAGTTGCGCCAACACGTATCCGATCATCCCCGTCGTTGTCGTCTTGCCATGCGTTCCTGCCACCGCGATGAGAAAGTGCCGCGACGCAAGCTGCGCCAGGATGTCACTCCTGTGCACAACCTGCATGCCAAGAGCCTGGGCAGCTTCGTACACCCGATTCTCGGGCGTAATTGCCGAAGACCGGACGAGTACCTCGTCTGCCTCGAGCTGCGAGGCAGCCACGCCCTCTGACAGAACGTCGATACCGTGCGTAGCGAGCCACCGCGCCTCTCGACTGTCGCTCGCTAGGTCAGAGCCGCGGACACGGACGCCCATGCTTTGGAGCAGCAAGGCCAACGAGCTCATGCCGGCGCCGCAGATACCCGCAAGAAACACGCGCGCTCCTGGCTCCACCGCCTCACTCATGGCCACACTCCTCCAGAACTGTCCTCGCGATTCGCTCCGCGGCATCCCGGTCAAACACGGTGCCTTCGTACCGTACGGCGGCTACGAGGTCGCTGTCAAGCGCGCGCAGGAGACGTGTCAAGAAACGATCGAAGTTAAACGAGTCCTGCTCGAATAGCTCACCCAGGCCAAGACCCTTCACGTACGCTGCATTTCTGGCCTGATGCTGCCCGACCGCAAACGGATACGGAACCGTGAGTGCGTAGATTCCGCCGACTGCGAGCTCCGTGAGTGCTAGGGCTCCGCCTCTCGTGACCGCCGCCCGCGAAGTCGCGTACAGCCGCTCCATGTGCTCCTCATACGGAACGATGACCGCATCTACTGTACCAGGGGCCAGCCGGTCCACCTCTTCACGGACTCTAGCGTACTCGTCGGTCCCTGTCACTACCGTGGCTGTGACAGCGCGGCCGAGCTCGTCAAGTGCGCGGATGGTCCGAACGGAAAGGTCATTGATGAACGTGGCACCGCCGCTGCCCCCGAGAAACAAGAGCCCTGTTGCACTTGCAGAATTGCCTCGACGATGAACCAGTTCTCGATACACACTGCGCCGCAGAGGGTTACCGGTAAGGGGGTACCTGGCACCTGAAAGCCCTTCGACAGGAAACCCGAGAAAGACATGCCGGGCCTGCGCGGCAAACAACCTGTTGGCGCGCCCCATGACGGTATTCTGCTCTAGGAGATAGACGGGAATGCCCAGCTCATGCGCTGCCAGAATCCCTGGCACAGAAACGTACCCACCGGTTCCGATGAGCGCATCAGCACGAACATCGGTTAGTACCTGCCTGGCACTGCGTACGCCACGACGTGTGGAATCGGCCAGCTTCCACAGAGCGCGGGGCGTGTACAGGAGCGGTGCAGACTCCACAAGACGTACGTCCAGGCCGTGTCCA
>DAOOUZ010000103.1:0-4017 GCA_035369785.1 Candidatus Cryosericum sp. | reverse complement strand
CCGAACATGAGGCTGCCGACAAGAGCCACAGACATGGGAGCCAGAACGCCCGCTATGAGGGTAACCGCGATCGGGAATATAATCCTGACTGCACGCGAAACCTCATGCTCGGGATTTCTCATGCGAATCATGCGCTCGTCCCGGGTCGTCAACAGCCGGATGACCGGAGGCTGAATGATTGGCACGAGGGCCATGTAGGAATAGGCGGCCACCGTAATAGGACCAAGCAATGCAGGTGCAAACCTGGCGGCAACATAGATTGAGGTCGGCCCATCCGCGGCTCCGATGATACCTATGGCGGCCGCCTCCCGAAGTCCCGTGATGCCCTCCACGCCTGGCACCCGACCCACAAGAAGGGCCAGCATCATGGTCAAGAAGATACCCAGTTGGGCCGCTGCACCAAAAAACAACATCTCGGGATCCTGCAGCAGCGGTCCGAAGTCAATCATGGCGCCGACGCCCACGAAGATCAAGATGGGAAACAGCTCGTTGGCAATGCCCGCCTTGAACAGAATGTCCAGGAATCCCCCGCTCACGGCAGACGATTGGGGAATATTGGCCAGCAAGCACCCAAACCCCATGGGCAGCAGCAGGTTCGGTTCGTACTTCTTGTACACGGCCAGCCAGATGAGTGTCAGCCCGACGGCAAACATGACCCATACGCGCCAGTCCGTCATTCCCTGAACACCGACCAACAGGTCTCTCACCCATCACCCCATTGCGCCTGCCGAGCGTATTCGAAGCTCAGCAAGGTTGTCCCGAGCCCTTCTGTTACGGTACCGGCAGATGTTGCCCACTGATCGTGGCCACCACCGCCTGAAGTCTGTCGTCAGGCGAGCCTCAGCAGAACATCTCCCGTCTTTACAGTCTGGTTGGTCTCAACAAGAACCTCCTCGACGGTACAGTCTCGAGGTGCCAGGATCTCATTCTCCATCTTCATGGCCTCGATGACAATCAGCGTATCACCTTTCTTGTAGACGCCTCCGGGCGTGGCCACAACCTTCAGCACCTTGCCTGGAAGAGGAGACTTGACCACCCCCGCCCCACCCGGCCCAGGCGACGGAGCAGTTGCTGGCGCAGGTGTCGGCGACACCGGCTCTGGTGCAGCAAGAGGCGCCGGAGCGGGCACACGAGGTGCGGCGATCGGCTGGGGGATCGAAGCCGGTGCTGTTAGTGTCGTCGCCTCACCTGAAACCTCTTCTACCTCCACATCGAAGACCTTGTCATTTACGCGAATTCTGAACTTTTTCATGGATCCTCCTCCACTTAGCGCCAACGAGGCCGGACTGACTGCTCGTAGGTAACCCTTCTCCAGACAGGATTCGCCTGTGGAGCGGGTGGTTCAGACGCACCGAACCGTGTTCCAGCCGCGGCCATGGCCCCAACCAAAGCAGCGAGCGCCTCGTCGGTCAGAGAAACGCTCGAGCCGCCAGAGGCGCCCCGGGCACCCGCCTGCTGCTGGACAGCAAGAGCCGCGGCAACAACTGCAGCCAGCTCTTCTTCGGTCACCCGCTGTCCGTGGGCATCAATGCGAATCATCTTCCGCTCCTAGAGCGGAATGTTGCCATGTTTCCGCAACGGCCTGTCCTCGCGTTTGTTCCGGGCTGCCCTGAACGACCTGATCACCCGACTCCGGAGCTCACCAGGTTCCAAGATATCATCAACCAACCCGCGCTCACCCGCCACGTACGGGTTATACAGCTTGTCCTTGTAGTCAGCTATTAGTTGCTGGCGCGTGGCCTCAGGGTCCGCCGCGTCATGAATCTCCTTGGCGAAGATAATCTGTGCCGCCCCGTCCGCTCCCATCACGGCAATCTCAGCCGAAGGCAAAGCGAACACGAAGTCCGCTCCGAGGTCACGGCACGACATGGCGATGTAGGCTCCGCCATATGCCTTTCTCAGAATGACGGTTACCTTGGGAACAGTGCACTCAGAAAACGCGTAGAGAAGCTTGGCGCCGTGTCGAATGATGCCTCCGTGTTCCTGGTCGACCCCTGGAAGATACCCCCCCACGTCAACGAGTGTGAGAAGGGGAATGTTGAAAGCATCACAAAACCGCACAAACCGTGCAGCCTTGTCCGAACTGTCAATGTCCAAAACGCCAGCGAGGAACCTTGATTGGTTCGCGACGACGCCGACAACCTGCCCGCCCATGCGCGTAAATCCCACACAAATGGACTTGGCGAAGCCCTCGGCTATTTCGAAGAATCGACCGCCGTCAGCGAGACTCTGGATGACGCTCCTGACATCATATGGCTTGCTGGCCTCCATAGGAATGATCTCGCCGATTTCTGGAGTCGCGCGATCTGCGGGGTCATCGCTCGGCTGCTCGGGAGCATCCTCGCTGTTGTTGGAAGGAAGATACGCCAAGAGTTGTCGGATCAGAGAGATGGCTTCCTGGTCATTTGCCGCGGCAAGGTGCGCGTTACCACTCTTCTCGGCATGGACGGCCAGTCCCCCTAACTCGTCATCACTGACCTGTTCTCCTGTCACACTCTCGATGACTTTTGGCCCAGTAATAAACATTCTGGCCTGTTCCGTCATCACGACAAAGTCCATGATACCGGGCGAGTAGACAGCTCCACCTGCGCATGGACCGGCAATCATCGATATCTGAGGAATAACGCCGGAACTGATCGTGTTCCGGTAGAAGATGCTTGCATATCCTTTCAGGGAGTCAATTCCCTCCTGAATGCGTGCACCACCCGAATCACTGATACTGACGATGGGGGCACCGTACTTCAATGCAAGATCCTGCACCCGGGCAATCTTCGCCGCGTGCATTTCACCCAGTGACCCTCCTGCCACGGTGAAATCCTGGGAGTAGACAAAGACCAGGCGTCCGTCTACATATCCGTGACCCGTGACCACCCCATCGCCCGGGAGTTCCTGCTTGTCCAGGCCAAACCCCGTATTCCTGTGGCTGACAAAGACATTCTCCTCCTGGAACGTTCCAGGATCCAGGAGCAGGTCGATCCGCTCGCGGGCCGTCAACTTGCCAGACTCGTGCTGCTTCTTGACCCGGTCGGCCCCTCCTCCCTCGAGGATTCGGTTCCTCTTCTGGCGAAGAATCGAGTACCGCTCACCGTCACTCATGCTGCCTCCTCACTGTGCAGAGCGTGTCACCTTGCCCGCACTCCTTGTAAGTATACGGACTTCATGGCCGCACTCAACTGCCCCCTCAGCCAGATGTTCGGGGCAGCACGCCTCACCCGTTGGATGGCCTTGGTCAGCAATCTCCCCTGAATGCGAAGTAGTGCACGTGCTGGTCGATTTCCTCTTTCATCCGAATCGCGTTCACCGGGCACACCTGCATGCACTGGGCGCAGCCAGGGCAACGCTCCATGTCGACAGATGGCTGCCGTTTGACGCTGTCCCAGACGATAGCCCGGTGTCCGCCGTCCCTGCACGCCCGAAAGCAGCTCCCACACCCCACGCATTTGTCCAGATCAATATCTGAGTGGGTCACGGGAGCACTCAGATCCTCCTGCGCCTTGATATGGGACAAAGCCCTGCCGACGATATCACGCGGCGATGCGAATCCCATGCGTTCAAGGTAGTCTGCCATGCCACTCGTCAGGTCGCGAATGACTCCAAACCCATAGTGCATTGGCAACGTACAGAACTGAACATTCGAAGCTCCAACCGCCATCAGCTCGACGGCATCACTCCACGAATACGCTCCCCCGTTTCCACTGATCGTGATCTCGACGTTGCGAGCGATTTCCGCGATAGTGCGGAGGGTGAGGGGCTTGATGGCCATGCCGGTCATGCCGGAGTATGCGCCATCCCCCCACACGGACGGACGGGGTTCCATCGTCTCCACATCGACACCAATCAGGGCGGGAACAGAGTTGCTGGCCGTGACGCCATCAACTCCTGCGCGCTGCAGGGCCCGGGCAACCTCGACGATGTCCGTAACCTGTGGCGTAATCTTGATAAGTACCGGCGTGTCTTCAGCGGCTTCCTTGACCCACCCTGCAACTTTTTCCGTAGCTTCCACGCTCTGTGCCAGCA
>DAOOUZ010000102.1:0-4029 GCA_035369785.1 Candidatus Cryosericum sp. | reverse complement strand
GCCCGTGCGCATCACGCGATGGTGCTCCTCGAAACGACGACCGGCGCAGGTTCGGTGCTGGGAGCAACCTTCGAGGAACTTGCCGCCATCCGCGGCCTCTGCCACTACCCGACACGCATAGGCTACTGTGTCGATACCTGCCACGTCTACGGCGCCGGCTACGACATCCGCCTGCCATCCGGCTACGAGGCGACCGTGGCGCAGATGGACCGCGTCCTGGGCCTTGCCAACGTGAAGGCGTTCCACCTCAACGACTCAACAGGGACACTCGGCTCGCGCGTGGACCGCCACGCCCGCATCGGCCAAGGGGAACTGGGCACCGGGCCCTTTCGCCTGCTTGTCAACGACCCACGCTTCGCCGCGCATCCTGGCATCCTCGAGGTCCCCGGAGAGACCGAGGCATACGCCGAGGACCTCGCCCTCCTGCGCTCTCTCCACTTGTGAATGCCTTCGGTGCCTGGCACCAAAGGATTCACAAGTGCACGGGGATATTGCAAAAGAATCACGTGCCCCTATCATGGGCTTAGATCGCAGCTCCTGTCAGAAAACAACACATTGAAAAGGAGGAGCAGGGATGAACGTATCGCTGGTCGTGCACCGGGTGGGGCCGGACACCGCGAACAATGTCGCACAGATGGACCTTGCAGTGACGCAGTCAGCAAAGGCCGGGGCGCACATCGTCCTGTTTTCCGAGGCCGCAACGACAGGTCTGATTCTCAACGATGATCCCCGCCATGACCTCATGCTTGGGGAGCCGATTCCCGGACCCGCCGTGGCGCACTTCTCGGAGCTCGCCCGCAGCAGCCACATCTACGTGGGCTTCGGCATCCTGGAGCGGGATGGCGCCGCCCTGTACGACGCGGCGGTGCTGCTTGGCCCGACGGGCGACCTGCTGCTCAAGTACCGGCGTATTGACCCGGGATGGCACAGTCAGACCGGGGAGTCCAGGCTGTGCAGGGAGGGCACGCTGTGCCCTGCCGTCGACACCCCCGTCGGGAGGTTTGCCTTCGCCATCTGCGGCGACCTGTTCAACGACACGGTCGCCGAGCAGGTGCGGATGCAGCATCCCGACTATCTGCTGATGCCGTTTGCACGGTCGTTCGACACCGGTCTGTACGACCAGCAGCGCTGGGAATCCCAGGAACGGCGCATCTACATCAGCCGCGTCCAGGAAATGGGCGTGACCACGTTCATGACCAACTCGCTGGGTGAGAAGACCTTCGACGGCGGCACCTTCGGGGGAGCCATGGTTGTCCATGCGGGAGGTCGCATCACGCATTCGCTGCACCTTGGCATGCCGGGGATGATCGTCGCGGCAGTCTGAAGCACGGAGTCCGCAGGGTCTGCCGACAGGCGGCCCGGGCGCGGTACAGGGAGGGGATATGGAAGAGCAGGCTGGGGCTCGTATCGGCAGGCGCGCGTTTCTTTCGGCGGGACTGATTCTTCTTGTGCTGATGATTGCCGCGGGCGTCCTGACCCGCGTCGTCCCGGCAGGCACCTACGACCGGGTCATCCAGGACGGGCACGAGGTCCTCGACCCCACCTCGTTCCGGTTCACACAGGGCGCCCCGCTGCCCGTCTGGCGCTGGTTCACTGCCCCCATCGAGGTGCTGTGGAGCAGTGATGCCGTGACGGTTATCACCATCATCCTGTTCATCCTGCTGGTTGGCGGCAGCTTCGCCGTGCTGGACCAGGCGGGCGTCGTCCGCACCCTCATCGCCGCCATCGTGAGCAGGTTCCACACACGAAGGTACGTCCTGATTGCCGTGACCTGCCTGTTCTTCATGGCGCTCGGCGCCCTGCTGGGGCTCTTCGAAGAAACCGTGCCCCTGATACCCATCGTGGTCGCCCTCGCATGGTCCATGGGCTGGGATTCGCTCACGGGCCTGGGCATGAGCCTGCTGTCGACCGGCTTCGGCTTCAGCGCCGCCATCGCCAATCCGTTCAGCATCGGCGTCGCCCAGGGCATCGCGGGCCTGCCCCTGTTCTCGGGCGCCGGGTTCCGCGCCATGGTGTTCGTGGTCATCTACGGCATCGTCGCGTCCTTTGTCATTCACCACGCCCGCAGGGTGGAGCGGGGCGTCGTGCCGGCGTGGCCCGAGGAGGAGGCGGCCCGCGCCCGCTACAGCCAGTCCGCCGGCGCCGCACAGTCGGCAACGCCCCGGCGCGCCATTGTCTGGGCCGCAGCCTGCCTGGGGGCCATGCTCGTCATCGTCGTGCTGGGTCCTCTTGTGCCCGCCTTGCGGACGTATTCGCTGCCGCTCATCGGACTTGCCTTCGTCGCCGCAGGCATCGGGTCGGGCCTTCTGGCAGGCATGGGGGCGCGCCGCACCCTGCGGACGCTCGCCTCGGGTGTCGCGGGCATGGCGCCGGGCGTCGTGCTCATCCTCATGGCCATGAGCGTCAAGCTCATCGTCTCCGAGGCGGGCATCATGGACACGATTCTGCACAGCGCAGCAACAGGAATTGCCCGGACCTCGCCGTCCGTCGCCAGCCTTCTCCTGTACGGAGTGACGCTGGGCATGAACTTCCTCATCGGCTCGGCCTCTGCCAAGGCATTCCTCATGATGCCCCTGCTAGCGCCGCTCGCCGACCTTGTTGGGCTCACGCGGCAGATTGCAGTCACGGCATTCTGTTTCGGCGACGGCTTCAGCAACCTCATCTATCCCACGAACGCGGTCCTGCTCATCGGACTCAGTCTGACCAGCGTATCGTATCCGCGGTGGTTCCGCTGGACCATCCTCCTGCAGCTGCTGATGCTGGTGGTCACCGTGGCGTTCCTCCTGCTCGCCGTGTCCATCCGCCTGGGTCCCTTCTAGCCAATGGCCACCCTCATCCCCGCCAGCTACGCAGCGTCGCGCCAGCGCTTCCGCGCCGGCCTTGCGGGCATCCGGGACCGCTGGCCGGCGGCACGCCTTGAGGCGCACGCCGTGCCGCCGGAGGCGGAGGAACTCACTATTGACGTCCTGCTCGCCCCCGCCCGCTCGGCAGCGCAGCACCTGCTCCTTGTCACGACGGGAGAGCACGGCATCGAGGGGTACGTCGGCTCGGCCATCATGGAACTCTTCATGCGGGAGGTGCTTCCTGCCCTGGACCCGCAGACCACCGCACTGTGCCTGGTGCACGCCATGAACCCGTGGGGCATGAGCCACGAGGAGCGGACCACTGCGTCCAACGTCGACCTCAACCGCAACTTCGTGCTCTCCTGGAATCCCCCGCCAGCTGCCAACGCCGGTTACCGCGCCCTGCGCACCATGTTTCAGCCGGAGGGGCCGCTACGCTCCATCGCCCTGTCCCGCCTGGGCCTGCAGTCCCAGGCTATCCGGCTCGCCATCGCGGGAAAGTCCGGCATGCTACGGCAGGCCCTCCTGGCCGGTCAGTACGAGGAACCGCGCGGGCTGTACTACGGTGGAACGGGCTGGGAGCCCGAGACCCTTGTGATGCAGAAGGTCTACGGTGCCTGCTTCAGGGCGGCGCCACACCTCGTCCATGTGGACCTGCACACGGGGTACGGCCCCCGCACCCTCATGAGCGTCGTGAACTCTGCGCTGGACCCGGGGCCGTCGAACGTCTGGAAGGAACGCATCGACTACCCCAACGTTGTGGCTTCCACCACAGAGGAGTTCTACCACATCGACGGGGACATGATCGATGCCATGTACCGGGTGCAGCAGTTGGACTTCCCGTCCACCGCCCTGTACGCCACGTGCTTCGAGTTCGGCTGTCTGGGGGACGGGCTGGCCGCACAGATCGACAGCCTGTGGCGCGCCGTCGCGGCCAACCGGCTGCGCTGGAACGGCGCTGCCTCCAAGGCAGTGGCGCAGGAGGCCAGACGCCTCTGGCGCGAGGCCTACTGCCCGTCCGATCCGGCATGGGAGGAGCGCGCGCAGGGGGATGCCCTCCGGGCCATGCGCGGCATTCTGCACGACCAGGGGCTCCTGACCGCCTGAACAGCCATGCCTGGACCGCCCGGCGAGGCTTCATCCCAGGCACTTGACAGAAGTTGCCCATGAGGTATCCTGCCAGTAG
>DAOOUZ010000101.1:0-4041 GCA_035369785.1 Candidatus Cryosericum sp. | reverse complement strand
TGATGAGCAGGGTGTAGCCCAGGTAGGAACCCAGGGCGAAGAGGTCACCATGAGCGAAGTTGATGAGTTTCATGACACCGTACACCATCGAATAGCCCAGCGCCACCAGCGCGTAGAACGAGCCAATGGTCAGGCCATTGATTACCTGTTCGAAAAACGTGGCCATGGCGACCTCTCTTCAGTCAGGATTCGGTGCGAGTCTTATTCAGGACGAACGACGTACTTGCCGTCGGCAGTCACCTCGTACATCTTGTACGGGACATCCTTCCGGTCGCCTCTGTCGGTAAACCGGATGGGGCCGGTCACGCCTTCGACGTTGGCCATGTTGGTGTGCATGGCATTCGCGATGGCGTCCGCCTCGAGCGAGTTGGCATTCTTGATGGCGCCGACGATGGCATACAAGCCATCAGCGGCGTACACGGGCCACGGGCTGGACGGCAGGTCACCGTACTTCTGCTTGTAGAGGGTGCGGAACTGATCTGCGATGCTGGTCGTGATGTCGCCGATCAGCGGCTCCTGCGTCATAAGGGCGCCCTTGGCTACATCGATGCCGGCAATCTTGATGAAGTCGTCGTTGATGGCAGCGTTCCCACCCACGAACGGGCAGGTCAGCCCTGCATCCCGCGCCTGACGAATGAGCAGGCCGGCCTCGGTGTAGTAGCCGGTGTAGTACCAGACGTCAGGATTCGTGTTGCGGAGCTTGGTGACGGCTGCCGAGAAGTCCTTTTCTCCCGGCGTCACGGCGTCGAAGTACACAATCGTGCACGTTCCCGCGTCGACGTACGGCTGCAGCGCCAGCTGCGCCTGATCGGCGACGCCCTTGGCGAAGGTGCTGTTGTCGTGCATGATGGCGATGCGCTTCGCTCCCATCGTCTCCACTGCATACTTGGCGAAGAACAGGCCCTGGGCGTCATCGCGGCCGCAGGTCCGGAAGAAGTACGTCCGCTGCTTGTCCATGGTCAGCCTGATGGCCGTGCAGCCATACCCCACGCTGACCATCTTGCTCTTCTCGTAGATATCGGCGGCGGGCTCGGTGACCGATGACCCGTAGCTGCCGATGACGGCCACCACTTTCTGGGAAACTGCCTTCTGTGCTGCTATGGCGCTGTCCTTCGGGTTCGAGCCGTCGTCCACGACAGTGATTTCAATCTGACGGCCCAGAACGCCGCCTGCATTGTTGATGAGTTCCTTTGCCACTTCGACCGATTGTTTTGCCATTTGACCTTCGTACGCATAGTCACCAGTGATGGGGGCCTGCAGCGCAATCTGGATGGGGCCAGTCTCGCCAGTGTTCTGTTTGGAGCACCCCGACAGGATGAATACCGCTGCAAGCATACAGACCAGCAGAACCGATACGGCCTTTCTCATTCTCTTACCTCCCAATTCTCGCGCAAATGTACTGCTTGACAACGTGCCAGCACGAGCCTTTTCGGCAGAGTCCGTAACGCCTGATGATGAGCCAGCAACCCCTTTTCCCTCGTCGTGCCGCTTCCTTGTCCCGTGGTTCTATCCCATGTTGATGAATGTCACGGAAATTGCAATATCCCGTGTCAAGACCTTCCCCGCAACAGCCAGGGTTGAAGTGGAAACCACAGATGAAATCCCGTGTTGCGGGCAGACTGCCGGTTCCAGATGTCGTTTTTTTCACGTGCGTGTAGAAAAAAGGAGGGGGCCCCCTATACTGCAACCGTACGGAAGAAATCTGCGTCGGAGAGGTGAAAACGGTGGAAGACAATCGTATCGCCACGCATCCGATCCTTGCGTGGAGCCGGGGCACCCCGGTGCACGTCACGTACGACGGTCAGCAGATTCCAGCCTATCCCCAGGAAACTGTCGCCATGGCCCTGTACGCGTCAGGCGTCAAGCAGTACAGCACGTCCTCGCGCTTCTATCACCCCAGGGGAATGTTCTGCGCGATCGGCAAGTGCTCCTCGTGCATGATGCGCGTGGACGGCATGCCGAACACGCGGACATGCGTCCTGCAGGTGCGCGATGGCATGCAGGTGGAAACACAGGAGGGCGACGGGAGGTTCCCCGATGTGCAGGCACCCATGGGCGGCGTCGCAGAGAAGGATGCCGAGGTGCTGGTCATTGGCGGCGGTCCCGCGGGCCTGGAGGCAGCGCTGTGGGCTGCGAAGGCCGGCGCCCGGGTCACGCTGCTGGACCAGAATCCCCAGCTTGGCGGCCAGCTCATCAAACAGACCCACAAGTTCTTCGGGTCTGCGAAGGAGAACGCGGGGACCCGCGGCATCACCATCGCAAAGCAGCTGGTCGGGGAAGTTACAGCGACTCCTGCCATCGAGGTGTACCAGGGGTTCACGGCCTTCGGCTGGTATCAGGGCACTGTCTGTGCCGCGGACCAGCAGCGAGCGATCCTCTTCCATCCACGCAAGGTCATCGTTGCCACAGGCGCCGCCGAGAAGATGCTGATGTTCAAGAACAATGACCTTCCGGGCGTCTTCGGGGCAGGCGCTGCCCAGACGCTCATGAACGTCTACGGCATCAAGCCTGGCAACCGGGTGCTCATGGTCGGGGCGGGCAATGTCGGTCTCATCGTAAGCTACCAGCTGATGCAGGCGGGCATCGAGGTGGCCGCCGTCATCGAAGGCGCGCCCAAGGTTGGCGGATACCTCGTCCACGCGAGCAAGATAGCGCGCAACGGCGTGCGCATTCTGACGCGGCACACGGTGCTCGAGGCGGTCGGCACCGACCACGTGGAGGCGGCCATCATCGCGGAAGTGGACGACCGGTGGCAACCCATCCCCGGGACGGAGCAGAGGGTCGCATGCGACACCATCTGCCTGTCCGCTGGTCTGAAGCCGTCCACTGAACTGCTGGAGCAGGCCAAGGTTGACCTTGCCTACACCGGCGAGCTGGGCGGATGGGTCGCCAAGCGCAACTGGGCAATGCGGACCAGCAATCCCGACCTGTTTGCGGCGGGGGACGCGTCGGGGGTCGAGGAGGCGTCAACGGCGATGATGGAAGGAAAGATTGCGGGACTGCAGGCCGCGTATGACCTGGGGCACGCGGGCGTGCCCGTGGAGGAGCAGAAGGAAACGCGCCGCAATCTCGATGATCTGCGCGCGGGGCCGTTCGGGGCGAAGATCTGCATTGGACTCAAGTGTGTCGAGGTGCTGGAATGAGCCACTTTGAAACGGGAATCATCGATGTCTCCTACCTGCGCGAGAACGGCTTCCTTCCCTCTGAGGAACGTCAGCAGAGGGGGCCGGTCGCCGTCATCGAGTGCATTCAGGAGATCCCCTGCAACCCGTGCGTCGGGGCCTGCCAGTTTGACGCCATCCACATGGATGGCATCAACGGCATCCCGCACGTCGACTTTGCCAAGTGCACTGGCTGCATGAGCTGCCTGAAGGTCTGCCCCGGCCTCGCAATCTTCATTCAGGACAGATCCAGGCCAAAGCCATCTGTCATCGTTCCCTACGAATACCTGCCGCTGCCCGTGAAGGGCGGCACCGTAACCCTGCTGGGACGCGACGGAGCGGCGCTGGGCACCGGTACCGTCCGCTTTGTGCTGGCCGCTGACAGGGTGAGCAAATCATCGCTTGTGTCCGTGGAATTCGACGACCCTGCTCTGTGCGAGCAGGTGCGCAACATCAGAGTGGGGTGAGTCCATGACAAAGGAAGACGAGAAGACGATTGCGTGCCGGTGCGAAGATATCCCGGTAGAGGAGATCCGGGAGGCCATCCACCAGGGCTATGCGGATATGGAGTCGCTGAAGCGGTACGTCAAGTTCGGACTCGGGCCGTGTCAGGGCAAGACCTGTATCCTGCTGGCTGCACAGATTCTTGCGCGGGAAACAGGGCGCACGCTGGACCAGGTCATGACGCCAACCACGCGCCCGCCCGTGGACCCGGTGCCCCTCGGATTCTTCGTGAAGGGGCTGGAGGCGGACCATGAGAAGTAGCTATGACTGCGTCATCATCGGCGGCGGCATCTCGGGGCTGGCCATTGCGTATGAGCTCGGAAAGAAGGGCTACAGGGACGTCGCCGTCCTGGAGGACAGCTACCTTGGCAGCGGC
>DAOOUZ010000100.1:0-4060 GCA_035369785.1 Candidatus Cryosericum sp. | reverse complement strand
GCCTTCCTCGCGGGTCAGGCCCGGCGTCGGGCCATCCTCGCGCAGGGCAGTCATGACCGGTCTGCGGCTGACAACCATGCCCGTGTCAACCGACCCCAGCTGGGCCACATAGGTCAGGATGTGCTCAAGGTCCGTCAGGAGACCGGCCTCCTGGTCTGGCCGTATCTCGAGCCGTGCGAGCGACGCCACATGCTCCAGCGTCTGTCTGTCGATGATGGTTGCCATGATTCCTCCCGTCAGTTGTTGTCAGTGGCTGTTCCCCACCAGCGCGAGGAACTGTTCCTCGGTGAGGATTTCCGTGCCCAGCGCCTGCGCCTTGGCCAGCTTGCTTCCCGGTGCGGCGCCCACGACCAGCGTGGTCACCTTGCGAGACAGCGTGTCCGAGGTTTCCCCGCCCAGTGAGCGGACCAGGTCTTCCGCGGCGCTCCGCGGCATCGAAGCCAGTTCTCCCGTGAAGACGATCACTTTGCCGTGCAGTGGCCCCGTCGGTGCAGGCGCCGCCCCACGTTCCATGCGGACGCCCGCCCTCTTCAGGCGGGCAATGAGCTGTCTGTTGCGTTCTTCCTCAAAGAAGGCTGCGATGTTCTCCGCGGTCTTCTCGCCGATGCCGTACACCTGCATCAGGTCATCCGTGGATGCGGCGGCCAGCTCATCGATGGAGCCAAAGGCCCCCGCGAGGTCCCGGGCCGCGACCTGACCAACCTGCGGGATGCCCAGCGCATACAGGACGCGCGCGAAGTCGCGCTGCTTGCTTTCTTCCAGGTGGACAAGCAGTTTGCGCGCCACAAGAGGTCCCACGTGGTCGAGCGCGGTCAACTGTTCCTGCGAGAGGCCGTACAGGTCTGCCACGTCGCGTGCCAGCTCCCTGCTGACCAGCTGGTCGATGACTGCCTCGCCAAAGCCCTGGATATCCATCGCATCCTTGGAGCACCAGTGCAACAGACGCTCGCGCACCTGCGCTCCGCACGAGGCGTTGACGCAGCGCGTGGCGGCTTCGCCCTCGATGCGGACGAGCCGGGAGCCGCAGACCGGGCAGGTCGCGGGCATAGCAAAGGCGCGTTCCGCCCCGGTACGCTTGGCGACCACGGGCCCCAGGATTTCCGGAATGACCGAACCGGCCTTGTGAACCAGGACCATGTCCCCCACCAGAATGCCGAGCCGCCTGACCTCGTCCTCGTTGTGCAAGGTTGCGCGGGCTACCACGGAACCGTCCACCTCCACGGGGGTCAGGACGGCGACGGGGGTTGCGACCCCGGTACGCCCGATGGACACGATGATGTCCTCAAGACGGGTTTCCTTTTCCTCCGGGGGAAACTTCCAGGCAGATGCCCAGCGCGGTTCCTTGGCTGTCTGGCCGAGCATCCGCTGAAGCGCGATGTCGTTGACCTTGAAGACGACCCCATCGGCGGCGAAGGGGAGGGAAGTGCGCGCCTCTGCAATCTCCTGTGTGGCCGCCCACATTTCGTCCGGCGTGCGGACCAGGCGGATGAACGGCGAGACCCTGAAACCGACGCCTGCTATCCAATCCAGCAGGTCCTTCTGCGTGGAAACGGACAGGTCGTCCGACGTTTCGCCAAGTGCGTACGCGACCATGTGCAGCGGGCGGGCCGCGGTTACCCTCGGGTCGAGCTGGCGCAGGCTTCCGGCGGCAGCGTTGCGGGGGTTTGCGAAGAGAGGCTCGCCCGAAGCAGTCCGGGCAGCATTCAGCGCCTCGAAGTCCCGCTTGAACATGACCATCTCTCCCCGTATCTCCACGAGGCGGGGGACGCGAGGACCGAAGCTCCTGAGGTTCATGGGAATCGAGCGCACCGTACGGATGTTGGCGGTGACATCCTCGCCGGTCTCGCC
This sequence comes from Candidatus Cryosericum sp., assembly GCA_035369785.1. Lineage (GTDB taxonomy): Bacteria > Caldisericota > Caldisericia > Cryosericales > Cryosericaceae > Cryosericum. The sequence goes on along the minus strand of DAOOUZ010000100.1, from coordinate 2,212 downwards.
ATCGCCGCGCGTGGAGCCCTGCACGAACAGCCCGTCCTCGTACCTCAGCGATACCGCCAGCCCGTCCATCTTGACTTCGGTCAGGTACTCGACGGGTTCAGTTCGTCCCAGCGCACGCCGTACACGACTGTCGAACGCAGCAATGTCTTCCTTGGTGAACATGTTGCTCAGGCTGAGCATTGGCACACGGTGCCGTACTGTCTTGAACCCCGCGAGCGGAGCGCCGCCGACACGCTGCGTGGGACTGTCGGGGGTCACAAGGTCGGGAAACTCCGCCTCCAGGTTCCGGAGCTCCTGCATCAGGCTGTCGAAGACGGCGTCCGACACACTGGGACTGTCGAGAACGTAGTACTCGTAGGTGTAGCGCTCGATGTCCGCCTTGAGTTGTTGGATGCGCTGCTGCGCCGCCGCCTTGTCCATCTGTCTCACCTCACGGTTCGAGCACGAGAAAGCCGGTTCCCAGTGCCAGGACCGACCGGCCCCCAGGCAGCTGGAACAGCCGCGGTGCCTCTGCCTCGGCGGTACTCCATTGGTGGAGCAGAGCGCCGGTGGTGCCGTCATAGACGCCAAGATAGTACACGGGCGTCTGCGAAGTCGTCTCCTCCTGGAACAGCACCGAACAAACGCCGTCTGCGGATGCGGCATCGATGACCCCGAAGTTGAGCTTGGAAGCGGACCACAGCACCTTTCCGTCCTTGTCCACGAGCTGCGCTGAACGCCCGAACAGAAGGAACGAACCACCGACCGCGCGCACGGCAGGGTTTTCGGCCGGGACCGCGAACTCGGCGACCTGTTTGCCGGTCTGGTCGAACACGTATCGTGGCAAGGAGTCCGCTGTCCCGGATACGGCCCGGCCGTATCCCGCCAGAATGCGCGTTCCTGTCGCATCGACCGCGGACACGAGGCCAGCCAGTTTGACGTCCGGATTCGGCACGGTGAAGGTGGCGATGACCTTGCCGTCCGGCGACACGGTATAGATGTTCCCTCCCGCCAGCGTGAGGACCAGGGTGCCTGTGGAGGCCAGGTCTACCTGGGCGTCCCGACCGAAGTCGGGAACCTTGTAGCCGGTCAGGTACTTCCCTGCAAGGTCATACGTGACGCACTGGCGTGACTGGTCCGCGAGGAACGAGTAGACGACGGTCACCTGCCCCTTGGTGGTGAATGTGCCGCGCTCAACGACACTCGGGGCCGTGGTCTTGCGTGACCACTTCTGCTGCAGCGCGCTGTCAAGGAGAGTGACGCGGTCTCCCAGCACAAGAAGGTAGCGGCCGGAGGCACTGAGGACCATGGAAGTCGCGTTGTCGGCCAGTTCCACGCCTTCGCTCTGCTGTGTCCATCCCTTCAGTGTGAACACCTGGCCGCCGGCTGTAAGGGCGTAGCCCTGCTCAGCCGTCCCGGTGACAGCCACGGGGTACTCGTTCGTCTTGAACTGGCCGGCCGCGTGCAGGGATGAACGGCTTCCACGGACGGTCCAGAGGGTTGCGGACACAACTGCGGCCATGACAAGCACGACAACTGTCAGCCAGTGCCAGTTGCGCATGAACCACCTGCTGACGCTTATCGACCGCGACCTTTTCTTCATGGTATCACCGGGTCAATTCTATGCCGAACGTGATGTTTGGCAAAGAAGACCCGGTCGAACATTGCCGCTGCATTGCTTTTGCGAGCTGCCCCCCTATACTTACTCTCGAAGTGAGCTGGACGGGCTTGCGGGCAGCCTGACAGCATCGAGACAAGAGGAGGAAGACGCATGAGACGTGTCGCAATCATGACGGCGGGAGCGGATGCGCCTGGGATGAACGCAGCCATCCGTTCGGTGGCAAGGCGTTCGTTCGAGCTCGGTTACGACGTGCTGATGGTACGTGACGGCTTCGAGGGCCTTGCCCGCGGAGATGTCGAGATCATGAACAAGAAGACCGTTTCGGGCATTCTGCCGGTGGGCGGTAGTATCCTTGGATGCTCCCGGGCATCCGTTGACTTCGTCCAGCAGAACCTTGGCAAGATGAGGGACGCCCTTGAAACGAACAACATCACCACGAGTGTCATTATCGGCGACCGCAGCGCCGTGGCGGTTGGCGCGCTGTTTGATGCCAATGGCATGCCCTGCGTCGTCGTGCCGAATACGATCGACAATGACATCTACGGCACGGACTTCAGCATCGGATTCGACAGCGCCATTACAACCATCAGCGACGCGCTGGACAAGCTGCAT
>DAOOUZ010000099.1:0-4110 GCA_035369785.1 Candidatus Cryosericum sp. | reverse complement strand
GGCGAACTGCCTGCATGGTCCACGTTTCGAACTTGCCTTCACGCGCGGCGAGCGTGCCAATATTGACGAACTCAGCATTGGTGTTGGGATCGTCGACCACCTGGAACGCAGGCACACCCAGCCGATCTATACTGCTGAAAACGCTGATCGTGACATTCTCTGCGGGCAGAGGGCCAGCATTATAGACCCAAGCCGTCAGAGCGAACTTCTGGCCGGTCGCGTACTCCAGCCACTGATCAGAGTCACCAGGGATGAGTTGTGGCGACGAAATGGTGATGTCGATCTGCGACGTCGGCATCTGCAGAACGGTGACGCTGCGCGTCATCGCCAGCACAGGGTCGGAGCCGGTCAACGTGACCGTAAACTCGGTCGGAGACCCCAGACTACCGCTCTCCTCTGGCTGCTGGGCAGCGCTCGCCGCCAGCTTGTCTGCAAAGAGGCCGCTTGCCCCAGTGCAATGGACATTCCACGATGTCTCAGCGCTGTTGCCAGGGGCAAGGTCGCCAAGCAGGTGGGTCGCGGTGTCGTTGTTGAACTCGGCCTGACCGTCAATGTCCAGGCTCGCCTGAAGCCCATGGAGCACCTCAGTGTCAACCGTGGAGCAGTTCGTGACGATGACCTTGACCGCGTAATTCGAGCTCACGTAGAACTCCTGGTCACCATCAGGCTCGACAATCGTGAAGCTCAGCGGAATCTGAACGAGCGTCTCGTCGGCCGCGAAGCAGACGTAGTGATTGCCACACGAATCCGTGGGGTTGTCCTCCGCGCCGTTCGTGCTGTCGATAGCAATATCCGTGAGGGCATCAGTGCCGGTGACGCTGACAATGTGCGCGAGAACGTCCTCAGGGCCCGAGCAAGAGGCCTGGATGAGAATCTTCTCGGCAGTGTGCCCATTGACAGTGCCAAGAGTAATGGCCTGTTCAGAGGTGAATGCCGCCCAACCGGAAAGGGTGCCGTTCTCGAGGATTGCATACTGGGCATTCGTGTAGTCGCCGGTCAGTGCTGCTGTCAGAACAACATTCGCGGCAGCGACATCACCGGTGTTGGAAACGGGGATGACGACCGTGAATGCATTGGACGCGCCGATATCCTCCTGCTCACACGGAGCAGCGATAACGCCGATAGAGCTCGTGCCAAGTGTGCTGTTGCCATACAATCCTGGCAGGTAGTCAATACCCGTCTGGATGTGTGGTGCGCTCTCCTGCAGGAGACCGAAACCGGTGCTGTCGAGCAGTGTCTTCGTACCGCGGACATCACGATAGGCTTCGAATGAGACTTCGTTGGGGGCACCAGCATCGCTGCCAATGCACGCAAGCTTCCACGTGATGACGAAGTAGCAGCACGCGCAGTTCGTAGGAAGGGGCAGCCATCCGTCGACGACGGCGCTGGCTGGCACTGTATACGAATCCTTGAGGGCTGTAGCTCCGTAAGGCTCATAGTCAGGCTCTCCGAGGGGGCCGCTTGGAACACGAGCCCACTCTTCGACTGTGATGTCGCCGGTCAGCTTGACCGTCGCAGGAAGGTTCACCTTGGCATAGACGAACTCGTCAACGCCGTTGCCCATGGGGGCGCACGTGCAGTTCTCGAAGGACGTCTTGACCGTGAATGTGTCACAAACCTCGGTCACTGCAAAGAGGTCCTCAGCATCGAACTCCACATACTCGCTCTCGTCGGCTGCGTACACCATCGTCGACGGGTCGAGCTCGTTGACATCACCGAGACGAACCATGTAGTTCATCTGGTTCACGGTGATCGACTCATGGTAGAACGGAATTGAATCATCCTCCGTGTAATACAGGTTGACAGTGAAGCTCGTCGGACCCTGCAGCAGGCACGTGACGTCCCAGCTCCATTCGGAGGAGTAGCTCTCAGCCTCAACAGATTCGCCGTCCGTCGGGTTGGTCGTTCCAGGCTGGAAAGCAGCCAGCAGCGGATTGTCGATGACGAGTTTGGCATAGACGTCAGCGGCGCTGTCTGTGCCGTTGTACGCCTGTGCCGTCACCGTAAAGGAGTTCTGCGCGCAGTTTGTGCAGACTTTCTCCGGTGCCGTCAGGTAGAGATCCCATGAACCCGGTGTGGGAGGAGGAGGAGGAGGAGGAATCGGGCCCTGGTGGAAGTTGCAGGGCTTGGGGTAGTTCACCCTGGCTGGATCGACATCAACAGAGTTGAACTCGACCCAGACGGAAGCATCGCCCTCGCCCGTGCACTTGAAGTTCCAGCCAACCTCTTCGGGGCGAACCGCATACAGGTCGCCCGTGTTGACCGTTGCTGGGCTCAGAAGCTCAAGGTCACCCGTCCAGTGAATGGTCATGCTCGCGTTCTCAGCATAGCCAGACGGGATGTACGTCGCCAATGCCTTGACGGCAAAGTACGTTCCAACCGGAACGAGGCCCTTGTACGGAGTGCCGCACGGAGTCTCAACCCAGGTGACGTTCACGTCAGCACCCTGCGGCGTTACTTCGCCGGTCTGCGTGACCGTGACATCATCAGAGCCGGACCCGCTGGTGACCGTCAGCTTGACGGTGCCCGGATTCGTGCACTTCACCTTCCACCACACGTCGGCTACGCCGCATGCGGGGAGGTCAATCGACTTGGTGGCCGTCTCGCCGTCCACAAGCGCTGCGTTGCCATCAATGGCCAACGTTGCCGTGGCACCAGCGATGCCGTTGACCCGGTCAAGGTTACTGACAACGGCGTTTACATAGTACTCTGATCCCGGCGTGAAGTCAGTAAGGGGAGCTGGGGTGACGATCTTCACCTCAGTCGCTGCTGGCTCTGCAGCCGATACACTCTTGGGCGCAGCCACGAACCCCGAGAACAGGGACATGACCAGCGACAAGGCGATCAGGATAGACAGGAATTTCCTCATGTACATTCTCCTTTCACAAAATGGAGTGGTAGGAATCATTCCCCAATGAAAGAAAGAGATTACCGTGTTTGCCCTGGCGGCTGCCCGCCACAGGCGCGGCTCGCGCCGCAATCGTAGGACCGGTACTCAGTGTGAAGTCAGGCCCGGGACAGTCGGGAAATGCTTTGGTACCTCACTGCCGTGACCAAGCCACCTTACCCAGAAAACCACACCGTCTTGGCCTTCCACAGGTTTGCTGCAAGCCTTGCACGATTCGCAAAGTTCCGGAGTCCGCGTTGCGCACAGGCGATACGTGCGTCCTGCGGTGAATCATCCGCCAGCTGCCAGTAGTACAGGTCTCGACGCCGTGCAATCCTGGGGCACGCAGCGATCAAGACACTGAAGCGTCCATGTCCACCACTGATTTGCGGGTGCTACAGGAAGATGACCCGCGCAACAAAGATGTCTCATTATAGTGTTCAAAAAGAGAAAAGAACACGCCTGGTCACAGGGCATCTTCTCTCTGCTATCGATACTGTCTTTGCGTTCAGTTGTCAATGTGCGCATCTGAGACCAACTCGACGGAGCATCCTCAACGTGGGCATGCTCCATCCACCATTGAAGGTGCACATTCCGTGCCAACTCATACAGTCACAGGATGTCAGTGGCTCCTGAAGCAGTGTTCCGGTCATAGCGCAGCACGTTCTCACGGCCGCTATCCCCCCTCCAATGACGCATCTCCTCCTACCCAAATCGTGTACAATCCGCTCCAAGCGTGTACCAGTCGCCCCCCTACCGTTCCACCCCGTGTCCGAAGCGCCCTACCAGGACACTGCACCGAAGGCATCTTGCCTCTTGACCTCTCTGTCCGAACAATGAACCGGGCACGGGCGGTCGCATTGGCCGCCCGTGCCCGAAGAACACTCTCAGGGGCTTCCCGAACGCACCCCCGTACACATCTGGATCTAGGGCTGTGTCACCCCCAGTGTCGTGGCCTGAGTAAGTTCTACCCAATACCCAAGTCCTGGCTCCAGCGAACCAGAGTTCAGATCCACTGCCGTCCATGTTCCGTGTTCGAGCGTATAGCAGTGGGCGACTTTGTCCCAGTTGGTGATGTCTGCAACGCTGACAGATGTATTGAACGGGTCACCAATCAGGTTCCAGCCGGCGGCCACAGATAGGTCGACAGGCGACGCAACGGGAGCGCCCACCACAATCCTGGAGCCAGCGGCGGAACACTGTATCCAGTAGCCACACCCAGG
>DAOOUZ010000098.1:0-4112 GCA_035369785.1 Candidatus Cryosericum sp. | reverse complement strand
GCTATGGCTTCGCGAATGCATGTGACCAGGCATGCCAGGCAGGACAGTCCCGACAGGCAGCGTGCCACGGTTCCGAGGGTAACGGCAGTGCGCGACGGCACGTAGGTCACCTCGGCGCGCAGTGCCAGAACCATCTGCCATGTCCTGGGGGTCAGCAGCTGACCGTTCACGGACCATGGCGAAGAAGGACCCAGCATGAGCGTACCAAGGGCCTTGCTGTCGATGCTGACAAGAGCCGCGAAAACGCCAAGACAGCCGAGCCAGCATGCGACCGCAGGCATCAGCCTGCGAAGAGACCTGCCCGGTCCCTCCTGCAGCATCGTTCCCAGGAAGATCCATCCTGCAAGCAGTACAGCGGCGGGGAGCAGCAATGCACCCCCGAGGGCCTTGAACTCCTCCAGCAGGGCCAGACGTATCAGCCAGGCTCCCACTCGACTGGACGAAACCGTCGGCCATGGCTTCCACCAGTTTGTGGGGTGACGTGCAGGCGTCGTCGCTTCACCGGGCCGTCCAAACAGGAAGTCCTGCAGTCCCTGTGCAACAGACGTGCTGAACGGGCCGGTTTCGACAGGAAGTGAGACAGCGAGAAGCGTCGACACCACTGCAATGCCGCCGACCGAAATGGCGCGCTGGACGAAACGTGGCCTATCCTCCTCAGTACCAGCCAGGATCATGGCGACCAGGACCAGGAACGACAGCACTGCAATGGTCACTCCTGCCCCAGTGGTGTCCAACGTGCCGAGCAGGCCCAGCCAGACGACGTTCCCCAGATACACGGGTTCTCCTGGAGACTTGAGGCTCGTCCAGACAATGCCAGCATAGAAGCAGAGCGGAACGAGAAGGAAGAAGAACTCGCGATAGCGGGCGGCATAGTCGATGGACAGGCGCGCCTGGTTCGTGGCAATCACGCTCACGAGGGCAACGGCAACAATCGCTTCCCAGGTCAGCTTGTGCCGTTGCAGCCATGGGGCGCCAAGAAGCACGGCGAGCGCAGGAAGCACAACCCAGACCGGAATCGTGTCGCGTGCGATCCAGAACACAACCAGGGTCGAGACGATCATGAACGCGCTATGGAGGATACGCTTTTCCTGTCCCATGGCCACCATCATCCGAGCGCGGCAAGCGTGTCGTTGATGCCGATGACGGACAGGTCCACTCTGGCGTCGCGCAGGATTCTCTGCGTCTTTCTGAGACGAGCAATCTGCTCGACATCGGGCATATAGTATGGCACAGGTCGTTCCCCATACAGCAGGTACGTGCCCTGTGGAAACAGGCAGATCGAGAGCCGCGAAAACTGAGCCTGCATGCGCAGCAGGACACCGATTTCCTCCTCCTTCAGCTCGTGCTGGATGAGGTACAGCTGCGAGCGCGCAGGCATCTGCAGACGCTCGCGCCGAAGGTAGTCGAGGAAGAGCGTGCCGGTAGGGTCCTGGTCCATACGGGCCCTGGCCTTCGCAAGCAGCTTGAAGCAGGCGAACAGGTTCGTTGCATCGTTTGAAAAGCCTGTCGACGAAAGAGTCTCGTCGCCCAGGATGGTCAGACCGAATGGAAGTTTGTGGTCATACGCATACTGCAACACACTTGCGGCGACCATCGTCATGTAGTCCTCGAACGTTTCCAGCGTGAAACTTGGCTGATGCCGTATGGTAAGGTTGAGGAGGACGACCACCGTCTTGGAGGCAGAAGGCGCGAACTCCTTCACCATCAGGTCTCCGCGATGGGCACTCATCTTCCAGTGGATCCGATTCATCGGGTCACTTTCGTACGGGCGAACGCCTGCGAGCTGCGAGACGTCGTAATTTGGGGCGAACTTGACACGCTGCCCGTCCAGTGGCGAGGTAAGCGCGATGCGCAACTTCTCGAGAGGCAGGACCGTCGGGAAGACCGTTAGTTCCTGGTCGGGCTCGAGACGCCTCGTCATGCGGAACGCCCGCAAAGGATCGGATACGGTGATGGCTCCTCCGCCCAGCGCATAGACGCCGCGGCGGTTGACGTGAAACTCGAGCAGCGTAGCCCGTCCCGATGATCGGGCCCCGTCCTGGATGATATAGTCAGGCAGGACGGGCTGAAGATGAATGAACAGGGGCGAGTGATCCGAGACCCCGCAAATGGCCATTGTCAACGTATCTCGTGACTTCATTTGAACGACAGACTGCCGCAGCCGTTTCTCCACCTGCACGTGATCGCTGGTCCTGAGAACGGCCGGAACCAAGAGCGCCGTGTAGAGCGACATGAAGGCAGCCAGATAGAACAGCGGGCGCGTTCCCAGCACGAGCCACGCGCATACCGCAAGCGCGGAAATGACGATGCCACGTCCCCCGACGCGTACCGCTCGTGTCATCGGCCGCCCGCCGCGTCGGGCATGTGCTCAGGCCCGCCCTGCCTCAACCAACCTGCCCGTCCTGCCATAGTTCCTCACAATGCACATTCTAGGCCGCGCTGAGTCAATTGCAATGCTGGCCGGGCGAATAACAGCGTGCCGATGGCACAATGGTTGTGGCGAACGTTCATTTCTGGTACACTTCCTGTATATGCGTGGGGAGGCGAGCATGATTCGAGTTGTGATGGACACGACGACGGGCATGACAAAAGATGAGTTCGAGGCCGCGGGCATCACCATGGTGCCGCTGTATATCCGTGACGGCGAGAAGCTGTTTCGCGAGCAGGTCGATATCTTTCCTGAGGACTTCTACAAGCGCGAGCGCGCGGGGACTCTGTTTGAAACGGCCCAGACAAATCCTGGCGATCTGGTCGATCTGTTCAAGCCGATCCTCGACGGTGGGGATGAGATTGTCTGTGTCATGATTTCCAGCGCCATCTCCGGGTCGGTGAATGCTGCTCATGTTGCCGCCCAGACACTTGGTGCGGAAGATCGGATCTCTATCGTCGACTCCCGCGAGTCTGGTTTCGGCGAGGGGTACCTTGGCTTGACAGCAGTGAAGATGGCTCAGGCAGGTGAAAGCCGTGAACAGATCGTAAAGGCTCTTGCAGACATCCGAGCACGCACCCGCACCTACTTCATCATGGAGTCGCTGAAGTGGCTGTTTCATGGTGGGCGTCTCAGTGGAGCGGAGTACTTTCTTGGTTCGGTCATCAAACTCAATCCCATCATCTGGTTCGACGACGAGGGTAAGATGACGGCATATGACAAGACACGGACACTCAAGGTTGCCAAGGAGCATATGCGGAAGCTGGTCGCAGACGCCGGCAGGAACGGGGTCGAGGCGGCGACCCTTCACTGGCCGGACAACTGGGATGAGGCGCAGGAGTTCCATGCCGAAATGGAACAGATCCTTGGGGTTCCTGTTTCCTATACCAAGCTATCCTGCGTCCTCGGTGTTCACACCGGTCCCGATCTTCTGGGGCCGTGTGTGATCATGAAAGGGTAGCGACGAACGAAGCGGGCGTACCGGGTAGGGCCTCGCGTACTCTGGCCAACACGCCCGTCGCGTATGGGGCGCCTGCCTTCAGGAAGAACGATGTGGCGGCTCGCATAAGAGCCCGGAAAGGAGTGCTATGGTCAAGGTAGTGATGGACTCGACATGCGGCATGACGGTCGAGGAGTTCGAGCAGGCCGGCATTACCATGGTTCCCTTATACATTCGTGAGGGGGAACACCTGTACCGCGACGGAATCGACATCAAACCCGCGGACTTCTATCGCAGGGAGCGCGAGGGCGTCATCTTTGAAAGCGCGCAGACGAACCCGGATGACCTCGTCCGTACCTTCAAGCCGATCCTCGACGCCGGTGATGAGATTGTCTGTGTGATGATTTCCAGCGCCATCTCGGGGTCCGTGAACGCGGCCCACGTTGCTGCGCAGATGCTCGGTGCCGAGGACCGTGTTTCTGTCGTCGATTCACGACAGAGCGGCTATGGGCAGCTGGAGATCGGGCGGATGGCAAAACGGATGGCGGATGAGGGCAAGAGCCGCACGGAAATTGTGGACGCGGTTACAGACCTCCGCAGCCGGACGTGGGTGTTCTTCATCATGGAATCGCTGCACTGGCTGTACAAGGGCGGGCGTCTGACCGGCGCTCAGGCCCTCATGGGGACCATCATTCAACTGAAGCCCATTGTCTGGTTTGACGACGCCGGGCGGATGGTCACCTT
>DAOOUZ010000097.1:2611-4132 GCA_035369785.1 Candidatus Cryosericum sp. | reverse complement strand
CGAAGTCTACAGGCTCATCAGCAGCGGCGACACCGTGGGCGTGTTCCAGATGGAATCCGGCGGGATGAAGGGCGTGGCGGCGGGCGTTCAGCCAACCTCGATAGAAGACCTGACGGCCATCATCTCCCTGTACCGCCCGGGCACCATCAAGGCGGGCGGCATCCAGAAGTACATCGACCGCAAGAACGGCAGGGAGCGGGCCGACTACTACCATCCCAGCATCGAGTCGATCCTGCGGCCCACCTACGGCATCATTGTCTATCAGGAACAGATCATGCAGATTGCCAACCAGATGGCCGGCTTCACGCTGCAGGAAGCCGACATCCTGCGCAAGGGCGTTGCCAAGAAGAAGGCGGACATCCTGGCCAAGCAGCGCGCGTCCTTCGTCGACCGGTCGGTCGAGCGCGGGGTGCCCAGGAAGACGGCGGAGGATGTCTTTGACCTCATCGACTTCTTTGCCGGCTACGGGTTCAACAAGTCGCATGGCGTTGCGTACGCCATCATGGTCTACAGAACGGCGTGGCTCAAGGTCCACTACCTTGTGCAGTACCTGACCGCCCTGCTCAACTCGGGCATGGGTGATGAGGAGCGGTTGAAGGAGCTTGTTGCCGAATGCCGCAGGAAAGGCATCGCGATTCTTCCGCCTGACATCAACAAGTCTGACAAGCTGTTCGCCGTCGAAGGACAGGCGGATGGTTCACAGGGCATCCGCTTTGGACTTCTGGCCATCAAGAACCTGGGATCCAAGGCTATCGACGAGATCATGGACGAGCGGGCCAACCGGCCGTATTCGACGTTCAAGGACTTCCAGCGGCGTTCAGGCAGTGCCAAGGTGAACCGCAAGTCCATCGAGTGCCTCATCAAGGCGGGGGCGTTTGACGCTCTGGGCGAGGACCGCCTGCGAGTGCTCGCGGAGTTCGGCAGTCAGGCTGTCAAGGCGGGCAAGGGCCCGGTCGTGGATGAAGGAGCTGGCGGTCTCTTCGGCGGAGTCGTGCAGGAGCCGCAGGGCACAGGCATGCCAGTCGATACCGCAAGCGTGAGCGCCATGGAGAAGGAGGCCCTGGGGTTCTTCTGCTTCTGCAGCCCCTTCCAGCAGTACGAGCCGCTGCTTGCCAAGTACAAGGCGGTGCGTGTCTCTGACTGCGCGGAGCTGGAGGACGGAGCGAGCGTCACCGTCATGGGGCTGCTGACGGGAGCCAAGACAGCCAAGTCGAAGGCGGGGCACGCGTATGGCAAGTGCATGCTGGAGGACGACAACCGCAAGCTGGAGCTCATGATCTTCGAGTTCGCCCTTGCGCAGTTTCAGCCGTACTTTGGCCGCGAGGGGGCGCTTGTCCTGCAGGCCACGGTCCGCCACGACGGCGACGAGCTGTCGCTCAACGCCAGGAAGTTCGTCGACTTTGTGACGCCGGAACAGGCAGCAGCCGCAAGCCGCCCCGCGAGCGGAGGGCCGGTTGTCCGCCCTGTCCTGAGCATCACCATGAAGGAAGACCAGGTGAACGGCGACGTCCTCAAGAACGT
>DAOOUZ010000097.1:0-2511 GCA_035369785.1 Candidatus Cryosericum sp. | reverse complement strand
ATGTAAAGTCATGAACGTGATAGGCAACTGAGCGACATGACGTCCGGAGGCGCTGCTTTCGGACGTTTCATATTGTTGGAACACGAAAAGTGGGCGCGCAAGCGGGCCACTTTTTCTTTTCACTTGGAGTGTATATGGATACAAGGTTTTCTGACATAGTGCAGCTGGAAGCGGCTCGGAACAATGCCGTTGTCGTGGCTATCGAGAATGTCCCGGGGATGGTGAGCGTCGTGCTGATGACGCCCGGCAGGGACATCACCGTCGACGAGCTGGAGGTGGTGAGCCGCGGCATCAGCCGTTCCTTCATTGACCTCTACGGGGAGGACGAGCTGCCCGCATTCGAGGTCGCGAGCCCCGGGCTGGACCGTGTGCTCAAGACGCGGCGTGAGCTGGAGCTGTTTGCAGGGCGCATGGTCCGCGTGACGACCCGCGAGTCGAAGGAGCCCGTCATCGGCATGCTTGGTGCAGTTGATGACACGGCCGTGCACGTCGCCGTGCTGGGTGTGGACCGCGCGTTCGCACTGCAGGGGGTAACGAAGATTTCGCTGTGGGATGAGGTATTGGGAGGTGGTGCGCATGAGGGATGAAATCCAGAGCGCGATCTACGAACTGGAGAAGGAGCGGGGCATCTCCAAGGAGTATATCGTGACGGCCATCAAGGAAGCGTTCGAGGTGGCGTATCAGCAGCAGTACCAGAAGGACAACTTCCTGGTCAAGGCGGACACGGGGACCGGCCTCGTCCGGCTGTTCTCACGCAAGACGGTTGTCACGAAGGTGACGGATGCCGATACCGAGATAACGCTCAAGGACGCCCGCAAGGTGGAGCCGGAGGCCAAGGTCGGCGATGAGGTGCTGGTGCCCGTCAAGATTGAGCAGCTGCCGCTGCCGGTCATCGTGAAGGCGCGCAAGTTCATTGACGACAAGATCAAGGAACGCGAGAACGACCTTGTGTACGAGCGCTTCCACTCCCAGGTTGGCACTCTGGTGAACGGCGAGGTTCTGCGCCAGAACAAAGAGGGGCTGTTGATCAACCTGGCACGGTGCGAGGGCATCATGCCCAAGGAACAGCAGATTCCGGGGGAGCGTCTTCGCTTTCAGGGCGTCGCCAAGGCACTCATCCTCTCGGTGGACAAGTCGCCGCAGGGACCACGCGTGGTCCTCAGCCGGGCGCATCCGGATTTCATCCAGCGCCTCATCGAACTCGAGGTCCCCGAGGTGGGCTCGGGGCTTGTGGAGATCAAGCGCATCGTGCGTGAGCCGGGCCAGCGGGCCAAGGTCGCCGTTTCGAGTCGCGACCCGAAGATCGACCCGGTCGGCGCAGTCATCGGACCCATGGGAGGGCGCATCCGCGCGGTGTCGCGCGAGATCGCATTCGAGCACATCGACGTCATCCGCTATGACCCGAATCCGCTGAAGTACGTGGTCAATGCGTTCAGCCCGGCCAAGGTGCTGGATGCCCAGCGCCGCGACGACGGCACCTTTGTGGTGCGCGCAACACCTGACGTGTTTCCGGTGGCTCTCGGCAAGGCCGGCGTGAACCTCCGGCTCGTGGAACAACTGGTGGATGCCAAGGTAGAACTTGTTCAATCAGAGGAGGGGCAGGCACCCACAGCCCCGACGCGTGAGGCAGGTGAGACACATGAAGAAAGTACGGATCTATGAACTCGCGAAAGAACTGAACGTGAAGTCTCCGAGGATGCTGGAGATTCTGGCCGGGCTGGGGGTTCCGGCCAAGAGCGCGGTAGGTACGATTGAAGAGGACACCGCCGCTCTCGTGAAGGAATTCATCGAGAAAGAGAAAGGGGGCCCTGCCCCCAAGGCTGCCAAGCCGTCGGCCAAGGCACCCGTAGAAAAGGAGAAGAGTACGCCTGCGCCAGTCGAACCAGTGGTTGCCGTCGAACAACCCAAAGCGTTTGTTGAATCTGTGACGTACGCCGCGTTTGCGAAACAGTTCGGCATCAAGCTGAACGAACTGTGCACCATCATGCTCAGGAACGGCGTGCCAGTCCGCGAATGCAGCCTTCTGGACCCGCTGGATGCCGACTATCTTGCTGGCATTCTTGGCGGGAACTACGTGACGCCGCCGGAGGACTATCTCACGTCGTTTGAGCCGCGTCCGCCCGTTGTGACGGTCATGGGGCACGTCGACCACGGGAAGACGACCCTGCTGGACTACATCCGCAAGAGCAGCGTCGCTGCCCGCGAGAAGGGTGGCATTACCCAGAAGATCGGAGCCTACCAGGTGGAGGTCAAGGGCAAGACCATCATCTTCATCGATACGCCGGGCCACGAGGCGTTTACCTCCATGCGGCTCAGAGGGTCGCAGGTCACGGACCTCGTCATCCTGGTCGTCGCCGCCGAGGAGGGTGTCAAGGAGCAGACGCTGGAAGCGCTGGACCACGCGCGTGCGGCCAAGGTGCCCATTATCGTGGCCATGAACAAGATTGACAAGCCCGAGGCAAACCCCGAGCGCGTGAAGCAGCAGCTTGCAGACCGTGGACTGCAGCCGGA
>DAOOUZ010000096.1:0-4175 GCA_035369785.1 Candidatus Cryosericum sp. | reverse complement strand
TGATGACCGCGTATACCGACCCGCTCAAGGTGCGCAGGAACGACCCCGGGCACCCCGAGGCGGGGTGCGTCATCTATCAGTACCACACGTTGTTCCAGCCTGCCACGGCGGGGGAAGCGAAAACCCAGTGCGAGCAGGGCTGCCTTGGGTGCGTGGACCACAAGCATGCGGTCGCCGACATGGTCCTGCAGCGGCTGGCGGGCTTTCAGCAGCGTCGCGCTGCCTTTGCTGAGGATGCGTCCGCGGTGGACCGGATTCTCGAGGAGGGACGTGCCCGGGCATCCGTCAAGGCTGCCGAGACTGTCCGGCTGGCGCGGGAGGCCATCGGGATCTGACCGTGGCGGGAGTTTCCGACTCAGTAAACAACCTGAGACTACTGGGGCGCGCGGGCCGTGCCGACGTTGCAGAGGTAGTCGTCGAGCGCCTGGTCGACTTCTGCACGCAGGTCATCTGGCGTGACTCCGGGGTGGAGACGCACTCCGAACTGGTCTACATGCTGGCTGACCTGCTCAAGCTCAAGAGCGAGTTCGTGCTGTTCGGGCACCCCGCCGCAGCGGAGAAGTCACTGCAGGAAGGGATCCAGGCGCTGGACGAGGCAGGGCTGTATGCCCGTCCCATCATTGAGGTCCTGCAGGAAGTGAATGCGGGCAGGGCACCGTACCGCAGACCGAACGTCCGGGCTGTATCTCCGGTTCAGACAGATGAGGGCGAAGAGGTGTCGGACGCGCTGCTCGAGGCACTGGCTCGCATTGTCGAGCGCATCGCGGCGCGCAAGCCTCCCGCTGCCCAGGTCGAGAGGCCTGTTTATCTCAGTCTGCAGCAAGTGATGCGCGAGCTTCAGGACCTGGTGCGCGAACGTCGCACCGTTACCTTTGAGAGCATCTTCGACGCCTCTGACTCGCGCGAGCGGGTCGTCCTCAGCTTCCTGGCTGTGCTGATCCTGACCAAGATGAGCATCTTCCGTATCGCGCAGGAGGACCGGTTTGCCGACATCGTGGTCGAATACGCGGGTACTGGCGATGCCTGAGAACAGCGACGGCGAGACCTTTGTCTCGGGTCTGGAGCTGCAGGCGGCACGGCAGCGTCTGGAGGCCGCGCTGTTTGCAGCGAACGGTCCGGTAGGCCTTCGATATCTTGTTCGGCGAACGGGTCAGAACACGGCCGTGACACGCAAGCTGCTGAAAACGTTGCAGGCTGAGTATGCGAGCCGTGGCATCCATCTGGTGCAGGACGGACAGAAGTACTTCTTTACAGTCCCGGACCGTCTCATGCCAGAACCTGCGCAGCCGCGGCCCAAGGTGGGGCTGTCCCGCCAGGCCATGGAAGTCCTCGCGCTTGTCATCACGAAGGGACCGCTGACGCGGAGGCAGATACTTGAACTGCGTGGCGTAAGCAGCGACAAGGCCGTCGTGTCGCTCGTCCAGCGCAAGCTCCTCGTCGGGCACCGGGACTATCTCAAGAAGGGTCTTGTGTATGACTTGTCAGACGAGCTGCTTGAGCGCTGGGGATTCGCATCGCGTCAGGAGCTGCTCGAAGATATCGAGTCACGACGACGCGGCCTGTAGGTACTCCTGCTCGGCGCGTTCCAAGTCTGCAAACAGTCGTTCACGCTCCTCCTCCAGCTCATGGATGTGCGTCGACAAGGAGGCCACCTCGGTGCCGCTCATGCCAGGGCCTTCATCCTGAAGCCTCCGTGTGAGGCTGGCCTGTTCTCGCTCCAGGTCCCCGATCTGCTGCTCCAGCGCGCCCACACGTGCCTCCAGGGCTGCCAGCCTGTTGTGAGAGATACGTGCGCCGTGTCCGTTCTGCGTCGGGCTGGTTTGCCGGGGCGTTGACCCTGTGGGCCGGCGCTCCGTGAACAGCTGTTGCCGGTTCGCCGAGTAGTTGCCCTCGAGGACAGTGACAGCCCCTTGCTCAATGCTGATGATGCGTCCGGCAATTGCATCGATGAACGTGCGGTCGTGCGACACAAAGAGGACGGTGCCTTCGAACGCACGCAGAGTCGCGGCCAGAGATTCGCGGGTCTGGATGTCCAGGAAGTTCGTGGGTTCGTCCAGGATAATCATGTTCGCTGTCTCGGTAGACAGCAGGGCAAGCAACAGGCGTTGCTTCTCGCCGCTGCTCATCCCCTCCGTTTCCTGTTCCATCTGGTCTGCGGAGAAGCCGAAGCTCCCCAGCAGAGCCTTGACCTCGGAAACCGTCATGCGAGGGCGCCTGGTCATGAGCCATGTCAGGGCCGTCTCCTTCTCGAACAGGGTGTAGTTCTGCGGGAAAAATGAGTACCGGACGCTCGGGCCCCAGTACACTGTGCCTGAGTCGGGGATGACCTCTCCCATGGCGATGCCCAGCAGGGTGGACTTCCCTGCTCCGTTGCGCCCAAGAATCGCCACATGCTGTCTTGACTTCACCAGAACGCTCGCGTCTCGGAGCACGGCGTGGTCGCCATAGGACTTGCTGATGTGTTCCATGCGCAGGGCAATCTCGCCACTTTCCCCGCTTGTGTGCAGGTGGACGTGAACGCGCCTCCGCGCAGTGGCAGGCTCGCCGTCGACCTGGGACTTGAGCCGTTCCATGGCTTTCTCGCGCGAAGCCGCCTGACTTGCACGCGTACCATAGCGGTACTTCTCGACATACTCCCGCATACGCTCCAGTTCGCGTTTTACCTCTGCATTGTGTTCCGCGCGCTCCTGCGCTTCGGCATCGCGGACGCGGACGTAGTCGGAGTAGCCTCCGGCATACAGGTGAAGCGCGCCGTTCTCGATGACAAGGACCTTGGTGCACACCTGGTCCAGGAACCATGCGTCGTGCGAGGCGACGAGCACGGTTGCCCGCAGACTCCTGAGCTGGCGCTCGAGCCATTGCACGCCAGGGATATCGAGGTAGTTGGTCGGCTCGTCCAACATCCAGATATCCTGGACGTCGCTTACGAGACGCGACAGGCGAATGCGTGATACTTCACCCGCGCTCATGGTGCCGGCGAGTCTGTCCAGGTCTCCAGCACCGAAGCCCAGGCTCGCCAGCGCCTTGTTCATGCTGACGAGGTAGTCATAGCCTCCCTGCGCCTCAAAGGCCTCAGTCCGGCGCGAGAGTTCCTCCAGATACTCATCGGTTTCCTCGCTCGTCGAAAGAAGTTGTTCCAGCTCGCGAATGCGGGCGTCCTGAGCGCGCAGATGCTCGAATGGTTCGGCGACAATCTGGCGGACCGTGCGGTCCGATTCCACTGGCACTGCATCAATAAAGCAGAACTTCGATGCGCCAGCCATCTGGATGGTACCGGTGTACTCATCGTCCTCTCCGCTCAGCATGCGAAGCAGTGTCGACTTGCCGCTGCCATTGGGCCCGACAATGCCGACCTTGTCTCCGGCCCCAATGGTGCAATGCTGGCAGCGGAAGAGGAGACGGTCGCCGTACATCTTTTCGAGGTTTTCCAGTATGATGGGCATGACGCGCAGCCACCTGCAAGTTTACAGATTCGCTAATCCGTGTATCATGGTGCGCGGCATGCCGCGCACCACACAGACAGTATACGTACGAAGGTGCGGCCGCCAACAGAACCGCACCTCACAGACCCCGGGGCGACCATGGAAACAGCAGTAACCGTCGAACGTCTCATTTCACAGCCCGTGTCAGCGGACGGCTCATTTCCGCTTGCTCTTGGCGCGCTGAAGCGCTTCATCAGGTGCATGTGGGCTGTTCCGTTTTATCAGACTCCGGCCTCGCGGAAAGTCATGCCGCTTATGATGACCGAGCTCAATGACCTCAACCCGGACCGCAGCCGCGGCAAGACGAAGTTCCCCGGCGCGAACCCGTTCTTCCACCGCTGCACGTTTCTACAGTACTACGTTGCCTCAAAGAACGGCCGTGACGTGGGTCGGGTTGCGGCGTATATCGACGGGCTGTACCATGAGCCGGGTGTGGCGGGCGCCGTCGGCTGGGTCGGATTGTTCGAGGCAGTGGATGATCAGGAGGTTGCGAGCGCACTGCTGGAGCAGGCGACGCGCGACCTGGTACAGCATGGGGCTGTCAAGATCATCGGACCTGCACGGTTCAATGCAAATGGCGAGGATGGGCTGCTCGTCGAAGGGTTCGACCAGCATCCGATGGTGATGGAACCGTATCAGCCGCCGTACTACGCCCGCTACTTTGAAGAGTGGGGCGTGAAGGAGAACGACTGG
>DAOOUZ010000095.1:0-4244 GCA_035369785.1 Candidatus Cryosericum sp. | reverse complement strand
GGTTGATCCAGGTAATAAACGAAATTCGATCCGGAACGGCCCCGCTGGAGCAGCTGCTCCGGCACCGCACTGTCCATTACCGAGATTCTCATGAGCGCAAGATATCCCTCCTGCCTGCCCTCGAAATACGCAAGAGGCGCTGAAGGATTCCAGAGCGTGAACCAGCCCTCTGCACACAGTCCCGAGAAAACGGCGTATGCAACCGGAATGCGCAGGTAGCCGTCCACCTCTGCAACGTACACCAGCGGATAGTCGGTCCGCACAACGCGCTCCTGGAGCAGACCACCCAGAGGGGACAACTGGTAGCGGGCGCGGCCTCGAGCGGGGTCGAGAGCAAACAGGCCGTGGTGAGCCACTGGACGCTTCTTGCAGACGAACAACTGGGGTTCGAGTTCGAGACCTGCAGTCATGCCACTCAAAGCGAATACGTTCACACGTTCATCACGCCACGCCATCTCGACCTGCATCGGTGACCTCTCCCCTGACGCGTCTGCCGCCTTCATCCTAGACCGCCTGAAGAAAAGGTCAATCGGAGCCCCTGCGGGGTACACAGCCACTCTTGGCGCTTGCAGGCACGGAGGATGTGTTAGAATAGACTGTTACTGTCACATGCACGGGGGTCAGGTTTATGAAAATCGCTATTCGAGTGTTGGTAGTGCTCCTGGTTCTGCTCATCGTTGCGGCCGGGGTCGCCTGGTACATGCTGGGGCACGGAGGCAACCAGCCAGGAACGGCGGTTCCAACCGCTGATCTTACGCTTGCACGACAGTTGCTGAGTGACCTCAAGTCGGCCAGCAATCTGAAGTTCTCGATGGCCGTCCCCCATAGTTTCGACTGGTATGTCAGTTCCATGGGTGCTGAGCCCACGAGGGTGACACTGTCTGGCGTCGTCATGATCGCCAAGTCCGCTACATCGGATGACGCTGTGGATATCGACCAGTGGCTGCGAACGCAGGGCTTCGCTGGTGACGCACAGAACAACAGCCTTGGCGACACGGCCGCAATGGAGGGGTACCGCAAGGATTCTCTGGTCGTTCTGCTGGTTACGCCCATTGCCTCGGACGGAGCCACAGCCCAGGCAACGGAACTCGCCGTCTACGCGGGCATCCTCCCGGGCGAACATGCCGGTACCTGACGAAAGCTCCGTGTTTCTAGCTTGAGGACGGCACCGTTTCGCACGGCTGGCAACGTTCTGCTGGCATGACAACGACGATTGGAGTCATGGAATCATCATTGCCTGCGGGATTGTCTCCCAGTGCCTGCCTCAGCCACTCCACATCCACTCCGTCCGTGCAGGCGACGATTTCAGCACCGAAGACGTCGTTCACGTCAACAATAGCCACTTGCGCACCACACGAGGACATCCGTGTGAGACTGGCTTGCACATCAAGAGGGCCAGGAACGAGACACGCGTCATATGGCATCAGCTTGTCACTGTCGACAGCCTTGGCGACGGGACCTACGACGCTGTAGAACCATCCTTTGTGGCGCACAAGCTTGCCAGCAACCGTCGCGACGGCGCCAATGATGACACGGAGGGTACCTGCCAGCTCCATGTAGGCCTCTACCTTCCATGCCGCCTCACGGGGGTAGCTATACCAGTGGACCACGGGCCCGGCTCCGTGCCCGGTGAACGGCCCGAGCAGGCGGGCCAGTCGCGAAGGGTGGAATGTTGGTATCCACAGAAGCGTTCCCTCGCACATGGTGACCACACTGCTGGCAATGGTAATGACCCCCTCCGGATAGTCCTCATGTACCTGCTTCACCACAGTCGGCAGGTCGGTCACCTCGGTCAGGAGGCCAGTCTGAACGCTGTGTCGCAGGGCAGCGACTCCGGCGGATCGTACCTTGTAGGCAGGAAGGCTTCCGAACCCGAGCTTCTCCCAGCACGCGGTCAGAGCAGAGTCTCCCCGGTAGATGTACAGCCCGCGGTCAAGCATCTCGCGTGCCTGGTCGAGTTCTCCGCGTGAAGCCAGAAGGTTGGCGTAGTCCACGATGTCCTGCTGGCGAACGTTGTCCGTGTCCAGTTTCGCAAACTGCTCAAGGTACGACGTGTCGCGGGTGAAACGCCAGAGCCTCTTCAGTATGAGTCTGGCTGGATTGTCAAGTTCGCGGCCGGTCTCCCAGTCAAGGCCCGTGTACGCTGCCCGCCAATGACTGAGGCCTTCCTCCTTCCGATCAAGGAAGAAGAACAGCAGGTCGCCCAGAGTGAGTTCGTCCCATGTGTCCATCGGCGTCGCGTACAAGGCGGCAGCCAGCTCCGGCTCACCCCGAAGATACACCGTGGCCAGTAGGCGCTTGGTCCGTTTCCACGCGGGGTGGGCCTCGTAGAGGCCCTCGAGCAGTGCCCTCGCTTCCTCGTCCGCTCCCTGCTGGAGAAGGCTGACTCCCGCCCACCAGCCGGCGTAGTCTGAGCGCGGGGCGATACAGAACAGCCGCGCGGCTGCACGCTTCGCACCAACCCAGTCCAGCACCTTCCCCAGGAAGTAACCCAACGACCCCTTACTCCAACTCATGCAAGCATACACCGGCGGTGCAGCCCCGGTCCGGCCACCTTCCCCCGCAATGCCAGCGAGAGCCTGCCATTGCTGCCTACGCCTGCCCTCGGTCGCGCACGGTGGCCGAGTGTGTTCGCTTCAAGCATCGACCAAAATGACGCCCATCGTGTCAGGTCCGGTATGACATCCCACACCGGGACCAATCGGCGTCAGCAAGGAAGGTATGCCCGTCCGCGTTGAAAACTCCCTCCGCAGGGCCTCGGTTTCAGAGCGGTTTCCCGTGTACTGAAACGCGATGCGTTCCAACCCCCTCACCACACCCTGGTCTATCAATGCGACCAGCCGGTCCCGGGCTGTCCGCATGGTCCGCGGCCTCTCGAAAACGTCAACGATTCCGTCCTTCACGGTAAGGATCGGCCGGATTTGCAGCACGCTGGCTGCAACGCCGGCGGCCTTTCCAATCCGCCCTCCCTCGATCAGATACTTCAGCGAACCCACGAGAAAGTAGATGTGAATGCGAGGCAGCATCGCGTCGAGTGCAGCAACAAGGTCCTCGACGGTGGCGCCGCGCGAGGCAAGCGCGGCAGCGTGCATGACCATGAACCCGAGGCCCAGCGCAGCCATCCTCGAGTCATAGATGCGGACACGCGTCGGATCCGTCTGTTCCGCAGCTGAGTACGCGCTGTTGAGCGTTCCGCTCATGGCTGATGACACGTGGATGCTGAGCACCTGGTCCCCGGGAACGGTCAGGAGTTCTTCGTAGACCGCGCGGAACTCCTCGGGACTAGCCTGGGTGGTCGACACCTTGGCTCCAGCGCGCTGTTTCTCGTAAAAGGTGTCGGAAGACATCTCCAGTCCTTCCCGATACGACACGCCATCCACGGACACGCGAATGGGCACGACCTTGATACCATGTTCCTCCGCGTACCCTGCCGGCAGACAACTGATGGAATCTGTCACGATGTGGATGGCCATCACTCTGCCTGACCTGGGACTTCCGACATGCTGACGATGGTCACATCCTCCACCGGCCGTGAACGCTCTCCCCAGGGCGCCTGCGTGACGGGAACGGCAGCAATCGCTTCGAGCACGTCCATTCCCCGTACTACGTGGCCGAAGGCGGTGTACTTGCCATCGAGCTCATGTGCTGTCCCCGTCATGATGAAGAACTGCATGTCCGACTGGTCAACTCCCGCCCGCTGAGCAGCCATGCTGATGACACCACGCTCATGCCTAACATCCGAACCCTCAAATGGTACAGTGCCGCCGCCCGTGCCGTTGCCCAGGGGATCTCCCCCCTGAATCATGAAATCCTGGATGATGCGGTGAAAGCGCAGACCATCGTACGCCCCGCTGCCTACGGCCTTCATGAAGCGCTCAACCGTCCTAGGTGCGCGGGCCGCGTACAGTTCCAGTTCCATCGTGCCCTTCGACGTTTCCATGCGTACGAACCTGTTCTGCTGTGTCATGGTTCCCCCTGGCGAGCGACCTCGGTCGCCCGGATAATTGTAACCGCATCTACAGGGATCGACTGTTCGCCCGGCATCAGCGGATTCTCGCGAACGGGTACGTCTGCTATCTTGTCTACAACGTCCATCCCGTCCACCACCCGGCCAAACGCCGCGTACTTCCCGTCAAGCGATGACGCATCTGCCTCAAGAATGAAGAACTGCATGTCAGACTGTGTCACCCCAGGACCCGATGAAGCCATGGAGACGACTCCGCGCGCATGATGGATCCCCGTCC
>DAOOUZ010000094.1:0-4287 GCA_035369785.1 Candidatus Cryosericum sp. | reverse complement strand
GAAGCCCTGGGCGCGGCAGCGGATATCTTCGTGTGGAGTGATGCGGATGGCTTCCTGGGAGCAGTCCGGGCCGCCAACCAGAAGTATCATATGGACCGTATGACAATCGGCGTCAACGATGCCATCCGGGCTGTGGATCTCCTGAGCCTGCGCACAGTGACCACGGGACGATTCGCAATGGGCAGCAGTGTTCTCGAGGAAGCGCGTGCCTGCAAGGACACAGAAGAACGGGGTTTCCTGCGCGAGGCTGCACGGCTTGCGGACGAAGTGGCGGCGGAAGTTTTACCGTTCATTCATGCGGGAGTGACTGAAGGAGAAGTCAAGAAGAAGATTGGCGAGCTCTTTGCCATGAAGGGGGCACCAGAGCTTGCCTTCGAGACGATCGTCGCATCCGGCCCCAACAGCTCTCGGCCTCACTATACCGGTGGCGACCGGGTCATCACCCGTCAGGACGTTGTTGTCCTGGACTTTGGCTGCCGATACCACGGGTACTGCTCAGATACTTCACGCATGGTGTTCGTCGGCGAACCCACCGATGAACAACGCAAGATCTATGATATCGTGCTGAAGGCCAACCTTGCTGGCGAGCGAGCGGCCGGGGTTGGCGTGGCGGCAGGTGACGTGGACGCGGCGGCGCGAGACGTTATCGAATCTGCGGGTTATGGGGCAACCTTCTTGAACCGCACAGGCCATGGGATTGGCATGACCGACCACGAGGCCCCCTACATCAACCACGGGAATCCAATGGTCCTGCAAGACGGTATGGCCTTCAGTGTTGAACCGGGAATCTACCTGGCTGGACGCTTCGGCATGCGTGTTGAAGACATCGTTCTCATTGATGGTGGCAAGGCAGACGTGTTGAACCGGTCACCCAAGGACATCACCATCCTGTAGCTAGCAGTACCGGAGAAAACTCCACCGGCTGTGCAAGCGGAGAGGGAAGGGGTTCTAGCGCGGCGCGGGGTAGCGAATGGCCTGCTTCTTCTCGTAGGGAAGGGAGAGCAGGTACAGGGAGCGGAGGATTTCGGGAATCCAGCCGCCCTGCTCGAAGCGCCGCGTGGAGGAGAAGACACTGCTGCTGCGCAGATAGAAATAGCGGGCGTGGCGCTGGCAGTCCCGCATCATCTTGAGGTCTTCAGCAAAGGTCAGCGTTTCATCGTAGCGGACCTCGCGCAGCAGGTCGCGCCGGATGACCTGGATGGACTTTGTTGCGCGTGCCATGCCCGTCGCGATGTTGACGACCGTGTACCACCAGTGGGCACGCAGCGAGTTGGGCTCCGGCAGGAGGGACACCATGCCGGTGCCGAGGTTGCGGCGTGCGCGCGCCTGAAGGTAGCGGTTCAGTTCCTGCAGGAACCCGGGCTCGAAGCGTGTGTCGGCGTCCAGGAAAATAACCCAATCGCTGGCGCTTGAGAGATGGTCGATGCCCATGTTGCGCGCGTGCGATACCCCTGCCTGCGGCGTATCGAGGACGGTCCAGCCGGGCAGGGCGGCCTGCTCCACAACGTCAGCTGTCCCATCGGTGCATGCGTTCTCCACGATGATGACCTCAAACCGGTCCTGTGGATAGTTGAGCTGGCACAGTGCGGCAAGCGTCGTGCCGATGTACTTCTCCTCATTGTGCGCAGGAATCACGATGGAGAAGAACAGAAACTGCCCGTCCGCCAGTTCCCCGCTGCTGCGCCCCGCCATATGTTTCAGAAGGTTCTTCATTGCAGCGTCAGGATAGCACGCGTGCAGGCGTTTTGGTGAATGCGGCGTCACCAGCGTGAACAAATCGCCTGCCATTCATGTCTAGTAGTAAGGGCAGGCCTTGCGTGATATAGTAACAAATCGGAGGTGGTGCATATGCAGAGGAACGTGCGGTGGTTCTCTCTCGGAAGTGTGGTGCTGGCGTTGTGTCTTGCCATCAGCAGCATCGGGTGCGTACCGTCTCGCGGAGCCATTGTCCAGGCGGCGCAGGGTGAAACCGTCAACAGCGGAACCGTCAGCTGGCTTCCCCTGTATGGTGCTCGCATTAGCGTTCTTGCAGTCGACCCGGCTGATGCTGCGGTCATGTACGCGGCGGACGACGGGGCACTGTACCGGACGACGGACGGTGCGCTGTCGTGGCAGAGGCTGGCAAGCCTGCCGACAGGAACCTTCGTGACTGGCATGGTGGTCGCTCCTGGTGCGTCCGGCACCGTGTATGCAGCTGCTGGTGCCGGGGGCGTCCTGCGCTCCGCGGACCATGGGGCTACCTGGACGAAGGTGAACTCAGGGCTGACAGGACTCAGCACATCCTCCGGCGGCGTGCAGACCATTGCGCTGGATCCGAAGAATCCTTCCACACTGTATGCCGGCGAGGAGAGCGGCATCTTCCAGACACTGGACGGTGGCGCCCACTGGACCCTGCTGAAGTCGAGCGTTGACATGAGCTACATCTTCGCAATGGTCGTGGACCCCGTGACGCCCTCGACTATCTATGCCAGCACCAACGGCAGGGGTCTTTGCCGGACAACGGACAGTGGCGCTCACTGGACGACCCTCTCGAAGGGTCCGCGTCAGGGTACGATCGCCGGCATTGCGGTTGACCCGCTCAAGCACACAACGCTGTACGCCGCCACGAGCAGCGACGGCATCATGAAGTCGCTGAACTCCGGGACGACGTGGAGCGCCGCTGCCGGTGGTCTCACGACCAAGAACATGCGCGCTGTCGCCGTGGACCAGCGCCGCGAAGGAACGGTCTACGCACTCGGTGCCGACGGAAGCTTCTTCCGCTCGACCGATGCTGGCAAGTCCTGGAAGCGCACAAGTGGCTTCCCGCTGCAGGCTGCCTTTACTATTGTGCCCGACCCCAGGTCGGCTGGCACACTCTGTGTCTGCACGAGCGGAGGTGTCTTCCGCTCGGTGGACGCTGGCACGTCATGGGTGCAAGCTGCCACAGGCATGACGGGAATGGGGGTCACGGCAATTGCTGTCGATTCCGCACAACCGTCTGTCCTGTACGCCGCAACAGCGGGCGGTCTTTTCCGCTCGACCGATGGCGGCCTCGGATGGACCAGCATTGCGAAGGGCCTGACAGGGTCGGGGCTCGCAACATGTGCCGTGGACCCCTTCGTGCACACGACACTTTACGCCGGGACGGACGAGGGCTTCTTCCGCTCCATGGACAGCGGAGCATCCTGGAAGAAGTGTTCTGCAGGCCTTGAAACGCCCTCGGTACTGTGCTGTGTGACCGACCCGCAGCATGAAGGCGTTCTGTACATCGGCACAGACGCAGGTCCTCTACTGAGCGGTACCGTGTACCGCTCCACCGACCGCGGCACGACGTGGACGAAGCTGAGCGACGGGCTGGGGACGTTCCGGCAGGCTGTCAAGAGCCTCGTACTCGACTCAGGAAGCGGGATGCTGTATGCTGGCGGCACCGGGGGTTTGTGGCGGATGCCTGAGGGCAGGCACAGCTGGACTCCGATTGGCGGTGACCTCTCGGGAACGCACGTCCTCGCGATGGCCTTCGACCCGGGAACGGGCACGCTGTTCGTCAGCAAGGGTTCGGCCACCATGGAACCCGGCGGCATCTACAGTTCGAGCGATGGCGGGGAGTACTGGACTGCTCACACGCTTGCTCCCGCTGGAGAAGACCCGCATTTCTATGACGCCTGGGGGCTCTGTGTCGCACCAGGCGATCCTTCGACCGTTGTTGCCGAAACGCTTGTTCGCGGCGTGTTCTGCTCGCGTGACGGCGGCGCAACGTGGGCAAGCCTTGCTCCTGAACTCAGTGGCCTCAGTGGCCGTGCCCTCTGTCCTGACCCGTCTGCAGGGGGTGCCCTCATCATTGGGACCGATGAGGCGGGCCTCTTCCGGTATGATCCGTCGGGGGCACCAGCCGGAACAATGCAGCTTGTGATTGGCGCCACGACCCTGCTGGCAGGCAAGGCCACCATCCCGCTCGAGACTGCCCCGGTCATTCTCCATGACCGGACCATGCTGCCCATCCGGGCCCTGGTCGAGCAGGCAGGAGGGACGGCTGGGTGGGACGCGGCGGCACAGAAGGTGACCATCACGTGGAAGGGGACGACGATTGTCTTCACCATCGGCTCAAGGACGGCTCTGGTGAACGGTGCTGCCACGCCCCTTGATACGGATGCCTCGGTGGTGCCTGTCATCAAGAATGGTCATACGCTGCTTCCCGTCCGGTTCATTGCAGAATCCTTGGGCTGGACCGTCCTCTGGAACAGCGCGGCCCGCATGGTGACGCTGCAGTACCCATTCAGCTAGCCGCTTGTCGTGACCGTTTTGGGGGCT
>DAOOUZ010000093.1:0-4290 GCA_035369785.1 Candidatus Cryosericum sp. | reverse complement strand
CGACACCCTGTCCAGCGTGCCCGGAAGAAACGCCTGGCCGCCAAAACCCGGTTCCACAGACATCAGGAGCACCGTATCGAGCCTGTCCAGCAACGGAAGGACAACCTCGATGGGCGTGCTGGGGTTGACTGCAACGCCAGCGCGTACGCCGGCGTCCTTCAGCACGTCCAGGGCCCGGAACGGATAGCGGGTTGCCTCGACGTGAAACAGCACCTCCCCCACACCCGCCGACGTGAAGGCGGCGAACATGTTCTCGGGCGCGTCGACCATGAGGTGCGCGCTGGCGGGGAGGCCGCAGGCCCGGGCGATGTCGCCCGCAATCGAGGGGCCAAACGAGACGTTCGGCACGAAGTGACCGTCCATGACGTCAAGGTGAACGCTGTCGGCCAGGGATGTCCGGATGCGCTGCAGGGATTCACCCAGCAGCGTAAAGTCGGTGCTCAGCACAGAAACGGAGACCAGCGGACGCCGTGTCATCACTGGGGGACCTTGGAGACTGTCAACTCGATCCAGGCGCCCTTCTCGATGGAATCGCCTGCAGCGGGCTCCTGGAGCAACACCAGCTGAGCAGGCTGTGTCGTCTGAGGCGACACGATGACCTTGCTCACGGTGAAGCCCAGGGCGCTCATCTGCTTCCGCGCCTCCGTGAGGCTGAGACCCACAAGGTCAGGCATCACGACCATCGTGCCCCGGCTTACGGTGAGGGTCACTACGGAGCCCCGCGCCACGTCCGATCCGGCCGCCGGGTCCTGGGCAAGCACCGTGCCCACCGCGCTCGTGTCAACGTTTTCGACAAGGTCGCCGAGTACCAGGCCATTGTCCCTGATAAAGGTCTGGGCTGCCTCGAACTGGCCACCCACGAAGTCCGGAAGTGTCACGGAAACAGGCCCCGAACTCGTCACGAGCGAGATGATCCTTCCCCGGCGCACCATGGTCTGCGGCTCAGGGTCCTGGCGGAGGACAAAGTCCACCGGCAGCGTATCGGAGGGCTCGGAGGATGTCACTTGCGCGGCGACGCCTGCAGCGGCAGCCTTCTGTTCCGCCTCACGCAGGCTGATTCCTACCAGCACCGGGGCCTGCACCATCGAATCAGCACTCGACGCGCTGCCCGCACAACCAGCCAAGAAAGCACTCACCACGATCATGAGCACAACCGATGTCCACCGCCGCACTGACTCATGTATCATCGCTGTCATCCACCTCACCAAAAACGGCCCGCTCCACGGGATACACTGCACCGCCTGACCAGGCGGGACCGACCGACCTCAGTGAGTCCATTATACGGTGACACGCTGATAGTCAACGGCGACGGACAGCAGACAGGTTGACATCGGGTCCCATGGCGGTACAATCAGGATGCGCTGAGAGGCGCATTGGACGTTATTCTCTGTAGAGGAGGCTTTATGAAAAAGAGGGTCTTGATCATGGGGGCTGCGGGCCGTGACTTCCACAATTTCAACGTCGTCTATCGCGACAACCCCGATTACGAGGTCGTTGCGTTCACGGCCACCCAGATCCCCGGCATCGACGACAAGAGATATCCTGCCGCCCTTGCTGGCAAGCTCTACCCGAATGGTATTCCGATCTACCCAGAGTCCGATCTCGACAAGCTTATTGCTGAGCTCAATGTCGATGAAGTAGTGTTCGCGTATTCCGACCAGCCCCATGTCAAGGTCATGAACAAGGCTTCCCAGGTGCTGGCTGACGGGGCTGACTTCAGCCTTCTTGGCCCCAAGAGCACGCAGATCAAGTCCAGCAAGCCCGTCATTTCCATCACGGCTGTCCGCACCGGTTCCGGCAAGAGCCAGACCAGCCGTGCCGTCGTCCGCGCCCTGAGAGCTGCCGGCAAGAAGGTGGTCTCTATCCGTCACCCGATGCCCTATGGCGACCTGGCTGCCCAGGCATGCGAACGCTTTGCGACGTACGAAGACCTCGACAAGTACAAGTGCACCATCGAGGAACGCGAGGAGTATGAGCCCCATATCGACATGGGCGCCGTCATCTACGCCGGTGTCGACTATGAGATGATTGTGCGCTCTGCAGAGAAGGAGGCCGACGTCATCATCTGGGACGGTGGCAACAACGACTTCTCCTTCTACGTACCAGACCTCAAGATTACTGTTGCGGACCCGCTGCGCGCAGGCAATGAGCTGACCTACTACCCCGGTGAAACCAACTTCCGTCAGGCAGACGTCATCGTCGTGAACAAGATCGATTCTGCTACCCCGGCCCAGCTGGCGACCGTCCGCGACAACCTCTATGCGGTCAACCCTCGGGCTATCATGGTGGAAGCCGCCTCGCCCGTGTTTGTCAAGGATCCGGACATGATCCGTGGCAAGCGCGTGCTGGTCATCGAAGACGGTCCCACCCTCACACATGGTGAGATGACGTATGGAGCCGGCTATGTAGCAGCAACCAAGTACGGCGCTGCAGAAATCGTCGACCCGCATCCATACGCGGTGGGCTCGATCAAGCAGACCTTCGAGAAGTACACGCAGAAGATGAGCATTCTGCCCGCCATGGGTTACAGCGACGAGCAGATCGAAGACCTGCGCCAGACCATCGAAGCCACCCCATGTGACGTCGTCGTCATGGGAACGCCCATCGATCTTCTGCGCGTCATGAAACTCACCAAGCCGTCGGTCCGCGTGACCTACGAGCTCGAGGAGATTGGAACACCCACAATCCCGGACGTCCTCAAGAAGTTCGGCCTGATCTGAGTTGGAGGGAGCCATGGCTACCAAACTCAAAGGGCGCGACCTGCTGTGTCTCAAGGACTTCTCGAAGGAGGAGGTCCTCGAGATTATCTCTTTCGGTGACAAGTTGAAAATGGACGCCATGGCGGGCAAGCAGGAGCACTACCTGGAAGGCAAGTCCATTGCGATGATCTTCCAGAAAGCCTCCACACGCACCCGTGTTTCCTTCGAGGTCGCAGCGTTCGAACTTGGGGCTCACGCGCTGTATCTCAATTCCAACGACATGCAGCTGCGGCGGGGCGAAACCATCTCGGACACTGCACACGTCCTGTCGCGCTACACGCAGGGCATCGTAGCGCGGGTCTTTGCACACCAGGACCTCATCGACCTGGCGGCCAACAGCGATGCGCCGGTGGTCAACGCACTGTCCGATTTGAGCCATCCGTGTCAGATTCTGGGCGACCTCATGACCATCCGGGAGAAGAAGGGCACGCTCAAGGGTCTCCGACTGGCCTACGTTGGCGATGGCAACAACGTCGCCAACTCCCTGCTGCTCGGCTGCGCAACGGTGGGGCTGAACATCGCTGTCGCGTCGCCCAAGGGCTTCGAGCCCAAGGAAGACATCGTGCGCCAAGCCACCGACATCGCGAAGCAAAGCGGAAGCACGGTGCTGATCACCAACGACCCGCTTGTGTCAGTCCAGGATGTGGACGCCGTGTACACGGATGTCTGGGCTTCGATGGGACAGGAGGCAGAACACGATGAGCGTGTGGCCATCATGCGTCCGTTCTCGCTTACGCCTGAGCTCCTCAAGCATGCCAAGAAGGATGCCATTGTCCTGCACTGCCTGCCCGCACACCGTGGCGAGGAAATCACCGATGAAGTGATGGACGGACCCCAGAGTGCCGTCTTCGACCAGGCTGAAAACAGGCTCCACATTCAGAAAGCAGTACTTGCTTTGCTGCTGGGATAACGCAGCTTTCCCAAGCATTCTGCACGAGGGCCGGGGCAGTGCTCCGGCCCTCGTGCATTCATGTTCCTGTCACTCCCGACAAACGCACGGTGAGGTGTCGCCATCCGCACGATTCCAGGGTGGAAGGCGGTCCAGGGCGGGAAGCTCGCCAGCGGCGACGCCGTCACGATTCGGGCTGAGGCACCGCCTTGCCCTTCCGCGCGCGGACAAACGTTCCGGCCTTCTGGGCGGCAACCGCTCCGTCGGCAACTGCCGTGACAATCTGCTTGAGTGACTTCCTCCGGACATCGCCGGCGACGTACAGCCCCGGCACGCCGGTCTCTGTCGACTCGGGTGCCACGATGTACCCGTGCGCATCCACGTCGACCAGACCCTTGAGGAGTTCGCCGGTCGGCACGAACTCCATTGCCACGAAGATACCCGCCACATCAAGGGAGGTCTCTCCGCCTGCTGCCAGCCTCACGCGCAGCCGTTCCACAGTCTCTCCTCCCTCCACGGCGGCAGGTGCTGCGCCGGGCAGCAACTCCACATTTGGCAACGAAACCAGTTGCTGGACCAGGACCGGCTCCGCCTGCAGCGTCTCGGTCGGAAACACCATGGTGACTTTGCTCGAGCCCCTGG
>DAOOUZ010000092.1:0-4300 GCA_035369785.1 Candidatus Cryosericum sp. | reverse complement strand
CTTTCCTCAACGCAATTGTACCGTTGCCACTGGAAAAGCAAGTGCCATCGCCATCCTGATTCCTGCGTTGCACCTCGCGTCATTCCCGGTATGATGGAACAACACGCTGGCCCGCCGAGGGTCTGGGCGCCCGGGGCACCGGGTGCACATGGGGGGATGGTCATGGACAGGAGAGCAGCAAGACATCGAGGTGGCATGCCGCCTGTGGTGGTCACGTCCGCAGTGGTCTGTTTTGGCATCGCTGCCGCTGGAACGCTGGCGCTGCACCGCGTGCTGACGGGGCTCGACTGGCTGCAGGCATGGCTGGCCGTCATGACTGCGGTGACCTTCCTCACCTATGGCTATGACAAGCTGGTGGCGGGGACCGGCGCCACGCGCATTCCCGAGAAGGTCCTGCTGGCGCTCGCCTTCGCTGGCGGAACCGCGGGCGCACTGCTGGGCATGCGCCTCTTTCACCACAAGACCAGCAAGCAGAGCTTCCTCGAACGCTTCGGTCTGGTCGTCGCCGTGCAGGCTGTCGCCGTCGCCGGATGGTATGTGTTCCTGGCACCGCGATGAGGCATCTGCCACCAGGAGGGTCGCATCATGATGGATGAACCGCTGTTCTTCTCCATTGTCATCCCCGCGCACAATGAGGAGGCGTACGTCGGGAGGCTGCTGACGTCGGTGGGGCAGCTGGACTATCCGCATGACCGCATGGAGGTCATCGTGGTCCAGAACGGTTCCACCGACCGCACCGCCGCGGTCGTGGCCCAGGCCGCGCTGCCGTGGTTCACGGTCGAGACGCTGGCTGAACCGGGCGTCTCGAAAGCAAAGAACCGCGGCATCGAGCTGCTGGCCGAGGCGAGCGACTGGGTCATCTTCCTGGACGCCGACACCTCGCTGGGACCGACGTTCCTGCATGAGCTCGACCGGTTTCTGCGGGCGCACGCGGACAGAAACCTGGGTCACGGCACGGTCTCCCTCCTGCCGTATCCCGACTCGCGCCTCGCGCGCGGGTGGTACCACTTCTACAACGTCGCGAACCGGCTGACGCGGACGACACGGTCCATCCAGGTCATCCGCCGGGACCTGCTGCGGGACATCCGCTTTGACGAAACGCTTGCCTTTGGCGAGGACACAAAAATGCTGGCGGCGTGCAACCGCCGGTCGCGGTACTTTTACATGGACACGCGCAGCGTGTTCTCCTCCACCCGGCGCTTCGAGGAATACGGATGGATGCGCCAGCTGTTCATCTGGATTTACCTGACGATGCTCCCGTACCGCACCAAGCAGAGGACGAAGTACCCAGCCATCCGCTAGGGGAGGAGCCGCAGCACCGCCTGCATCACGGCGCCTGAAACGAGTGGCACGCTGAGGTTGTCATTGACCCACCTCGACGTCAGCTGCGCAAGGGTGGCGGCACACGCGCCCACGAGCCCGACGGGGAGGGGCAGGGTGTGCGAAATCCAGAAGAAGTACGCGATGATGAGGGACGCCGCGAGAAACGCAGTCGACCCCTGCACCGTGGAACCCTTCGTGGAGGGGAGCGGCGTCTTGCCGAAGTTGAGGTCGACGATGCGCGCCATCATGCCCCCCACCGACAAGAACGCGAGGCTCGCGTAGGCGACGCCCTGTGGCAGGAAGGCGAGGGGAAGGAACAGGCCGAACAAGAACACTGTCAGCGAGGACATCCTGCCCCGCTCCTCCTCCCGCAGGAACATGACGTTTCCGAGGATGCGGCGGTGCAGTGCCCGCTCCAGCCCGGGGATGACCACGCGAAGCAGTTCGAGCACGAGCAGCGCCGCCAGCGCCGAACCCGCGACGATGAGGATGGTCTGCCGGCTGATGAACAGGCCGAGGATGACGACCAGGATGGCGAGCGGGCGGGCGAAGATTCTCCACAGGGTCGGACGGTCCGGCGCCAGCACGAACATGTCGCGCCGCAGGTTCTTGATGCTCTCGTAGGCAATCATCGCAATGAGCAGCAGGACAAGGGTCAGCTCGCTGTAGGAGTGGACATAGAAGGCGAGGATGGCCCCGACGGTCGGCAGCAGGGTGGTCGCCAGGAAGTCCCCGTCGTGCGTCGCGGCCATGATGAGGGCGGCATACGTCAGCAGAAAGGCCAGAGCAAGCGCGAGCTCTTCCGTTGACATCGCGTCGACGCTGGTCTTGCCCAGCAGGTACACGAAGATGCCGACCGTGGCGGCGATGCCGCGGCCGCCCTTGAAGTGCAGGTAGAAGGGATACTTATGGCCCAGGATGGCAGCGAAGCCGGCCAGCATGACGATGAAGGTGGGCGCCTTGAACCAGCCCCATGCGATGAGCATCGCGACCAGCCCCTTGCTGACGTCGTACAGGGCGACCAGCAAGCCCAGAGCCGGGCCCATGGTGTTCTTCGTGTTGATGGTCCCGGGGTTGCCATCGCCTACAGTCCGGATGTCGACCTTGCGGGTCCACAGCGGCAGGAAGTATGCCGGCAGGAACGACCCCAGCAGATAGCCGATAAGGACCGGAAGAACGCGCATCAGCACCGTCAGCACTGCTTGCCTCCTTGCGCCCTGGCACGCCGCCGTGCCTGGCCACGTACATGCAGTATACGGTTCCCTGCTGCCGCGTCCATGGAGGCTGCGTGAGCAAGGGCCGGGACGGCTGCGTGCTTTCCACCTGCGACCGTTTCCTGACCGGTTTTCGGGTATACTGATATCGTTCAAGGCACACCCGTGAGCAGCAGAAGACTGCTGGCCCGTCGAGGGTCCGGCTCGGAGCTGCACGGAATCAGGAGGCAGCAACTCGCATGATGACAACCACTATCACTGTGCGCGCGGCCGGGATGGCGGACCTGATGGCGCGCTACTACGACCGCCCGAAGTTTCTGGAGTACTGCAAGGAATGCCCCAACTACGGGAACAGGTGGTCATGCCCGCCGTACGACTTCGAGCCCGAGAGCCTCCTGCGGAAGTACGGGGTCGTGAACGTCATTGGCGTGCAGGTGCTGTACGATGAGGCAACCAGGGCTGCCATGGACACCAAGGAGAAGGTGGACGCCTATACCCTCGCGTCGCTGGATGCGGTCAAGCAGCCGATGCTGCCGGCACTGCTCACTGCGGAGCACACCTTCCCGGGAAGCATGGCCTTCATCTCCGGCAACTGCAAGGTATGTGCCGTGTGCGCGCGGGAGACCGGGGGTCCCTGCCTGCATCCCGACCAGATGCGCTACTCCCTGGAGTCGCTGGGGTTCGACGTGGGGGCTCTGACCCAAGACGTTCTGGGCATCACCATCGTCTGGACTCCAGGGCAGCTGCCCGCGTACTACACGCTCGTTGCGGGGCTTGCTGCCGATACCGCGGCCGAGGACCAGGTGCGGGACATCATCGAGCAGGGGCTGTCTGGCGTGCGGCAACCGTAAGCGCCAGAACCTCTGCATGCTCGCCGGGATTTCGTTCTTTGTGTTCTTGACCAGGCAGCATTCAGGGTAATACTTAGACCGACCGGTCGGTTTGTTGATGTGCCGGTTTGGGAGGTTGCCATGACGCAGGAGGAACGTTCCGAGGAAACGCGCGGCCGGATTCTTGCCGCGGCGGCGGAGAGCTTCGCACGGCAGGGCTACGACGTAACCAGCGTTGATGCCATCTGTCGTTTGGCGGGCGTCAGCAAGGGCGCCTTTTACCACCATTTCCCCAGCAAGAGCTCAGCCTTCATTGCCCTCCTGGGGGCGTGGCTGGACCAGTTGGACCGGCGGTTTCACGCGGTGCAGGCGCAGGGTGGCAGTGTTCCCCAGCAGATTGCGAGCATGGCGGATGATGCCGGGAGCATTTTCCAGGTGGCCGGCAGCAACTGGAACATCCTGCTGGAGTTCTGGGCGAAGGCAAAGGCGGAACCTGAGGTGGCGGCGAGTATGATGGCGACGCTCCGCAGGTACCAGGCCATGTTTGAGGCTCTCCTGGCGCGGGGCGAGTCTGAGGGAAGTCTGCAGGCCGGTGATGCGACGCTTGGCGCCGCCCTGCTGCTCAGCGTCGTGCTGGGCACCCTGCTGCAGGGTCTGCTGGATCCGCAGGGGCGCGACTGGGGCGGCGTGCTGCAGCGCGAACTTGCGTACGTGATGACATGCATGGAAGGGAGGACCACATGAACGTCCTGGTGACGGGAGCATTTGGAAACGTTGGGACGTATGCCGTTGACGCGCTGTTGGCGCGGGGGGCCACGGTCCGGTGCCTGGACGTGCCGTCCGCGCTGTCGCGGCGCAAGGCGCGGGGGTACGCGGGCAGGGTCGAGATGCTGTGGGGTGACATCCGGGACAAGGCGCTTGTTGCGCGCGCCG
>DAOOUZ010000091.1:0-4321 GCA_035369785.1 Candidatus Cryosericum sp. | reverse complement strand
GCCAAGGCCTGGGCCTGAGCAGCGACGAACTGGCCCACCTGCAAACCCTGCAAACGCCCGGCACCACCCGCATGGCGCTGGACTGGCTGGACGCCTGGATGGACCGCCGCAGCCCGAGGTGGTTGATGGGATATCGACGCATAACCAATGCCACAAATGAGCGCACATGTTTGATGACGATATTGCCTCGGGTTGCTGCAGGCGACAGCGTGTTTCTAATGACGCCTGGTACTGGAGAGGGTGTGTTGCCTGCTGCGCTGATTGCAAACTTGGTCTGCCTCCCTTTCGACTACATCTGTAGGCAAAAACTAGGCGGTCTAAATTTCAATTTCTACTTGATGAAGCAGTTGCCGGTCATTCCCCCCGACCGCTACACCCCCGCCGACCTGGCCTACATCGTCCCGCGCGTGCTGGAACTCACCCACACCGCCCACGACATGCAATCCTGGGCCGACGACCTGCTGGCCGCCCTGCCCAGCGCGGACCCGCGCCCGCCCGAGCAGCACGGCACCCCGCTGCCCCCCTTCCCCTGGAACCCCGAGCGCCGCGCCCAACTGCGCGCCGAACTCGACGCCTGCTACGCCCGCCTCTACGGCCTGACCCGCGACGAGCTGCGCTACATCCTCGACCCGGCGGACGTGCTGGGCGCGGACTACCCCAGTGAAACCTTCCGCGTGCTCAAGAACAACGAGCTGCGCGAGTTGGGCGAGTACCGCACGCAAAGGCTGGTGCTGGAGGCGTGGGACCGACTTGCGAGCAACAACAGGCCGCTTGAGGGTTAGCAGTGACAAGCACCGCGATGCCCCGCCGACGGAACCTGGACGGGTGCCCTTATCGAACGCCGCCAGACGCACGCACTCCGGAACCCTTGCCATTGGAGCGGCACCGTAGGCTGCATGAAGACGGCCGACGACTCATTGCCTCCTGGTTCGAACGTGCCTGGCAGCAGCGAGGCAATGAGGATGCGACGTTCGAGGCCTTCATCTTTGCGTGGATGTCGGTCAACGCCTGGGCCGCGTGCGTCACAGGACAGGACCAGGACCGCGAGTACATGCGCCGACTCAAGGCCGATGAGGGGCTGCGCCAACGCTTTCAGCGAGTCCTCAACGAACACCCCGACGTTCGCCAAGATGCGGGGGAGTTCGTCAGCTTACTGCCCATCTTCAAGGCCCAGCGCCTGCGGCACGCTGGTGTGCGCGGCCAAGACGATAAGCCCCGTGCTGAACTGGTCCAACACTATCTCGCTCTCGGTATCAATGAGTACGAGCCGAAATGCGCTGAATGGCACCGCGAGCACGGCGAGCCGATTCCCT
Organism: Candidatus Cryosericum sp.; assembly: GCA_035369785.1. GTDB lineage: Bacteria > Caldisericota > Caldisericia > Cryosericales > Cryosericaceae > Cryosericum. Next base: position 3,008 of record DAOOUZ010000091.1, on the reverse strand, counting down.
GCGATTGGCCGCACGTCATCGCCGCCATCTATCGGGTTCGCTGCAATCTGTTCCATGGCGAGAAATCCGCGCATTCGGAGATGGACCGCCGCATCGTCCGTGCTGCGTTTCTGACGCTGACGGGCTTCTTCCGTCTTGCTGGACTCCTTTGAGGAAATATGACTGACACGCTGTTCAAGGAGGTCCACTACTCGCTGGGTGGCCTCATCAACGACATCGGCCTCGGCCGCATCGGCCTGCCCGACATCCAGCGCCCCTTCGTCTGGGCCAACGCCAAGGTGCGCGACCTGTTCGACTCGATGTACCGGGGCTACCCGGTCGGCTACTTCCTGTTCTGGCAGACCGGCGCCGAGGGGGTGGACACCAAGGTCATCGGCGAAGCGAACAAGCAGAAGGCGCCGTCGTTGCTCATCGTGGACGGGCAGCAGCGCCTGACGTCGCTGTATGCCGTGATGCGACGTGAGGCGGTGCTGCGCGAAAACTTCGAGCGCGAGCACATCCGCATCGCCTTCCGACCGCAGACCGGCACCTTTGCCGTGCCGGACGCGACGACCGAGCGTGACCCCGAGTACATTCTCGATATCTCCGAGGTGTTCAGCCGGCCAACGCACAAGACCATCGGCGAGTACCTGAAGCGCTTGACCGCTGCGCGCGAAGTGTCGGAGGCCGAAGAGGAAAAGGTGGCCGACGCCATCGGCCGGCTGGCCGGCCTGACAAACTTTCCGTTCATCGCGCTGGAGCTGTCGCAGCAGTGCACCGAAGAGCAGGTGGCAGACGTCTTCGTGCGCATCAACAGCGAGGGCAAGAAGCTCAACCAGTCGGACTTCATCCTGACGCTGATGTCGGTGTTTTGGGACGATGGCCGTACCGAACTGGAGAAGTTCTGCCGTGCCGCACGCCAACCAGCGCCCGCCGGCCAGGCCAGCCCGTTCAACCAGATTTTCCAGCCCGACCCCGACCACTTGCTGCGCGTCGACGTCGGCGTAGCCTTCCGGCGGGCCCGTCTCGAGCACGTCTATTCCTTGCTGCGCGGCAAGGATCTGGCCAGCGGCGAAGTCAGCCCCGAGCAGCGCAAGAGCCAGTTCGACAAGCTGCGCGATGCCCAGGGGCGAGTGCTGAACTTGACCTACTGGGCGGACTTCCTCAATGTCGTCCGAGCTGCCGGCTACCGAAGCGAGAAGACCATCAGTTCGGTCAATGCGTTGGTGTTCGCCTACCAGCTGTACCTGCTCGGCCGCACCGAGTACGACGTGGAGGGCTTCAAGCTGCGCAACGCCATCGCGCGTTGGCTGTTCATGTCGCTGCTGACCGGGCGCTTTACCTCGTCGCCCGAATCGCGCATGGAGCAGGACCTGGCAGAGCTGCGTGAGCTGAAGACCGCTGGTCAGTTCCTCGACCGGCTGGCGACCGTGGAAGCTGCGACGCTGACGAACGACTACTGGACCAAGACCCTGCCGCTGAACCTGGCAACGTCGGCTGGGCGCAGTCCGGCGCTGTTCGGTTTTTATGCGGCGCAGACGCTTCTTGGCGCGCGGGCGCTGTTCTCGCAGAGCCCGGTGGCGGACCTGTTGGACCCTCCAGCGCTGGGACAGAAGAAGGCGCTGGAGCGGCATCACCTATTCCCCAGGCAGTACCTGAAGAAGCAGGGCGTCGAGAGCGTGCGTGACATCAACCAGGTTGCGAACTACGCGCTGGTCGAGTGGGACGACAACATCGCCATCTCAGATGCGCCGCCCACCGAGTACTGGGCCAAGTACGCCGAGAGGTTCGACACCGAGACGTTGGCAGCCATGATGGGCTGGCATGCCTTGCCGCCGAACTGGTGGAAACTGAGCTATGACGATTTCTTGGTCGCCCGGCGGCCACTAATTGCCGATGTCATTCGACAAGGCTACGTGAAGTTGTCTGGAGGGGCGTAATGACCCCGCTCGACCGTCTGCGCCTGGAAAAAGCAGCATCCGATTGCGGCTTCGAGATGACCGCGATTTCGCATGCGAATGGACTGGAGCTTCGGTCTGCCCGGTTTCCGGAGACAGTGCTGGTGCAGGTGGCTGGCGAGAATGCCTTCGAGGTCAGCGCATCGGACCCCGCGCTCCTTGATCTGAAAGCGGGTGGCCAGGCGATGCAGGTCGAGGGATACGGCGAGCTCTACGCCGTGCTGCGCACAACGGCGGCTCACGCACGAACCAAGCCGAATCGGGTGGCCGACGAGTTCAAGATAAAGACGGCCGCAATGCCCAAGACGACCGAGGCAGAGCGCCTGGGCGTCCAACGCGTTGGGCAAGGCCTGTTCCGCGGCGCTCTCTTGGACTACTGGCAAGGGAAGTGCTGCGTCACGGGTCTGGACGTGCCGGCGCTGCTGCGGGCATCTCATATCCGCCCCTGGGCCCAGTGCGACACCGACGAGCAGCGGCTGGACGTGTTCAACGGCCTGCTGCTGGCGCCACACCTGGATGCGCTGTTTGATGCCGGGTGGATAACCGTCGACACGGCAGGTGTGGTGCAACTCTCGGCAGGGTTGACCATCGAGCGGCGCGCGGCTCTGGGTTTGATGCTGCCGCTGAAGGTTTCGGGCCTGCGCGCCGAGCATCAGGCCTACCTCGAGTTTCACCGGCAGCATGTCTGGGCTGTCGATGCCTGCGGGTATCTCAGCGGCCGTGACGAGTCTGGTTCAGGCTGGCTGCCAGAGCGGACATGAGCCACAAAGGAAGTGCCGACGCGGCTGCGGGCGCCAAGGAGGAGTGCGGTCGAAGCGCTGCCGGCGGACCGCTGGCGACCAAGCAAGCCTTGCTGATGACCACGGTTGAGTGTCGCACGCGAGTGAGATGATTTCACTGCGTGCCCATAAAGCGGCGGCGCTGCCCGGGTGTCATCCGGGCTGGCTGGACCCACAAATCCTTGAGTTCGCGAGGATATTTGGTCGCATGGTATCGCGTCCACAAAAATCCGCATATTCAAGCGGATTTATTGCCAAACTCTCTCGCCTGATTGAAAATCCTCACAATTGA
>DAOOUZ010000090.1:0-4444 GCA_035369785.1 Candidatus Cryosericum sp. | reverse complement strand
GATGGGTCAGAAGTACATTGTTCTGGATGAGCCTACGGCGGGGCTGGACTCGGGATCCAAACTGACTGTTCTGGGCGAACTGGAAGCACTGCGCCAGTCGTCCAATGTGACGGTAATCCTGGTTTCCCACAACATGGACGAAGTTGCAGAGTTCTGTGAACGCGTCATCGTGCTCGATGAGGGCTCAGTGGCATTCCAAGGTTCTACCGATGAGTTTTTCCGCAACGCGGACCTGGTAAACAGGACAGGTCTCGAGCTTCCACAAAGTTACCGCCTGGCTCGTGCACTGAAGGACAGCGGGTGCACTCTACCCCTCGATGAATCGTCGTCAGGCAGGTTCCTGGATTCCCTTCGCGGCTGGTTGGCGGATTCCGGGGTGCACTAGTGGCAACGTCTCGCAGTTTTGTCCTTGGCCAGCACTACCCCGGGGGTTCCGTCATTCATCGGGCGGGTGCCTTGGCGAAGCTCATTGCCACGGTTATTCTGATGGTCGCGGTGTTCATGGCCACGCAAACTCAGCAGTACGTGCCGCTCGCGGTCGTGCTTGCTGCCGGGATTCTGCTGTCAGGGATTCCACTGCGTTTCTTCGTGCGTGGGCTGAAGCCTATCGTGTTCCTCATCGTCCTCACCGTTGTCGTGCAGATGTTCTTCACGCCGGGGACTATCCTGTGGAGCTGGTGGTTCCTACGCATCACGCGTGAGGGAGTCATCCTTGCTCTCTTCATTCTGTGCAGGCTCGTCCTCTTGACGCTGACCAGCGTGCTGCTGACCGCCAGTACTTCCCCGATTGAGCTCACCGACGCAATTGCGGACTTCCTGAAGCCGCTGAGCCGTGTGGGCATACCTTCGGCGGAGATTGCGCTTGTGATGAGCATCGCCATGCGGTTTGTCCCTACCATTCTTGAGGAAACGGAACGTATCATTCGCGCGCAGGTCTCGCGTGGCGCCAAGATTGGCGAGGGCAGCCTTGTCGCGCGCATGAAGAGCTTCATACCTATTCTCATCCCTCTGTTTGTTTCGTCCTTTCGGCGGGCCGATGACCTGGCAGTGGCGATGGAGGCTCGCGGGTTCCGTGTCGGCAGTGAGCGGACCAGGTATCATGAACGGCATTTCGGATCGATTGATGCCTGTGTCCTGGTTGCGTCAGGCGTTGCGCTTGCGGGAGTCATTCTGTGGCGGCTGTTCCTGTAACGGTACGCCTGGACATATCCTACGACGGTTCGTTCGCCTTCGGCTTTCAGAAGCAGGATACCCTTCTGACTGTGCAGGGCGTCATCGAGTCTGCTCTGAAGGCGGTGTGCGGCTCGTTTGTGCCTGTCGTTGGCGCGTCCCGCACCGACAGGGGAGTGCATGCGCTGCAGAATGTCGTGAGCTTTGTGGTGCGGGATGAACGTGTATATGAGCGCGTGGCACGGAGGCTGCCTGTCATGATGCCCGAGTGGCTGTCAATACGAAGCTGTCATGCCGAACAGAGCACCTTCAATGCCCGTTTCTCTACGACGGGCAAGTCCTACGCGTACGTGTTTGTGAAGGAAGACCGCTGGAGTCCTTTTTTGGCGCGGTACGCCTACAGGCTGTCGTATCCGGTGGAGGTTGGCGCCATGAACGAGGCTGCACACGCCTTCCTTGGCACGCATGACTTCCGCTCCTTCGGCAACGTTGATCCAAGCAGGCCCAATCGAGACACAATCTGCACTGTACGGACGGCTGAAGTCGTCGAGACGGATTCGTGGATCATGTTCATGGTCTCCGGGGATCACTTTCTGTACCACATGGTGCGTCGCATGGCGTACTTTGTGCTGAAGGCTGGCCAGGGGCGTGTCAGCGAGGCTGACCGCGAGCGGGTGTTCGCCGGCGGAGACGCTGATTCCCCGTACACCCGACAGGTCATGGCCGCCGGAGGTCTGTACCTTGTTGCAGTAGCCTACCCCTGACGGACCTGCAGGTTGGTTGTGGTGCAGATGGCCCGATCCCTCTCCGGGCACAAAGCCCGCTCGTCTGTCTACAGGCTTCAGGCGTTGACTAACGGATGGTTTGTGGTAATCTAGTAAAGCATTCTCCAGGAGGATATCGATGAAGACAACGTTTTTTCGACCAGATACAGTCGAGCGTCGCTGGGTGGTAATTGATGCAACCGACCAGAGCGTTGGACGCCTTGCTGTAGTGATTGCGAATATTCTGCGCGGCAAGGACAAACCGGAGTACACGCCGAATGCTGTGGTGGGCGACAATGTCATTGTTATCAATGCAGCGAAGCTTGCCATCGACCCGAAGAAGGGTGCGCAGACTATGTACTACCATCACTCCTTCTATCCCGGCGGCCTCAAGGCCACGGATTGGAACAAGATGCTGGCAACGCGACCGGATTTCTTGCTCAAGCGTGTTGTGAGAGGCATGCTGCCGAAGAACACGCTGGGAAAGGAACTGTTGGGCAACCTTCGTGTCTATCAGGGGCCCGAGCATCCTCACCAGGCGCAGAAGCCTGTTGAGTTCAAAGTAAGCTAGGAGGATAGTGTGGCAGCTACACAGATCTGGGGTACAGGCAAGAGGAAGACGGCAATTGCGAGAGTGCATCTCGTTCCAGGAACCGGAAAGATCGTCGTGAACGGCAAGCCTGTCGAACAGTACTTTCCTGTTCAGACGGTAGCCATGAAGACAATGGCGGCGTTTACCGTGATGGGCGGCTCTCCCGCGTTCGACGCAATCGTGAGCGTAGCCGGCGGCGGGTTCAATGGTCAGGCCGAGGCGGTGCGTCATGGCATTGCCCGGGCTCTTGTGGAACAGAATGCTGACAACAAGCCCGTTCTCAAGAGAGCAAAGTTGCTGACGCGTGACTCGCGCATCAAGGAACGCAAGAAGTACGGACTTCTTGGCGCCCGCAAGGCTACGCAGTACAGGAAGCGTTAGCAGTTCACCATCAATGTGTGCCAGGCAGCAGGGCATTGTACCTGCTGCCTTTTTTGTTAGGTTGTACGTAGAACAGATGGGCGGAGGCCACAAGCCATGAAGATTCATGACACAATGATGGGCAAGGTGGTGGAGCTTGAGCCGCGGGAGCCTGGGAAGATCGGGATGTACGTCTGCGGCGTAACTCCCTACGCCCCGGCACACATTGGCCATGCGCGCACAGCAGTAGTCTATGACCTGCTGAAGCGCTATCTGCGGTTCGCAGGATACACCGTGACCCACGTCAGCAACTACACGGACGTCGACGACAAGATCATTGCGCAGGCGCATGCGGAGGGAGTCAGCCCCCTGGAGCTTTCGGCGCACTACATTGAGGAGTACCGGGAGGACATGGAGCAGCTCAACGTCCTGCCCCCCGACCGAACGCCGCGTGTTTCTGAGAGTATAGGCGACATTCAGAAGCTCATCGATCGGATCCTGGCAGGCGGGTATGGCTACGAATCATCCGACGGCGTGTACTTCTCGGTGCGCAAGTTCCCTTCCTACGGCAAGCTCTCGGGCCGTTCGGTCGATGAGCTGAGGAGCGGCGCACGAGTGGAGGTGAACGAAGCCAAGCAGGACCCGCTGGACTTCGCGCTATGGAAGTTCGCCAAGCCCGGGGAAATTGCATGGGACAGCCCGTGGGGCAAAGGGCGGCCGGGCTGGCATATCGAGTGTTCTGCAATGAGTCTTCGAGAGCTGGGTCCGGGTTTTGATATCCACGGGGGCGGCGAGGACCTGATTTTCCCCCACCATGAAAACGAAATCGCCCAGAGCGAAGCAGCACTCGGGGGCAAGCAGTTTGTGCGGTACTGGATGCACTCGGGGATGGTCAACATGGGGGCCGAGAAGATGTCGAAGTCCCTTGGCAACGTCGTGACCATTCACGACCTGTTGCGGCAATACCCGGGTCAGGTCCTTCGCCTGTACCTGCTGCAGACATCCTATCAGAAGCCCCTCAGGTTCAGCTTCGGCGGGCTTGACCAGGCTTTTGCGGCCTACGAGCGGATGGTGGAGTTCCAGTCATTCGCAAGCGAACTGCCGACCTCCGCTGGCGGGGGCCGTGGCGGAGAATCCGCCGATGATTGTGCCTCGTTCCTGAAGGAGTTTGATGAGGCGCTCGCCGACAATCTGAATACGTCGCGAGCTCTGGCTGCTGTTTATGCATTCATGAGCAAGGTACGGCGGACAGTCGGCCTGCAGACTGGCGCAGAGGTGGACGCGACCTGCGTGCAGCGCGCGTTTCAATCTGCGATGCAGGTACTCGGACTGGACGACGGACGAGCATATCTTGAGCGCAAGATGGAGCTGCTTCACGGCATGCGCGACGCAATCGCCGCTGTAGCAGAGGACTTCGGTGTAGAGGCTCCTGTTGGTCTCTCTGCAGAAGACCTCCTAAAGCTGGTGATGGCCCGCCGTCAGATGGCACGGGGCCGTGGCGACTATCAGGATGCTGATCGAATACGTGAGCGCCTCGGAGCAGCCGGCATTGCACTCG
>DAOOUZ010000089.1:0-4453 GCA_035369785.1 Candidatus Cryosericum sp. | reverse complement strand
TGCCCAGGACGATCACCTCGCCGTCAAGGTCTGCCATGACGGACGCCAGCGCAAGCCCCGCGCCCACCGAGGCTGCCGCGATGACGTTGTGGCCACATCCATGGCCGACCCCCGCCAGCGCGTCGTACTCGGCGAGGAATGCGATGTGCGGCCCCGGCCCCCGCCCTCGGAACGTGGCGCGGTAGGCCGTCTGCAGACCGCCGTAGGGCGACTGGATACTGAATCCATGCTTGCGCAGCAGTTCTGTCTGCCACAGCACTGCGTGATACTCCTGCATGCCCAGCTCAGGGTTGTCATGGATGGCATGGCTCAGCGCGATGAGCTCGTCACGTGCCCTGTCCGCAGCCCTGCACAGTTCTTCCTTCATGGAGTCCTCCCCGTATCGTCTTCTGCCGCGTTGGCAAGGTCGAAGTGCTGCCCCTCGGTCAGTATGTGTATGCTCATGCCGCGGCAGTACAGGGCTCCGGAGGATGCAACGCCGTTCTCCACAGCATGCCTGGCGTCGAGCACGACGACAGAACCCTCGCCGGTGACGTCGAACCCCGCACTGTCCACGATGATGGCCGTGCTCTCGTCGATGCCCACGCCAATCAGGTCGGGGTGTTCCAGCACAGCGCTTGCAAGGCGGTTAAACCGCTTGCGGCGCACGAAGTGCTGGTCGACGATGCAGGCGTCGAGGAAGCCGAAGCCCTCCGCCGTTTCAACGGTGTGCGCTGAAACGGACACGAAGGCATCGGCCACATCGCCCTCTTCCAGTCCCTCAGCTTCCGGTCTGCCGTACTCCCTGCCGGTCAGCATGATCCTGCTCATGACGGCAGCCCCGGCGCTGGTGCCTCCGAGGGCGGCGCCATGGCGCCAGGCCTTGTTAATGGCGGCGAGCAACGGCGTCCCTGCCAGCCGGTTCACCAGAACGTTCTGGTCGCCTCCCGTGAAGAAGAGGCCCCCGGCCTTCTCCGCCACCTGTGCCGCTGCCGCGTCGGTGGTGACCAGCACGTCGGCACGGTTCGCCCCGAGAGCCCGCAGTTCCTCCTGAAGTGCGCTTCCCTGTTCTTCGGGGCGGCTGCTTGCGAACGGGATGATGGCGACAGAGCCAGTCCCTGCGCGGCACAGGCTCAGGAAGGCGCGCATCATCTCCGGCGGCCGCTTGCCGCCTCCTATGATGAACAGGTGCCCCGCATGAAACGGCAGGGCTGATGGGTCAGTCATGTGTCATCTCCGTCTGCTGCATACACTACCATACCACGTTCGACCGATGCGTTCCAGCAGTTGACCGGATGTGAATGCTGACTTCCACCTTCTTGCCGGGGTTTGCGTATCATATGAGCGTGGACAACATGACAGAGCTGGACATACGGATCGTGCAGGCCACGCCCGAGCTTGCCCAGTACGTCGACGGCCTTCGCAGCAACTACATTGTCAATGCCCGTGTCAAGGTTTCCGCCTGTGGAGACGGACTTGACTTCGACGTCGACTCGGTTGAGCATCCGTATGAGAAGGTGGAGGACTCCCATCCCGACCTGGCCTACATCGGGCGTGAAGACGCCGTGATCTTTCTTGCCTTTGTCGGGGACCAGCTGGTGGGACAGGTCTGCGCGCAGGAGGACCGCAACCATATGGTGCGTGTCTGGGAACTGCGGGTGGAGCATGGACACCGCCACCGCGGCATTGCAACGACCCTCATGAACACGGTCCGCGAATGGGCCCTGTCACGAGGCCTGCACTGGCTGCGCGCCGAAACGCAGGACATCCACGTCACCGCATGCATGTTCTACCGCGACTACGGCTTCACCATTGGCGGCATCGACCGCCTGTACATGTGCGCCACGCCTGGCAGCGAGGATGAGATAGCCATCGCGTGGTACCTCGAACTGCCCTAGCACGACTCTTCCGATACAACCCTCCACCCTCACACAAGGGTGTTGAACAAATCCGTCGTTTTGTCATGCTGATGTCAGCAGTGTTGGAACAGGGCCGGGTGCGTGCCGTAGGAGGAAGAGGATGGTCTTTCTGTCGCGGGAAGAAGCCGGGACCAGGCTTGCGCAGGAGATTCGCAGTCAAGGGCTGGTCTTTGACTTGTGCTGCGGGATTCCGCGGGGTGGCGTTGTCGTCGGGTCGGTGGTTGCCCAGGAGCTGGGACTGCCCTTCGGGGTTCTGCTGATACGCAAGATTCGCTCGCAGGCTGACCCGGAGTTGGCCATCGGAGCTCTTGGCTATGCCGGGAACGGCAGCTTCGCCACCATTCTCTCCCCTGAGTCAGCGCGTGAACGGCGCGAGCGTCTGGACGCCGAGATTGGCTTCGAGAAGGAGCGCCTCGTCCTCTACGCGGAGCTGTTCGAGAAGTACATTCCCCAGACATGGGAACGCGGCGCGCGCGTCCTGGTGGTTGATGACGGCATCGCCACCGGGGCGACCATGATAGCCGCCCTGGATGTGGTGAGCGGCATGGGCTGCATACCGACGGCAGGAACGCCGGTAGTGGACTGTGAAGTCATGCGCCAGCTGAACGACCGGGGGCAGCGTGTTGTTGCCGTGCACGCGGCCCAGTGGTTGATGGCGGTGGGCCAGTTCTACCAGGACTTCCACGAGGTGACGGACCGCGAGGCGCTCTCCTGGGCCAACCGGGCGTTCCGCCCGCGGCGCATCCGCTAGGACAGGATTACGTGCCCTTGATGGGTACGTCGCTGAATACGTCTGCAGCCTCGCGCAGCCAGGTTATCGTGCTCAGATACGCAATGACCGCGACCGACAGCTGACACAGCGGGGCGACCCACCCTGCTGATGGAAAGAATGCGACGATGGGCCACACGATGAGCAGCAGAATGTGCAGCGTCTTGTATTCGGGCCAGAGCGTTCCCGCGCGTTCCTCGATGTCGTCCTCCTTGTGGCGCCTGGCAAGCTGCGCCGTGCCCATGAGAAGGTGCCAGGTCATGACCATGTTCACGACGAAAATGGCCATCGTGCCAACGGTGAGCAGTGCCCCCGTGAGAGTGCTGAACGATGGTCCAGTCAGGACCAGAGGACCCGTCCCGGGTTTGGAGGGCTGGTAGAAGTCGGCCAGGGACAGCACCATGGCAAGGGGCGCGAGTCGGGCAGCGGCCGCAAAGTGCTGGTTGACGCGGCTCAGGCGGTGCAGGCCGAGAGCAATCAGCAGATACCCAACCGCGTCCGGAAGCACATCGAACCCTCCGACACGCAGGTCAAACAGGAACACATACCCGAACCATATCAGTTGAAATGCAGTGGACATTTTCTACCTCACGTTTCGCAGGTCTTGAACTGCAGGAATACTGGTTGTGGTGGTTCAGATGCTAGGCGCCCGCAGCGTGAGGAACGACGAGCGACAGCCCGGCAATGATCCCCGCCTCGAGCGCGCCAGTCAGAACGACCGCGGTAAGTGCCGTACTCAGGGAGCGCCAGCCGTTGCCATGATAGAACGCAAGGACCAACACTAGCACGACTGCCGTCTGCAGCAGCAGAAACATCTCAGGCAGCCACAGGGGTCCGCGCCATGGCAGGGCACCCGTATCGCGTACCCACACAAACAGGGCAAACAGGCCTGCCCCGAGGACTGCATTGAAGACGGACACCAGCAGTGCCCGCCGGTACGACCTTTGGCGCGTCCGACACCAGCGGGATGCCAGCCAGACCGTCACCGACATGACGATGATGTCTGCAAGACGCGCAGGCACATGCATGAGCCAGGTGTCTGAGAGCATCCAGGACAGTAGCATGGGGGCCTCCTACCGTCCAAAGAAGCTGACAAGGACGGAGACCAGGATAAACAGAATCCAGATGAGAATGCCTATCGTGACAGCGTTCTGCTGAGCCCGTGTCTGCGGCCGACTGTGCTCTTGTGCGGCAGACGGAGCGCGACGGGCCTGGGTCCGTCCGGCAGTGGCGCCGAAGTCACGCAGCGCCGGAGCTTGTGACAATGAGGCAGCCTCCGGGTCCAGACCAGTCCGGTTCTCAAATCGATGCAGGCCTCTCCGGGCGTCCGGCACATCCAGCTTGTGGGCCAGGATGAACTCGACCTCCTCGGCGCTGAGCGGAGGCTTGATGCGCTCAGCAACAGGACTGTAGTCCACTATCTGGTCGTTGTCATAGCGTGAGAAGACGGGTCCCTTGTCCTTGTTGACTTCCATGGCTGTTCTCTCCCGTGCCCAGTGGCCTTGTCGCCCGCGAACGACTGCTCGCCTATTCTAGCACAATGCGTGGTTTGGCGCTATTCATCCTGCCCGCCCGGGTGGTGCTCCTCGAGGAACGTCCGAAGTTCCTGAACGTCGTCGGGGCCAAAGACTGCCGCCCCGTCTGAGTCACCATAGTAGGTGGCAAACGCAGCCGAGGCCAGACGGTCCAGCGGAGAGGGCCACTGTGCCCACGCGCTGTCCAGGACATGCTGGTGCGCCCTCTCGGCCTCAGCCAGAAGGTCGAGCAGGTTCAGCCGCAAGGTTGT
>DAOOUZ010000088.1:0-4479 GCA_035369785.1 Candidatus Cryosericum sp. | reverse complement strand
TCGCTCGTCCTGATGAGTGCCATCTGTGTTCCGCTACTGCCCGCCGCTGAACGGCGAACCTGGAAACTGTGTCGTGTCCGTCGTGATAGGCGGCTCCCGCACGATGTGGTCACCCGCCTTCAGCCCGGAGGTCACCTCGACATAGTCGTCGCCCTCCAGGCCGACGCCTATCTCGGTCTTGGTTGTGGTGGTCCGGCCGCCGGTTCCAGAGGACAGAACATATACGTAGCGTTTCCCACTCTCAGTGACCACCGACTCGACCGGAACCGCCAGCACGGACTTCGCGGTCTTCAGGATGATGGTCGCGTCGGCAGACATGCCGTCGACGATGGTCGCTGGAGGAGAGGTCAGACGAATCTTGAGCGCGTAGGAGTTGAGTCCCTCGGGTGTCCGCGTGAGCGTCCGGCCAAGAGCATCCACCGTCCCCGGGAACGTGCGGTCCGGGTAGGAGTCGATGGTGACGTCGACCGCCTGGCCCGGCTTGACGCTCAGGATGTCGACCTCGTCGAGGAAGCTCTCGACGTTCCAGGCCGAGGTGTCCGCAACCTTCACCAGGCTCGCCTGCGGGGAGGCCAGGTCGCCTGCGCTGACGTTCACGGCAAGAACGGTCCCGTTCCACGGCGCCGTGATGACGTAGTTGTCGCTGCCCAGCTGCTGTGCCTGCAGGGCAAGGAGCGCTTGCCGCTCCTGTTCCTGGGCTGTCTGAAGCTGAAGCGCATTGCGCTGTTCCGTGTCGGGGAAGGCCGCCAGGTTGGCGCGCGCAAGCTCGACCGCGGCGTCCGCCTGCTGGACCTGCGCCTTCAGCGTTTCCAGGTCATTGGGGCGCGCCCCGACGGTCGTGCGCGTCGACTCGAGGTTGTTCTGGGCGATGGTCAGGGAACTCTGCGCCTGCTTGACCTGCTCCTCTGCCGACGCAATCTGAAGTTTCTTCTGGTCTGCGCCCGCCACAGCCACCCTGTAGCTGGCCTCTGCATTCTGAAGCGACACCTGCGCTGACTCCACCTGCATGCGCTGCAGTTCGATGTCGCTCTCCGATGCTGCACTCGTGGAGCTGGCGCTGTCCAAGTTGGACTGCGCGACCTTGAGCGAGGAGCGTGCCTGTGCCACCTGCTCCTCCAGCACCGCCAGTGACTCAGGCGACGTGAGCGGGCTTCTGGCGCTCTCGTCGAGGCGCAGCTGCGCAATGCGCAGGCTCGACTGCGCCTGGTCCACCTGGGCCTGCAGCTGGACCTTCTGGCTGTCGGTGACACCCTTGCTCTGCAGCACGGAAAGCCGTGTCTGCGCCATGCTGAGGCTCAGCTCGGCCTGCTGTACCGCAAAATCGGCCATGGCGACCTGGAGGTCCGACGTGTCATAGTCCTGCAGGCTCTTCAGGCTGTTCTGTGCACTCCGCAGTGTCGCCTCCGCCTGTGCCACCTGCGCCTCGAGGTTGGACAGCTGCTCGGGACTCGTGTCCTTGTCATCGAAGTTGCGCAGGTTGACCTGTGCGGCGACCTGCTGCGCCAGCGCCTGTGTGAGCGATGCCTCGAGCTGCTTCCGGGTCTGAGTCGAGCCGGACAGCGCAGCCACCTTTCTGCTGGCAACGGCAGCGCGGTAGCGCGACTCCGCCTGCGCAAGCTGGTTGTCCTGCAGGCGGGAATCGAGACGCAGCAGCACCTGCCCTTCCTTGACACTGTCCCCCTCCTTGACAGCCACTGCCACGACCTTGGCCTGCACTTGCGCCGTCAGCGTCGCCGAGCGCAGCGGGTGCACCATCCCCGAAACAGCAGTGCCCGAAGAGACATCCTGGAACCCGACAATGTACTCCCCGCTCGTCACCGTACTGCTGTCCTGCGTCCGCCGCGCGCACCCGGAGACTGCAAGCAGAGGTACAACTATTGCCACCATGAGGACACGTGCAGTGTTTCTTCGCATACTTCCTCCACCCGACACCGCGCGTACTTCCGCTCGCGCTTACGACCGTGCTTGTGACCATCGGCCTACCTGTGTCAGTACGCGCATTATACCCACTTTCGCACGACCACCACGAAGACCGTCTTCCCCTCCCCCGACCCAGGCCCGTGCCCGGAACGACGGAACGGCCCTGCACCTCTGTGCAGGGCCGTTGCCATCCCCTACGTCCTGTGTGCTGATACAGAGACTAGCTGCCCGACAAGGCTGGAATATCCACTGCAACCGTTGTCGTGTTGCCTGCCTTGTCCGTTGCCACGATGGTTCCATGGATTCCAGCGCGGTTCACGACGAGGAGCGTCGTTGTGCCGATCCACAGGCGGGTGTGTATGAAGCTGTCCGCTCCCTCCGAGAACCACGCCTCATCGAGGTTGTCCTCGTCGATAGTGATGCTGACTGTCACAAGCCGGGGCAGCAGCGTGTTCTGCTGCGAGCTCCAGGTGACAACGGGGGCGGTTGTGTCCGTCACTCCGGTGCCGGTGCCTCCCCCCGACTCCCCAGAACCGGTTTGCGGAGGAACAGTGATGACCGCTGGTTCCTTGCTGGTAAAGAGGCGCACATACTGGCCATCTGGAAGTGACCGCTGTGCAGAGGCAAACGTCAGGATCAGTGAAAGTTCTACGTTCGCGGGAATGTTGTGGGGAACGTTCAGGACCAGCTGCCGCAAGTCATTCCCCTCAAGGTCCGTATCATAGACGGTGTTGGAGATGATGGTCATGGCAAAGGGCGCCTCCGCGTAGGAGGGTTGCAGCAGTGCTCGGCCGTTCGTGGACCACAGCGCCGACAGGCCCGCCGACAGCCGTACGGTGAACGTATCCTCTGTGGTCGGGTAGACCATGTACCCCTGCGCATTGCGGATGAGGTCGTGACCGACCAGCGAACCACTGCGCCCTGTTCGGAAGGTCACCCGCACTCCCGTCACCTGCCCATATTCCACCACTGTGCTGAATCCGACGGGGACCAGCCGGGTTGTTGTTGTCACGCTATAGTAGTTGGAAACCAGCGGGGCGCTGCCGCTTCCAAGGTCAAGGGTGACCCGGTAGTGTCCCTCGGTCCATGGGTTCTGGATGCCCGCGCTTTCTGCAATGTGAATCGTATGTTCTGTGCCCGCAGTCAGCTCAATGGGGGTGACGAGCGTCAGCTGGGTCGCAGACCACCGTCCGTTCGCCACAACTGGCGTTCCATCGACCACGAGAGCCGATGCCGGAACGCTGAGACCCCCGGTGCTGCCCACGCCGCCCTCAAACGTCAGGGTCAGCGTGCCACCCTTCGCGACCGATACAGCAGAAACAAACGTCAGGGTATAGGCCGGGGCGGTCCCGGGATAGCCATCACTCACGGACACGCTCAGGGACGAGCTGTCTGCCCGCGCCACGGCCGCCCGGAGTCCCACGGCGCTCATCAGAGCCAGAAGCACGATGGCAGTAACCATTCTTCTCTTCACGAATTGCCTCCTATTCATAGCGCAAGGCTTCCACCGGCTTCAGGCGCGCGGCCTTGCGGGCGGGGTAGACGCCGAAGAACATGCCCACGGCGATGGAGAAGCCGACCGCAAGTACGATGGACGACACGGTGATGGCTGTCGTGGTGAATCGTGCGACCACGAACTCCGAACCGATCACGCTCACCAGAATACCGATGACGCCGCCCGCGATGCTGAGCAGCGACGACTCAATCAGGAACTGCAGCAGGACGTCCCACTCTGTTGCGCCCAGCGCCTTGCGGATACCGATTTCGCGGGTCCGCTCGGTCACCGACACCAGCATGATGTTCATGATGCCGATACCGCCCACGAGCAGCGACAGGCCGCCAATAGCGGCGAGAAGCGTCGTCATGGTCGTCATGGATGAGGTCACTAGTTCGGTCATCGCTGCCACGTCCTGGACTGTGAAGTCTACCTTCTTGTGCCGTGCCGTCAAGTTCGCAGTAATCTCAGCGGTCACTGCGGCACTCTGCGTCGGGTCCACGCACTTGATGGTCGTCCTTGAAGCGACGTTCCGCGTCATGCCAAAGGACTTCTCACCCACGGTGTAGGGCAGAATGATGGACGTGTCGACCGAGGCGCCCATCGTTTCACCCTTCTCTGCCGCGACACCCACGACCTTGTAGGTTGCTCCGTTCAGGCGGATATCCTGGCCCACTGCCGATTCATCCGGAAACAGCGTCGAGGCCACGGTCGCACCGATAACGACATTGCGCGTTCGCTTGTCGATGTCGCCCTGCGTGAGTTCCCGGCCGTCCGCGACCGTCACCCCTTCCACCTCAAAGTAGGTGGTCGTTGCGAAGATGCCCGTGCCGGACATGGTCGTGCTGCCCCGCTTGATGGTCAGGTTTGTGGTATTGACCGGCGACGCGATGATGTCCATCGTCGAGTTCTCCTCGAGGTACGCCAGGTCGTCCAGCGTAATCTTCGCGCCAGACGAGGACCCCGGCCGACCGCCGCCTCCACCGAACCCACCCATGAGCACGTTCGAGCGAGTCCCGGCGGTCAAGTACAGGTTGCCCGACCCGGAACCCTGCATGCGCGAA
>DAOOUZ010000087.1:0-4528 GCA_035369785.1 Candidatus Cryosericum sp. | reverse complement strand
TGCTCCTTGCCCTTCTGCAGTTCAGCAATGGCGCGTTCCCTCTTGGTGCGTTCGCGCGCGCTGTGCGCGAGCATGACCCAGGCCAGCCCGCCGATGATGGCGATGGTAAGCAGTTGTGCAAGGGTCGCCCCCCGGACTGCGGCGGTCAGTGTGTCCAGAGGCGCCGAACCCATCTGCCGCACGAGCCACAGGGTGTGGCACGCCAGGGACCCTAGGAACGCCGCTGCGATGTACAGCACAGGATATCCGGCTTCCAGCACGAGCATCGCGATGAGCAGCAGGCCGCTCGTCGCGACCAGGGACGCGTCGAAGGGGAGGATGCGCGTCCCGCCATACCAGACGGGCTCTCCAAGCAGGGCGGCACTCCCTACGGCGCCAAGGAACAGGTTTGCAGCGAGCAGGTCGAAGAGCATTTGGTGACTGAGCAGCGCACGGGTTGCCCGTGAGTCAGACCTGAAGCGCTCAAGGAGATCCAGCACCACGTTGAAGACAATGCCGGCGACCAGCAGGAGGGATGCCGGGACAAAGCCGGGGACCGTCGAGCTCTGAACATGCGCCACCGCCAGAACCAGCCACCAGGCAGTGCCGGCGGCAATGGCTCCGTACCGCGCAAGGACAATGCGTCGAGCGGCCCTGGGCTTCTCAGGCTTCACGGACGTCAACCTTCCCCATGGAGAAACTATAGCGTCCGCGCAGGAAAATCAAACGGTCCCGGACACGTCCGGGAAACCGCGGCCCCGTCAGCGGGGAACGCCCTCAGAGCTGGAGAAGCACCTCCAGGGCGCGCGAGGATGCCAGAATGAAGAAGAACGATACGCCCGCGAGCGCAAATGCAAGTCCGGGTTTGAGATACGCGGCGCTCCCGCGTTCGTGTGCGCGCTCGAGAACGGTCTGCAAAAGCTCCCGTGAAGGCTGCGCCCCGTCGAGGGTGCTGTGGTAGTACGCCCGCAGCGAGCGCTCAAGCTCGCCGTCATTTGGCCGCTTGGTCATGATGTGCCTCCAGAAAGCTCTTCAGTTCTTCCTTCGCGCGAAAAAGGCGCGACTTGACGGTTCCCACCGGCTTGCCGATCAGGCTGGCGATGTCCTCGTAGCGCATGTCCTTGTAATAGAAGAAGTACAACACGTCCCTCAGGTCGCCGTCCAGCTGCTGCATGCCGGCCGCGATGTCCGCAACCGTTTCGTCTTCTACGGGGTCGTACCCCGGACCATCGGCGCCGGGCAGTGGAAGGTCTTCCGCCGGCGTGGCCAGCGTCAACTCTCGCCTCGACCGTGCGCGGAAGGTGCTTGCCTCGTTGATTGCGATGCGCATGACCCACGTCTTGGGGTCCGAGCCGCCGTGAAACCGGGCCAGGTTGCGCTGTACCTTGAGGAACGTTGTCTGGAAGACATCGTCTGCATCGAAGCGGTTCCCCAGGCGGGCGGTGAGGTACGCATACACTTCCTGTGCGCAGCTCGCTATCAGCGTCTCAAAATCGAGTGCCACAGGCCTCAGAAGAAGTCGGTGAAGCTGGGCAGTATTGCGTACCGGTAGAGAAGGACAGCGCCCACCGCCCCAACCCAGCTGATGACCAGGCTGATGGCGAGGGCTACGCCCCACCACGAGACCGCCTGCCAGAATGGCAGCTTCAGGACCGCGAACGTCACCAGAGAGCCCAGAAAGAAGGCTGCAAGAAACCACGGAATGGCCCAGGGCAGCGCTTCCGCGAGACTGCCGCGCAGAAACGAGAACTGCAGCAGCTCGACGGTGCTTGGGATGAGCAGGGGCCCGAACATGACCAGAAACGAGGTTGCCGAGATGAGCAGCGCCTTCCACCAGGGCAGGGCGGAAGCCAAGGAAAACCTGTCGTGCCGCGCCATCGAGGTCATCACGGCCGGCGCGACCAGAAGGCCGCCCACGACCGCTGTAAGCCGCAGTGTAATGAGCCCGGGAATAAGACCGAACAACAGGCCCGCCTACCGCTTCAGTTTTGCCAGTTGCGCATGAAGAAGCGTGCATCGTTCCATGAGAAGCTGCGCCTGGTCGATCGTTTCAAGGAACCGCTTCTGCCCGGCGGCCCCCCGCTTGAGGAGTACCCATGCCGCGTCGGCATGCTTCTGACTGGCAAGCTTGAGGACGCTCGCCAGCAGGCGGTCGCTCGCGTCCTGGTCGCGCACGATACGTCTGGTCGCATCATCAAGGTCGTCGAGAGCCTCCCTGTAGCCACGCACCAGGACAGGGTACTTCCGCGAGAGACTCGTGAGCGAGCGCGAGTAGGCCTGTTCGGCCTTGACGTACGCTTCGAGCTCGTCTGCAGCCCTGGCGGTCGCGGCATTGGTTGCCTTGTACGCCGCAAGGTCACCAGCAAAGGTGGTTGCGGCGGCCGCGGTCGGAATCAGGAGATGGCACGACAGCAGAACCAGCAGGAGCAGACACAGGATCTTCAGCTTCTTCATTGTATCACCAGACATTAGACGGCAGATGCGGGTGAATTGTTCATCACACGGGAAGGTGGCGCCCGTGGGCGGCGGTCACTGCCCCTGGCGGCTCAGTGCGAGGAAGGCCCGCAGTGCCTCCTCATAGCGCGCCTGGGCCAGCAGCTGGTTGGCGTCGCGCAGTGTCGTCCGGGCTGAGCCCCCCGGCTCGCTCGGAAGGTCCTGAACGACGGGGACGGCTTCTTCGCGTGCAGCGCGTTCCGTGGAAGGTTGCACCGGTATCGGCGTCTCCTCTGCCCGAACGGGCATCTCCTCCGTGGTCGGCAGCGGCGAAGCAGGAGCCTCGGGAGGTGCGATGGGCACAGGCTCGGGTGCTGCAGCTGCCGGCTGCACAAGGGGGATAGGCGCAATGGCTGGCTTCAATTGCCGTGCAATCATCTCTGCCTGCTCCAGCATGGTTGCCATGTGCGCAAGCACTGGCTGGGGTGGCAGGGAGTCCTCCTGCTGCGGTGAGGCGGCCGTCTCCACAGCGGGCGGCGTGTCCAGTGGGCGGGGCGCGGCCGGAAGGACGAAGGCCCGATCCACTGCCAGTGTCTTCTGCTTAGCCGGCGTCTCCTCTGCGCTCTCGCAGACAGCCGGTTCCTGGACCGCCACCAGCTTCTCCAGCTCGGCGATGGGCAGAACCCTCGCGAAGATGGAGTCCGGCAGGTCTTCCAGCGACCGGATGAAGTTGATGGTATGCAGGGCCTCTTCATCGAGATACGAGTAGGCAAGCCCGGTGGCCCGGTCATTCAGCGGGTCCACTTCCAGAAGGCGGCGCACGAAGGTCTCGCCCTTCTGGTGGTTGCCAAGCTGGTCGTCGTAGGTCTTCCACAGCAGATACAGCCGTTCGGGGAATGCCTCGTACGTCGCCAGGGTACTCTCGAGCAGTGCAAGCGCCTCGCGGATCTTGCCGCCGCGACGTTCGAGAGAAGCCAGCAGTGCCTTCAGCACTGGGTCCGTCGGGTTCTGCGCAACCAGCTGTTCGACCTCCGCCTCGGTCATGTCGGGTGCGCGCAGCCGCAGGTTGCTGTACGCGGCAAGGACGGGGTTCGATGCCTGTGCCGTGCACAGAGCCGCGCGGTTCCGGAGCCTGAGGTCTGTCAGGAAGGTGTTGTCGGAGGCGAGGGACAGACACTTCAGGAATGCCAGCCGTGCCTCATCGGTGCGGTGCAGGGCAAGGAGGATGCTCGCGTGGACAAGGTGGCACAGCGGACCGGCAGGGTCGATATTGAGGGCATACCTGCTTTCGATGAGGGCCTCGCCGGGCTTGTTGCGCAGATAGTACCCCAGAGCAATGGCCAGCTGGACGCGCAGGCTCTTGGAGGAAACGGACAGCGACGCTTCCAGTGCGGACTTGAGGGCCTCCTGCGGTTGACCTGCCAGGATGTAGAGGTACGTCTTGGCAACACTCACGAGTCCATCGCGCGGGTTGCGTTCGAACATGGCCTCGTACAGGTTCAGTCGTTCACGCAGTTCTTCCTCTGTCATGGTTCACCTCTCCTGCGTCATTATTACCGCCACGGCGCTTTTGTCAAAGCGCTGCGTGTTCCTCTCCGGGGGCGTTCAGGCCCTCAGCGGCCACGCAGCACGTTGACGAGGTTCCACCCCCAATTGACTGCCGCTCCCAGCGCGAATGCCAGGACAATCTCCCCCACGCTCACGAGCGCGGCGCGGCGCGTGCCGAACTCGCGCTTGAACGCCGCGATGGTGCTGACGCAGGGGACATAGAGCATGACGATGAGTGCGAAGACATACATCTGCTGGGCGGTGAGGACCGTTCCAAGCTGCGGGGTGTGCATCAGCGCGGCCAGCATGACCAGGGCAAGCTCCTTGCGCAGGATGCCGAAGATGAGCACGACGAGCGCGACAGGAGGAAGGCCAAGAACACCCTGCGTGAAGGGCGCCGCCCATGCCGTGAACGCCCCCAGCCAGCCCAGCTTGTCGACCAGGTACAGGACGACCGAGCCCCCGGCGATGATGGGAAAGGCAAACGTGACAAAGTCCTTCAGGCGGAACCACGTCTGCTTGAGCGTGATGCGCAGAGGCGGCCACTTGAGTTTGGGCATTTCCATGA
>DAOOUZ010000086.1:0-4748 GCA_035369785.1 Candidatus Cryosericum sp. | reverse complement strand
GGGGATCAGATGATGGTGCAGGACGCGTTCAGCGCAGCAGGGCCGCGCGACGTGGCGACCCTCTCGGGGGGAGAGACCTTCCTGGCATCGCTGGCACTGGCCCTGGCGGTCAAGGACCTGCTGTCCACCAGCGTCAATCTCGACAGCTTCTTCATCGACGAAGGGTTCGGAACGTTGGACGAGAACACCGTCCAGGGCGTCGCCGACGTTCTGGAGTCGCTCCGGCGCGACGGCTCGCTCATCGGCATCATCACGCACCGCGCGGACCTGGTCGAGCGCTTCGATACTGTCCTCGAGGTGACCAACACAAACGGTTCGGCACACATCGTGCCACGGGACAGGACATGATGAGAATCCGTCCGGACTACTGGCAGAGCGTGTACACGGGTTCCACGGAGGTCACATTGACGGACCAGAAACGTTCCTATGAGGTGGTGGCCACGACCGAGTGTCACGACCTGGCCGCCTGGGCACCCGTGCCCGTTCCTGCCGCCGCGTTTGCGGAGGCCTCGGGGGTCCGCGTCGCCTTCGTGGACGGCGTCCGGCGCATCGACATGCACGGCATCGTGGATGGGCTTCCGCCCTTCTACGGCGTCTTCGGTTCGGTGGCGGCCGGCTGCATGCAGATGTGCGGGTCGCATGCGCACGAAGTGGCAACGTCCCTGTGCGACGAGGAGGTGCGCCGCTACTTCGTCACGAACGCACCCGACCCCGACATCAGCAGCCTTGCCCTGGCAAGCGACCCCTCGTGCCCGTTCGACGTCACCTACGAGGTGCGAAGGGCGACGAGCCCGGACCCGGGCGACTTCAGTCAGGAGCTCAACAACCTCATGCAGGAGCTGGAGCACGACATCGCCCAGAAGGAAGTGGACCGTCCGGAGGTCCAGGCGGTCGTAACCGACGGGCCCATCCCGTACGAGCACCGCCTCGCCGCCGGAACCGGCAAGCTGGCGGGCGTCATCAAGAACGTGCAGGAGGCGTACCTTGCGCGCGAGCAGTTTCAGGCCGTGCTCGACCTCAGGGCGGGCCAGCGCACCCCGCTCTTCGAGATACGCTACAGCGACGGCAGTGGAAGCAGCAAGATGAGCTTCTTCCTGCGCCTGCGCGACGTCGGCTCCTTTGCTAGCCGGATGGCAAACCTGGTCCGTATCGAGCTGCCGGTCATGGGCCTCACGGAGGCGGTCCACCTGGCCAATCTCGCCTCCGCCATTGCCGTCCACTACTCCAGCAACCTGTGGAGCGATACGCGCGCGCCGCAGAACCTTTACCCCGTGGGTGCGCTGGAAACGGCCCTCAAGAACCGCCTGGGCGATGAGCGCTTCCTGCGCAGTGTCATCATGCGCACGCTCGGCCAGAGGGATGCCTGAGGCCGCCGGAGCCTATCCAGTCGCCGCGGACTGGTCCGCCGGCTGGGCCTCCCCACTCCGCGTAAGCGCCCTGGCCGTCATCCAGGAGCCCACGACATCGAAGAGCAGAACAGCGACAATCACCGTCGTCGTGATGTAAGCCAGGTCGGGGAAGAGGCTCGTGATGAGCAGTGCGTGCCCCACGGCAAGGCCTGCCTGCGGCAGCATGGCCCGCCCCAGGTATCTGCGGACGCTGGGAGACGCGTGAACGGCGACGGCGGCCAGACGCGAACCCAGCAGCTTGCCGACGGCCCGCAGGATCACGTACGCCGCAGCGATGGGCCACAGGCGGCGCAGCAAGCCAAAGTTGGCGGTCCCTCCTGCAAGGAAGAAGAAGATGACCTCCAGGGGAACGGACCAGTCCTCGATGTCCTCAAACACAAGCTGGGGTGCAGGAGCCATGTTGGCGAACACCGCTCCCAGGGTCAGACAGGACAGCAGGGGCGACAGTTCCCACGTACGGCTCAGGCCGACCACCAGCAAGACCATGCCGATGCCCAGGACCCGGATCCCGCTCCTCGACTTCAGGAACCTTTCCGCAGCGCCGTATGCGGCGCCGGCGGCCAGCCCCAGCACAACGGAAAGGCCCAGCTCGCGGGCTGACGCACCCACGACGCCCCAGCCAGGGGCAACGCCCTCTCCCATCATGGCCCGTGCAACCACGACGCAGACGTCGAACACGATGATACCAACCGTGTCATCAAGAGTCACGGCCACGCTTGCCGCCTCCGTGACAGGACCACGCGCTCGCTGACGCCGGATGACCTCGAACGTCGCCTCAGGCGCCGTCGACGTGGCTGTCGCCGCCAGAACCAGTGCCTCGGGAACAAGGTGGTCCAAGTGAAACGCGCCCGCCTGCCCCAGCAGGATGGTACCCGCGCAGACCAGCACAAACGTGATCAGCGCCTGGACGACCGCGAGCGCGGGGCCCCGCGCCCCCATGTGCCGAAGGGATGCAGCGGTGAAGTCTTCGCCGATGCCGAACGTCACGAACCCCAGCGCTGCGGCGGTCACGATGTCGAACGAAGCGACCAGCGTGGGCTGGATGACCGGGCGCAGGACAAACCCCGCGACGACGCCCGCCACCATGTAGGCAAGGTTCCGTGTGATACCTGCGCGGCCGAGTCCCCATCCAGCTGCTACCGCGATGATAGTCACGAGCCCAAGGTCAAGCAGAATATCCATGTTTCCTCCCTCCCGAGCCGCCTGCCCCCGCCCTGCACTTCACGCTCATGGCCAGCGCTGCACGGCGCGTCCGCCGCCGGAGCCTGGGCACTCGTGCCGGGAGCATCAGTGAAACAGCCGTGCGATCCAGCCCACCACGATGCCCACCCACAGGAAGTCCGCGTCGCTCCAGATGGTGTTGAGGGACCCGAGCTGAGGCCCGAGGAGTGGCAGCAGGAAGACCGGCAGAATGCTGATGAGCAGACCGTTCGCAAACCCGCCCAGCACGGCCCCGCGGCGTCCGCCCGTGGCGTTGCCGAAGATGCCGGCCGTGGCTCCCGTGAAGAAGTGGGACACAAGGCCGGGGATGATGATCTGCAGGTGAAGCGCCTGCAGAAGGACCATACTCAGGACGCCCTCCGCCAGCGAAGACAGGAACCCGACCATCATGGCAGTGGGGGCTCGGGAAAAGGTGACGGGGACATCCAGTGCCGGTATGGCGTTGGGCACCAGCTTCTCGCCGATGCCACGGAACGACACGGTGATCTCTGCAAGAATCATGTTGACGCCAGCAATGACGATGGCCATGCCCGCGGCAAACGTCATCGCCTGCACGATGGCAAAGACAAGGGGATGCTGGCTGACGCCCAGGGTGTCCCGCACGTAGGCTGGCCCCGCCTTCAGCGTGACGACAAGGAACAGCACCAGCATGACCAGCCCTGACGATACCAGGGAATCGCGCAGGAAGTCCAGGCCGCGGGGGAGGTGCATGTCCTCGGTCGACTGCTCGCGGTTGCCAAACCTCCTCCCCAGCAGGCCGGCCACGATGTAGGAGAGCGAGCCGAACTGGCCGATGGCGATGTCGTTGCTGCCCATGACCTCGCGCATGAACGGCTGGGTCAGAGCCGGCATGAGGGTCATGAGGATGCCCAGGATGATCGAGCCGACGACGGTTACGGAGACTCCGGACATGCCCGCCGCCGTCAGCACGGCGACCAGGACCGTACCCATGTACAGCATGAGGTGGCCGCTGAGGAAGATGTACTTCCACTTCGTGACGCGCGCCAGGATGATGTTGAGCAAGAACCCGAAGATCATGACCCAGCCAGGCTGAGCCCCCAGTGCCTTGACGGCAATGACCACCATTGCCTCGTTGTTGGGAAGGACCCCGTGAATGTGGAATCCTGCCTGCAGCATCTGCGTCAGGTAGTCAAGGGAACCGATGATGGCCGCGGCTCCGATGCCGAGGACCAGGAAGCCGACCATCGTCTTGACCGTTCCGGTCAGCACTTCGCTGAGCGGCTTGTGCAGGACGGCCAGACCGATGAGCGTGACCATGCTGATGAGCACGGCGGGCGTTCCCAGAAAGTCCTTGATGAATGTGAACAGCGACTGCATGCGTTCCTCCCCGGTGGCCGACCACCCTATTGTATCGAGGCCGGGACGGCAGGCAAGCAGGACTGCTGCTCTCTTGCGGGGACCGTACTATACTGACGTCGTGGCCAGGCGCCAGCTCAGGTCGCCAGCGGAGGTGTGTTCATGGCGAACAGCGAAGACAGACATCGTACTATCCTGCAGCAGATTGCCCACCGGGTCATGCTCGAGCGAGGACTGCTGCCGGACTTTTCTCCCGAAGTCCTTGCGGAGGTCGACCGGCTGGTGCCGCCCGTTCTGCCGCGGGACGGGCAGACGCGCGACCTGCGCGACCTGCTCTGGTGCTCCATCGACAACGACGATTCCCTGGACCTCGACCAGCTGACGGTCGCCGAACCCCTGCCCGATGGTTCCGCGCGCGTGCTCGTGGCCGTCGCTGACGTCGACGCCCTCGTCAAGCCGCGCACCGCCATCGATGACCATGCCCGGACCAACACCACGTCGGTCTACACGGCCGCCGAGAAGTTCCCCATGCTCCCGGACAGGCTCTCTACGGACCTGTCCTCCCTCAACCCCGATGAGGACCGTCTTGCCACGGTTGTCGACATGGTCGTCACCAGGCAGGGCCTGGTCCGTCATGCCGACCTGTACCCCGCTATGGTCCGCAACCATGCCAAACTGACCTATGGCAGTATCGGGGCATGGTTTCAGGGAAACGGCCTGATGCCGGAACGCGTGGCGGCTGTTCCCGGGCTCGCAGAGAATCTCATGCTGCAGGACAGGGCCGCCCAGCGCCTGAAGCGC
>DAOOUZ010000085.1:0-4787 GCA_035369785.1 Candidatus Cryosericum sp. | reverse complement strand
GGCTCAAGGTCAAGGGGGATTCCATGATCGACGAACATATTGTACCCGGGGATATTGTCATCGTGCACAAGCAGCAAACTGCCGATAATGGCGATATCGTTGTCGCACTGCTTGGCGATGAGGCAACAGTCAAAAAACTGCACCAGGCGGAGAACGGCATGTTCCTCATGCCCGCAAATCCAGCATATCATCCGATTCCAGTTACCAACGAGGTCAGTATTATTGGCAAGGTAGTCGGTCTCATTCGCGAACACCTGTCCTGAGGGTAGAGCACATGAACTCCACACATGAGCTTCCTTCTGTATCAGCACTTTCTGACAAACCGTCACTTCTCTACGTTGAAGAACGGAACGGCCATCTCGCTGCGTTCGTTTTCCGTGGTGAAGTCAAGTATGTAAGCCGTGTTCTCAAGATGTGGGCCAGCGGTCGTTTTACCTCAGAGCAGACAGAAGACACTACCTACTACACCGTAGTCAGCGAAGACCAGATGATAGCGACGATTGCAAGAGACAATGTTCACCGTCACTGGTACATGATTCACCTCATGGATTGACACAGCCGGCATGAGTGGACTGGTATGCCCTTTGTTCATCTGCACGTCCACACTGGCTTCAGTTTCCACGAGAGTCCCATCCGCATCGAGGACCTCGTCCAGCGCAACCTTGAATTGGGTTATACCGCCTGCGCTATCACTGACAGCAATACGCTGGCGGGTGCCATCCGCTTTGACCATGCAGCACACTCTGCTGGCGTTACCCCTGTTCTTGGCTGTGAGCTGACCATACTCCAGGACGGCGGGGACGATCATATCGTTGTTCTGGCACGCGATCTGGAGGGTTACAGCAATCTGTGCCGCCTTGTAACACAGGCGCAGGCACATGGACGTACACACCCCGGATTGATGGTTGACCAGCTGGTCCCGTTTGCAGATCACCTGACTGCGTTGTATGGAAGTCCCGAGAGCTTACTGTATCAATCGTTGTCAGCCCGTCGTCCTGACAGGGCACGATGTCTCTTGGAACGTATGCAGACACTGTTTGGAAGTAACCTGTATCTCGATGTTCAGAATCCTATGTTTCCCGACTCGCTCCGCTTGCTGTACCGCTTGCATCAACTCTCTGATGAAACCCATGTTCCTGCATGTGCCACCGGCGGGGTTACTCATCTGCGCCGTGCTGATGCAGAAGTACACGAGATGCTCCTTGCCATCGGCCTGCTGGAACAGGTAGACGACCGCAGCAGGACACAACCTCACGTCAATGCGGAAAGCTGGTTCAAGGGTCCCGACGATATGCAGGAATTGTTTGGCGATTGGCCTGAGGCGCTTGCTGCCAGCGGCGCTATCGCCGAGGAATGCCAGGTCGCATTGCCATTGGATGGATTCAAGACACCCAGTTCTGTCCTGACAGCGACGCGCAGCCTCAGCGACATTGTCTATGCAGGTGCACACGAGAAATATGGCAGCATTGTCCCGACGGTACAACGACGTATCGAGCACGAACTCGACACTATCCACAGCATGCACATGGAGGAATACTTTCTCATCATACGCGACATTGTCGAGATAGCCCGCCGAAGGGGAGTTGCATACTCGGGGCGCGGCTCGGGCACCAATTCCATTGTCTGTTATTGCATTGATGCAACCCAGGTCGACCCTGTCCGGGAGCATCTTCTCTTTGAGCGTTTTCTGAATGAAGGGCGCAGGAGCCTGCCGGACGTCGATATCGACTTTGACGCACTGCGCCGTGACGAGGTCGTATCCGAGCTGTTTGCTCTTTACGGAGAAGACAGGGTCTGCCGGGTGGCAAACGTCAATACGTACAACATCCGGGGGGCTTTCCGCGACGTAGGCAAGGCACTAGGGTACAGCAAAGAAGAAGTTGACGATGCAACCAGACTTCTGCCATGGTACAGCCATCGCCGCATCTCCGAGGTCATCGCCAGCCTGCCTGAACTTGCCAGCTTTCCCTACGGAAGCATCACGCGCTGGGTTTCTCTGGCAGAACGCATTATGGGACTCCCCCGCACATTGTCTACGCACCTGGCAGGGTTGGTTATTGCTCCCTTTCCTCTTACTACTCTGGTTCCTCTGGAGCCGTCCGGCACCGGGTTCCTCATTACGCAGTATGACAAGGACGATATTGAGCGTCTTGGCCTGGTCAAAATGGACCTGCTGGGTTTGCGTACGCTGTCCGCTGCGATAGATGCAACAGGGATGGTTCAGGCAGAGACAGGCTCGCAACTCAGTCTTTCAACCATTCCCATGGATGACCAGCCAACATACCAGCTGTTACGTGAAGCACGGACGCTGGGTGTCTTTCAGCTCGAGTCGCCGGGCATGCGCAACTTGCTCCTCAAGCTTCAACCTGCATGCTATGCAGACATCATGGCCAATGTTTCTCTGTTCCGCCCGGGCCCCATGGCAATGAACATGGACAAGCTGTATCTGGCTAGAAGAAATGGCAAGGTGCCGGTGACATTCGAGGACCCGCGCCTGGAACCTATCCTCAAGGAAACCTATGGTGTGATTGTCTTTCAGGAACAGGTACTTGAAGTCGCCAATGCTGTTGCGGACCTCTCTCTTGCAGAAGCAGACGTTCTTCGGCGCACCATGACAGAACACACACCCAAAGCCGAACTGGATCGATTTGAGAAGCTTTTTCTGGAACGCGCCGCCGCCAAGGGAACAGACCCCGAAACAGCCCAGCATGTCTATGACCAGCTCAAAGGCTTTGCCAGCTACGGGTTCAACAAGGGACACGCTGCTTCATTCGGCCTGCTTGCGTACCGTACCGCGTATCTCAAAGCACATTGGCCTGCTCAGTACATCGCAGGACTGCTCAACGCCATGCCGGTCGGTTTCTATCCTCCGTTTGTCTTGCTGGACGAAGCACGCCGCTGCCATGTCGCCATCGAGAAGCCACTGGTAACACGCAGCATGACACGGACTACTGCGCATGGAATGAGCATCCAGCTCGGGTTGAACCTGTTCAGTACTCTGTCCTCGAAGGACACCAACTCCATCATGGCCGCCCGGGAAACGCGGCCTTTTGAATCGGCACTTGACTTCAGAACTCGCACACACATCAACCGGCGAGCGCTGCAACGTCTTGTCATGGCAGGGGCATTCGACGACCTTGGTACACCAGAGACCGTTGCCGCAGACCTTGGGTTGGACCCGGACGAGATCAGAACCATCTTGGGAGACGGTCGGGACCCACAACTGCATGCTGTTCTCGGTGAAATAGCGGGCATCGGCTACCCCGTGTCAGCCAGCCTGGCCATTTTGCTTGACTTGGCCATAACAAGCACCACGGACTCGCCAACGCCAGCTCAGGTACACGCACCCATCCTGCGCAGCACACAGCTGCGCACGTGGCCACACGGCTCTAATGTGTGGGTGCAAGGCATCGTCGTCCGCGTTCAGACGCCGCCAACCAAATCTGGCAGACGAGTCTTTTTTATCACGCTGGAAGACGAGGAAGGGATGGTGGAAGCAGTCATGTTTGAGGACGCGCAACGCAAGTATGCTGCAGCACTCAAGCAGAATCGCATGATGCGGCTATACGGTGAGCTCCAGAATGAAGAAGGCAGCCCAAGTATCCTCGTGAAGCGTCTCAATGGTCTCCGTTTTGTTCCAGACGGTCAAAAGGCCCACCATGACCAGGAATATGTCTGACGATGCATGCCACCGGTCGCCGGCCACGCCCGTAGCCGTCATTGGCAGCGGCATACCATCAGTGGACCGCATGACCGGCATCGGCGGCTATCCACGGGGTCGAGTTACAGAACTGTTCGGGACAGCCAGCTCCGGAAAATCCACTCTTGCGCTGACCTGTTGCCTGCATGCAGCAGCCCAGGGGCTCACGGCAGTGTGGATAGACCTTGAACACATCCTCGCGGCCAAACTGCCGTTCAATCCTGGGCCATTCATCAACGACGTTCTGCTACTCGAGCCGCAAACCCCTGAAGACGCCGTTGACATGGCTGCCATTCTTCTGGAACGGGTCCCCATTGATGTCCTGGTCATGGACTCTGCACTAGCGATGCGACCCTCACACCGGTCACAGAACCTGCCCTCCAACATGGCACGCGCTGAGATGGTCGGGCGAGCCCTGCGAAAACTCACCGTACTGGTTGCACACAGTAACTGTGTCATGCTGTTTCTCAGCCGGAGTTATCTCATGGCCGTTCCCGATTCGGTGGCATCCATTGGTGGGCATGCTCTGCGCGGCTTTGCATCCCTGCGTCTGCGAGCAACACAACAGCAGGTCCTGACGGACGAAGGAGAGGCAGCAGGTTTTGCGGTTCGACTACGAGTCGTCAAGAACAAACTCGCGCCGCCTGAGCGTGAAACAGTCCTATACTACTCTCTGACAGATGGAATCCTGACCGAGGTTTCTTCGCATGAGCAGCAGGAGCTCGACAAGGAGGCGCGGCTGTGACCACTGAACTCTATATCGGCACATGCGGTTATTCATTCCCAGACTGGAAAGGTACCGTGTATCCGGTCAATCTGCGCCCTTCCATGTACCTCGTGTATTACGCCCGTACGCTCGGCTTCAACGCCGTGGAGCTCGACAGCAGCTTCTACCACATGCCTACTGTGTCTCTTGTGCAAGCGCTCTTGCAAAAGACGCCTCGGCAGTTCCTCTTCACAGTCAAAGCCCACCGCAGTATGACCCATGATCTGTGGAACGACACAAGGCCGGCACGGCCAGGCATGCCCCCATTCCCGGACCTTGCATCTGGCCTCAAGAGCATCCCGGACATCTCCCCCAGTTTTG
>DAOOUZ010000084.1:0-4826 GCA_035369785.1 Candidatus Cryosericum sp. | reverse complement strand
GGGGTTCTTGGTCAGATCGGAGAAGACGTTCGAGAACTGGGGGTACTGATCCTGGAGACTCTTCAGTCCATCAGCAGGACTCACGTATTCAGCACGAGCGACCGCCCCGTCTTGCTGGATCTGCTGCAGCAAGGTGTCGATCGATGTCTGGTCCAGTCCCTTGAGCAGGTATGCGTTGATGGCGTGCGTGCTCTGAATCTGAGAAACCGTATGACGCACGTCCTCCGACATCGCGTAGATGCCACCACTCGCCACCATGAGAAGCGCGATGAGAACCGTGACCAGGATATTGCGAAGGGGGTGCCGCGCCAGGTCTCGCAGGGTCTGTTCAAGAATAAACATGTCAGAAGTTCCCCTCCTCAACCTTTCGACCTCCGCGCAGGCGCACGAACGGGAGACGGGTTGACTGCACGAGGTACAGGTCGTGGGTGGCCATGAAGACGGTCGACCCGCTTCGATTCGCGTCACGGAGCGCCTCGACGATTTTTTCGCCGTTGGACAGGTCGAGGTTGCCTGTGGGTTCGTCCGCAAGAATGATGTCAGGCTTCGAGATGAGCGCCCGTGCCAGGGCGACGCGTTGCTTCTCGCCTCCCGAGAGGGAGCAGCACACCCGCTTCTGGTATCCGGACAGTCCGACCCTGTCGAGGCACGAATCCACCTGCGCCGCCGCGGCGTGCTTGTCGACCCCACGAACAACAAGCGGCAGGGCCACGTTCTCTGCCACGGTGCGGTCGAAGAGCAGCATGTAGTCCTGGAACACCATGCCGATCTTTCTGCGCAGCGCCGTCAGTGAATTTCCATGTGCCGCAGCTGTATCGATGCCATCAACCAGGACCGTGCCGCTGGTCGGGCGCTCCGCCCGGTAGATCATGCGCAGAACGGTGCTCTTTCCCGCACCGGACTCGCCGGTCAGGAACACAAACTGTCCCGGTTCTACCTTGAACGTTACATCTCTAAGGCCGTAGTACCCATCCTCGTACCGCTTTGAAACACTCAACAGTTGTATCATCAGCGCGTACCAAGCTCCTTGAATCCTTGACCTAGTGTTTCTGTCACTTCCATGATGGCCACGAATGCGTTGGGGTCAACATCGTGCACGATCTGCTTGAGATGAGAAATCTGGCTCTGAGGAACCACGCAGAACACAACCTCTTTCGGCTCCATGGTATACGCGCCAACCGCCGTGAACTTCGTGACGCCCCGGTCCAGTTCAGACATGATGCGGGCGGCAATCGTCTCGGGCTGAGAACTGACGACCCACGCGGCTTTCGAGAACGACATTCCCTCCTGGACAAGATCGATGGTCTTGGACGATATGTAGAGCGAGAGGATCGAATACAGGGGGATGGTCACGCTCTTGAACGCCACGCCGGACAGAACAATGATGACCGTATCAATGATCAGGAGCGTGGTTCCGAATGTCAGCCCGACATGTTCGGACAGCAGCTGCGCCAGCAAGTCCGTTCCGCCCGTCGACCCGAAGAATCGAAAAATGACACCAAGGCCAACGCCCATGATGACGCCGGCATACACGGACGACAGGAGCATGTCTACCTCAAAGCCATTTGTGTAGCGCACTATGACATCAATCAGGACCGAGGACATGACTGTGGCATAGATGGAACGCCACAGGAATCCGCGCCCAAGCCGCTTGAAACTGATGAGAAAGAGCGGAGCATTGAGGATGATAATCGTCACGCCAATCGGCACGCGGCCGAAGAAATGGTTGATGACGATGGCTAGACCAGATATTCCTCCGGGTGCCAGGTTGCGTGGAATGACGAAGAGGGCAAACGACAGGGCATAGATGACACACCCCACCGTAATGCCGACGACGTCACGAATTGCTAGGCCGACTTTTCTCCGTGTCATGTCGAACGCTCGCCAGAATAAAATCCTGCAGGTCGCCGTCAAGGACCGCGTCCACGTTGCCCTTCTCGACCCCCGTGCGATGATCCTTTACCAGTTTGTAGGGCTGCAGGACGTACGAACGGATTTCGTTCCCCCACTCTGCCGACTTGAATGCACCACGCACTTCCGAAATCTGGGCGTCACGCTGCTGCTCCTGATAGACAAGCAACCTGGACTTCAGCACTGCCATCGCCATTCGCTTGTTCTGCAACTGGGAACGCTCATTCTGGCAGCTTGCGGTGATTCCAGTCGGGATATGGGTTATCCGCACGGCGGTCGCGACCTTCTGAACGTTCTGCCCGCCATGGCCGGAAGAGTGATACACATCAATCCGCAGCTGATCCTCCGGAATGTCGACATTCGACGCGGTCTCGGGTATCTCCGGGATGACGTCCACCGCGGCGAATGACGTATGCCGTCTCTTGTTGGCATCAAACGGACTGATGCGCACAAGGCGGTGGACCCCCTTCTCATGCTTCAGGAGGCCATAGGCATACTGCCCCCGGATAATAAGCGTGCAACCCTTGATGCCGGCCTCCTCGCCAGGCGCATAATCTGCTACGGCGATCTCATATCCCTGTCGCTCCGCATACCGCATGTACATGCGCATGAGCATCTCTGTCCAGTCCTGTGCGTCTGTTCCTCCTGCCCCGCTGGAAAGTGAGAGAATCGCGTTGGAGGCATCGTACGGGCCGCTGAAATATCTGGCGGTTTCGAGTATCTGGAGGTCGTGGTCAACCTGCGATAGATCCTGAAGGACTTCTCGCTCGAGGTCGGGGTCGGACGTTTCGGACAACAGATCGAGCGCCGCGCGCGCATTGTCCAGTTCCCTGGACACCCTCTGCTGGGATGCTATATCCGCTTCAAGCCTTGCTACCGTGCCCATGATTTCGGCAGCGCGTGTCTGATCGTTCCAGAAGCCGGCAGCCGTTGTACTGCTTCGCAGCTCTTCCAGCTGCGCCTGCCGGCTGGTCAGTCAGCCAGGCTCGTACAGGCCTGCAACGCGGGCATCGCAGGCCGCAATCTGCCGTCTCAGGGGTTCAAGATCGATCATGTTGTCTCTCCGACTGAACTGGTTGAAGTTCGAACGTGAACAGTGCGCGTATGACATCGTGCTTGATCTGGTCCATCAGCTGGCTGAACAGTTCAAACCCTTCTTTCTGATAGGCTATCAACGGGTCCTCCTGACCGTACGCGCGCAGGCCGATCCCGTCCTTCAGGTCGTCCATTTCCAGCAGGTGGTTCCTCCAGGCGACGTCGATGGTCCGCAGGAAAACGTAGTGCTCAACCTGGTGCATCACGTCCTGGCCGTACTGGGCGTACTTCGCCTCATACACGGCCTCAGCCCGTTCACCAATGGCGCGCGTCAGTTGAGCCTCTGCATCGCGTCGTTCGAGAAGGTCAGTGAGTTCCTGCATGGTCATGTCCATGGACCTCCCGAACGCGTCTTCGACAATGTCGTTGTAGAGCTTGCCAATCTCCGCCTCGTCCGTCCTGTACGCCTGTGCAATTTGATCCGCGGCCGCTTGCGCCTGTTCCCCAATGAACCCATGGACCTCCTCTGTCAGGTCGGCGCCGGCGAGCACCTTGTCGCGCTCTGCATAGATGACTTCGCGCTGCTTGTTGAGGACGTTGTCGTAGTCGAGCAGGCTCTTCCGCGCATCGAAATTGAGGGCCTCGACTTTCTTCTGAGACATCTCGATCGCTCTGGAAAGGAGAGGGTGATTGACAGGCGTGGATTCATCGACCTTCATCATCTCGAAGATGTGCTGGATACGGTCACCGCCGAAGATGCGCAGAATGTCGTCCTCAGCCGACAGAAAGAACTTCGATTCGCCAGGGTCGCCCTGCCTGCCACTACGGCCGCGCAGCTGATTGTCGATGCGACGGGACTCGTGCCGCTCGGTTCCCAGGATGAAAAGGCCGCCAAGAGAAACGACCTCGTCGTGCTCGGCAGCGCACGTTTCTTTGAACTCGGCGAGCAACTTCTGGTACTCCGCAGGCTTGACTGCTGGGTCGGTCTTGGCTCTCGCCAGTCCTTCAGGGTTTCCCCCGAGCAGAATATCGACACCACGCCCCGCCATGTTGGTGGCGATGGTTACCGTGCCCTTTCGGCCAGCCTGAGCAATGATCTCAGCCTCCTTCTCGTGGTACTTTGCGTTGAGAACCTGGTGCTTGATTCCAAGCTTCTTGAGCTCGTGACTCAGCTTCTCAGACTTCTCAACGGAGCGCGTACCTACCAGAACGGGCTGGCCCTTGTCATGCCGAGCCTGAATCTCTGCCAGGATGGCGCCCGTCTTTCCAGACTCGGACCGGTACACCTCGTCGTCGGCGTCCTTGCGAATGACCGGACGGTGCGTGGGAATGGCGATGACGTCAAGCCCGTAGATCTCCTTGAACTCGTCTGCCTCCGTGAGGGCAGTCCCGGTCATGCCAGACAGCTTCCCGTACATCTTGAAGAAGTTCTGAATCGTGATGGTTGCGAGCGTCTGGCTTTCCTGGCGAACACGAAGGCCTTCTTTGGCCTCTATTGCCTGGTGCAGGCCTTCGGAATACCGCCGTCCATACATCAGGCGCCCTGTAAACTCGTCGACGATGATAACCTCGGAATCCTTGACGATGTACTCGCTGTCCTTCCGGAAGAACACCTGTGCCTTGATGGCATTGCGCAGTATCTTGTCGAAGGTGGCCTGGTCCTTGAGCAGACGTTCCTGAGGAATCCGTGCGGCACGAGCGAAACGAGCCAGCAGGTCGTCCGCGGGCTCGATGGTCTTGTGCTTTTCGTCATACACGTAGTCAGCGCCACCGAGCGACTGCTCCTCTGCGCCCGGGGCCGTCTGCACACGCGGTGTCCCGGTCAGCCTTCTGACGAAGGCTGCAGCCTCGTAGTACGGGAGGTCTGAATCCCCACCGGG
>DAOOUZ010000083.1:0-4843 GCA_035369785.1 Candidatus Cryosericum sp. | reverse complement strand
CCCAACTCCACACAGGTACTCGCCGACTCTTAACGCTTCGAGGACTTCCTGTCTGGTGGCGCCTGCCTGCAACGCCTGACGTGCCAGCGCCCGAACCCCCTCCGTCGCGCCATGCTCTGCATCG
Organism: Candidatus Cryosericum sp.; assembly: GCA_035369785.1. Taxonomy (GTDB): domain Bacteria; phylum Caldisericota; class Caldisericia; order Cryosericales; family Cryosericaceae; genus Cryosericum. Next base: position 4,719 of record DAOOUZ010000083.1, on the reverse strand, counting down.
AAGAGCATCGCCATGAGAAGCTTCGTTTTCCGAGGCAGCGCTCCATCAGCAAGAGCAAGCTCTCCGGCCTCATCGACATGAGTGGCAAACTCGGGGTCAAGATTTCTGTATGGCGTTATCGGTTGTTCTGACATGGCAGCTCCTTTGTTTGAAATGTTCGTTGAGAGTCTAGGCAATAGCTTGCCGGTGTAAAGACCATGGCCGGATGATGCGCAGGTGGCGTCTGCTGCCATGTCGCCAGAGCCACGGGCTGGCGTTTGCTGCTATACTTTCATGGAAGGCGGACAACGGCTGCAGGGGGGAACCTGGAGGCCGTGTCGGACACGCTACAGGCGAGGTGATCGTATGTACGACAAGGGGACCATTGGAAAGTTGAAGGCTGCCAAGTCGATCTGGCAGGAACGCGTCGACAGGATTCCGCCGGGCAAGGCAGGCAAGTCGTACACCGACCGGGCTACGACGTCTGGTATCGATGTAGGGCTTGTCTACACGCCCGAGGACGTAGCGGACATGGACTACATGCGGGACCTCGGATTCCCCGGCGAGTATCCGTATACCAGAGGGTACCAGGCCACGATGTACCGGGGCCGACTGTGGACCATGCGGCAGTATGCTGGTTTTGCGACGGTGGAGGAGTCGAACAAGCGGTACAAGTACCTCCTGAGCCAGGGACAGACCGGGCTTTCGATTGCGTTCGACCTTCCGACCCAGCTTGGGTTGGATGCAGACCATCCTCTGGCGGAAGGCGAGGTCGGCAAGGTGGGCGTATCGGTGAGCTCCCTGGCGGACCTGGAGGTTCTCTTCGACGGCATTCCCCTCGACCAGGTGAGCACCTCCATGACGATCAATGCACCTGCGGCTGTCCTGCTGGCGATGTACATTGCGCTCGCACGGCGCAGGGGAATCAGTCCGGACAAGCTGGATGGCACGATCCAGAACGATATCCTCAAGGAATACAGCTCGCGCGGGACGTACATCTTCCCCCCTGCGCCTTCCATGCGCATCACCAACGACATCTTTGCCTACTGTTCGAGTGAGGTGCCAAACTGGAACACAATCAGCATCAGCGGATATCACATGCGCGAGGCAGGGTGCACGGCGGTGCAGGAGGTCGCGTTCACGCTGGCCGACGGGATAGCGTACGTCGACGCGGCAATCAAGGCAGGACTTGACGTGGACAGCTTTGCGGCGCGCCTGTCCTTCTTTTTCAACGCTCACAACAACCTGCTCGAGGAAGTGGCCAAATTCAGGGCCGCCCGGCGCATGTGGGCGCACATCATGAAGGAGCGTTTCCACGCGCAGAACCCCAAGAGCATGATGCTGCGGTTTCATACCCAGACGGCAGGATGCACACTCACAAGCCAGCAGCCTGACAACAACATTGTCCGGGTAACTCTGCAGGCGCTTGCAGCTGTGCTCGGGGGGACCCAGTCCCTGCACACAAACAGCCGCGACGAAGCCCTGTCGCTGCCCACGGAGGACTCAGTGCGCATCGCGTTGCGGACCCAGCAGATCATTGGTTTCGAATCGGGTGTGACAGACACCGTGGATCCGCTTGCCGGAAGCTTCTACATAGAGGCGATGACGAACCGCATCGAAGAAGAGGCATGGAAGTACATCAGGAAGATTGACGAGCTCGGAGGCGCGGTCAAGGCCATTGAGAACGGGTTCATTCAGCAGGAGATCCAGAAGGCCAGCTACCAGTATCAGCTTGAGATTGAGTCAGGCAAGCGTGTCATCGTGGGAGTCAACAGATTCCAGGTCGATGAGAAGCCTGCCAGGAATCTGATGCGCATTGATTCCGCGCTGTATGAGAAACGTCGTGCGGAACTGACCGCCATGAAGGCCGGACGCGACAGCACCAAGGTCCAGGCCGCTCTTGCGCGACTCAAGCAAACCGCGGAGGGGAGTGGAAACCTGATGCCTGCTATCATCGAAGCCGTTGACGTGTACGCAACGCTTGGAGAAGTCTGCGATGTTCTGCGCTCGGTCTTCGGCGAGTACGAATCAGACGCGTCGTTCTAGGAGGGTCCATGGAACACAAGATCAGAGTGCTGGTAGCGAAGCCCGGTCTGGACGGGCACGATCGTGGCGCCAAGGTGCTGGCGAGGGCGTTCATGGAAGCGGGAATGGAGGTCATCTACACGGGGATCCGCCGCACTCCTGAACAGATTGCTGAAGTTGCGCGGCAGGAGGACGTGGATGTCGTTGCCCTGTCCTGCCTTTCCGGAGCCCACAACACGCTGTTTCCCAAGGTTGTCGACCTGTTGCGGGAAAAGGGGATGGGGGACGTGCTCGTTGTGGGCGGGGGGGTCATTCCCGACGAAGATGTTCCGTTCCTCAAGGCGCACGGAATCGAGGAGGTCTTCGGGCCGGGAACGCCGCTCGCGACGAGCGTCGAGTACATTCGTACGCACGTAAGCAGGGAAGCGTAGGCACGTGGACGTCCGCGCTGGAGTGCTGGCCGGCGACACGCGATCTATTGCACGCGCTATCTCCTGGGTCGAGAATGACGACCCGCGTGCCGCCGAGCTGATACGTGGCATCTACCCAAGCACTGGCAGGGCGTATATCGTCGGTCTCACAGGTTCGCCCGGAGTCGGCAAGAGCACCCTCGTTTCGAGGATGGCGGCACTCATGGCCACAGGAAGGCGCAAGGTCGGGGTCCTTGCCGTTGACCCGACGAGTCCGTTTTCGGGCGGTGCGATTCTGGGTGACCGTGTTCGGATGTTCGACGTGACACTGTCGCCGAACGTGTACATTCGAAGCATGGGGACGCGCGGGTCTCTGGGTGGAATAAGCAGTGCAACGAGGATGGCAAGCCGCGTGCTGGACGCTGCTGGGTTCGACTGGATCCTTATCGAGACGGTGGGGGCCGGCCAGTCCGAGGTTGATGTCCACGATGTCGCGTACACAACCGTCGTTGTCATGGCCCCTGGGATGGGCGACGAGATTCAGGCAATGAAGGCAGGCATCATGGAGATCGGAGATGTCTTCGTCGTGAACAAGGCAGACCGCGACGGAGCGGACCGCACGGCTGCTCAGGTTGCCTCCATAGTGCAGCTGTCGTCCGACAGCGGATGGCATCCTCCAGTTCTCAAGGTATCAGCAGAGTTGAACCAGGGCATCGAGAGTGTCCTCGAGGCCATCGGACAACACAGGTCCTGGCTGGAGCAATCAGGGAAACTGGATGAGGCCAAGGCCAGCATGGCGCGCCGCGATGTTCTTGAAATCCTGCGGGCGCGTCTTACAGAGGACTTGCGGAGGCAGTTGGACCAGCCTGCCCTGCAGGAAAAGCTGAACAAAGTGGCAAACCGGCAGTCTGACCCCTATACGGTGGTTGACACGGTGTTTGAACAGTACTGGAGGAAAACATGAAGCTCACGAATGTAGACCACATTGGCATCGCCGTAAGCAATCTCGACGAGTCACTGGCTTTCTGGCAGGAGACGCTGGGCATCGAGCTGCACGGTATTGAAGAGGTTGCAGACCAGGGCGTCAGGACCGCGTTCCTCCCCATCGGTGAAACCGAGATCGAACTGCTCGAGCCCATGAGCGCTCAGAGTGCGGTTGCCGGCTTCATCGAGAAACGTGGCGAAGGGCTGCATCATATTGCGATTCGTGTCGACGACATCGAGGCGGCCCTCCAGGAACTGAAAGCAAAGGGTGTGCGCCTGATTGACGAGGTTCCCCGCAGTGGAGCTGGAGGGGCGCGCATTGCCTTTGTGCACCCGAAGGGCACGCATGGGGTGCTGCTTGAGCTATGCGAGCGGAGCACAACAGGCGAGAAGTAGTAGAATCGCCCCGGCGCAAACCGGGGCGATTGTCAACTGGCTGAAGAACGTCTGGACAATTCAGAACACGAGCGGGACAAATCCGTTCCGGATGTACTCCGAAATGATGCCTCCGACCTGTTCGATCTCACAACCAAGACTCCGGAGACTCTCGCTCACGGGCTTGTCGTCCGCGAAGGCCTTACAGGCAATAGGCCGTGCCGCGACTTTGAAGACATCCCTTCCCAGGTCAGCTATCTCCTTGTCCTCCGACAGGAGACGCTCCACAGGGCCAAACAGAACAACTCGAACGTCGTCAAACCAGTGATTCTCCTGCGTATTCTTGGCAAGCATCAGCCCTGCCATGGCCTTCTCGCGCTCAGCCGTGGACAGAATAATCAGAATCTTGCGTACCTGTTCCATCGTTCCCCCTCTCTCCGGCACCCATGTGCGGCCGGATGGTGTTTCTGAACCTGCGACAATAGATATACCCTCACCGCACGATGCGTCAATGGCAGGCCTGCCGAAACGGTCCGCGCCTGTCCATGCTGTAGTTGGACAGCCCCGGTGCCTCGCCGCGCCAAGGGGCTTCAAGACCTGAGTCTGATGGCGTGACTACCGGGATCGGATTCCACGATACCGTCGCGCTCCAAGGCCGCAAGGACAGACGTCAGCCACGGAGTGTCGTGTTCGTCAGTCACACCGAACAGACGCTCGGCGAGCGCTGGCACATCCAGAGCCTCGCTTGGTGGAAGGCCGCGGAGAATCTCTACGATACGTCCTCTCCAAATCCTGTTGGGTTTGCCACGGTGGGATGGTTCTGCGATGCGCGGTGTGATTGACTCCACCAGCCGGAAGGCTGAACAGCATGCGTCGGCTGCAGGGCAGAAGAGGCACTTTGGAGCGTGTGCGGTACAGTATTCAGCGGAAATATCCATGCATGCCT
>DAOOUZ010000082.1:0-4848 GCA_035369785.1 Candidatus Cryosericum sp. | reverse complement strand
GGACCCCTGCTGAAGCAGGCGGGCGTGACCAAGCAGGCCATTCTGAGCGCTCTTGTGAAGGTGCGGGGAACCGAACGCGTGACGGACCAGGACCCCGAGAACAAGTACGACGCGCTCAAGAAGTATGGGCGCGACCTGACCGAGCAGGCGCGGCAGGGCAGGCTGGACCCGGTCATCGGCCGGGATGAGGAGATCCGCCGGGTCATGCAGATTCTCATGCGGCGCACCAAGAACAACCCCGTGCTCATCGGGGACGCGGGCGTGGGCAAGACCGCGGTGGTCGAGGGGCTGGCACAGCGCATCATCGCGGGCGACGTGCCCGAGGAGCTCAAGGACAAGACCATCTTCGCGCTGGACCTTGGCGCGATGATTGCGGGCGCCAAGTTCCGCGGCGAGTTTGAGGAGCGGCTCAAGGCGGTGCTCAAGGCGGTGACCGCCAGCGAGGGCAAGATCATCATGTTCATCGACGAGCTGCACACGGTGGTCGGCGCGGGCGCGGCCGAGGGGGCCATGGACGCCTCCAACATGCTCAAGCCGGCACTTGCGCGCGGCGAACTGCGCACCATCGGCGCCACGACGGTGGACGAGTACCGCAAGATCATCGAGAAGGACGCCGCCCTGCAGCGTCGCTTCCAGCCGGTGCTCATCAACGAGCCGACGGTCGACGACACCATCGCCATCCTGCGCGGCCTCAAGGAGCGGTATGAAACGCACCATGGCGTGCGCATCGCGGACAGCGCGCTGGTCATGGCCGCCAAGCTGTCGGCGCGCTACATCACCGACCGCTTCCTGCCCGACAAGGCTATCGACCTGGTCGATGAGGCGGCGTCGCTGGTCAAGATGCAGCTGGAGAGCATGCCGGTCGAAATCGACGAGCTGGACCGCCGGCTGACCATCCTGCAGATGGAGCGCAAGGCCCTGCAGAGCGAGACTGATGAGAAGTCGCGCAAGCGGCTTGCCGACGTCGAGAGTGAGATAGCGCAGGTGAAGGAGAAAGCCGACCAGCTGAAGCTGTCATGGCGCAAGCAGAAGGAGGTCATCGACGAGGCGGCCCGCATCAGCAAAGACCTCGAGGAGAAGAAGGGCGAGCTGGTGAAGGCGACGCGCGAGGGGGACCTCGAGAAGGCGGCGCAGCTCAAGTACGGCGTCATTCCCGAGATGGAGAAGAAGCTGGAGGCGCAGAACGCCCTGCTGGAGTCGCAGGAGAAGGGCGGCGTCGAACTCAAGCAGTCTGTCACCGAGGAGGAGATTGCGCAGGTCGTCAGCCGCTGGACCGGCATTCCCGTCTCCCGTATGATGGAGACCGAGGTGGCCCGGCTGGTGAACCTCGAGGAGCGGCTTGGCAAGCGCGTCATCGGGCAGGAGCAGGCCATCCACGCGGTGGCCTCGGCCATCAAGCGGTCGCGTGCAGGCATGTCCGACCCCAATCGCCCCATCGGCAGCTTCATCTTCTTGGGGCCGACGGGCGTGGGCAAGACCGAGCTGTCCAAAGCACTCGCCGAGGTGCTGTTCGACGACGAGAACCGCATGGTGCGCATCGACATGAGCGAATACATGGAGAAGTTCAGCGTCAGCCGTCTGGTGGGCGCGCCGCCCGGATACGTGGGCTACGAGGAAGGCGGCCAGCTGACCGAGGCCGTGCGGCGGCACCCCTACTCGGTCGTGTTGCTGGACGAGATAGAGAAGGCGCACCCCGAGGTGTTCGACATCCTCCTGCAGGTGCTGGACGACGGCCGCCTGACCGATGGCAAGGGGCGGACGGTCAACTTCCGCAACACGGTCATCATCATGACCAGCAACATCGGCAGCGACATCATCAGCCGCATCGACGCCACGCCCGGCACCGTTGCGTACGAGGATGCCTACTCGCGGGTCACGACCGCGGTGCTCGACCACATGAAGACCGTGTTCCGGCCCGAGTTCCTCAACCGGGTCGACGAGGTCGTGGTCTTCAATCCGCTGGGACAGCCCGAATTGCAGAACATCCTGCAGCTGGTCATCGACAGGACCGTCGCCAAGGTGCGCGAGCGCGACATCGAGTTGACCGTGTCCGAGGATCTGCGCAAGCACCTTGTGACTATCGGCTATGACCCTGTCTATGGGGCGCGGCCGCTCAAGCGCACCGTGCAGAAGGTGCTGGAGGACCGCCTGGCCGACGCCCTGCTGGCCGGCGAAATCAAGCCCGGCGACAAGGTTCTGGCCGATTACGCCGACGACCGCGTGGTCTTCCGCAAATTGTGAACCCTTTGGTGCCAGGCACCGAAGGCATTCACAATTCGGCGTGGGCGCGGCGCTTTGCCTCGTACATGCTACGGTCGGCAGCACGGTAGAGGTCCTTGACCGTCGTGATGCCCGGTGACGGGTACAGCGCACAGCCCACGCTGATGCTGATGGAGAATGGCGCGCCTTCCGGCGTTGCCATTCTCCGTGCCGTTTCATCGAGACGCGCGAGTACGGCCGTGATGTCTTCCGGCCGTTCAAGCCGGAGCACCACGAAGAACTCGTCTCCCGCGTAGCGCGCCACCGTGTCGTCATAGTGGAAACACCGCCGCAGGATGGCGGCGCACTGGCGGATGGCCAAGTCCCCCATGTCGTGTCCCCACGTGTCGTTGATGGCCTTCAGGTTGTCTACGTCCACCATGAGCACCGCGGTGGGATGGGCAGGCTGGGGGTTGGCGACCACGCGTTCCATGACGGCGTCCAACTGGCGCCGGTTGGCCAGGCCCGTCATGTAGTCCGTGCCCTTGAGCAGGCTCTGCAGGCTGACGTAGACCAGCAGGAGCCCCAGCACCGTGCCCGCCTCGGTGGTTGACAGGCCATAGAAGGCCATCTGCAAGACACCGCCAATGATGGGCAGCAGGGGGAAGGCGAGGAGAGGCACCAGCTGACGGCGTGGAATGCGATAGGCGTTGCGCAGAACGAAGACCGTTGCGTACGCGAGCGCGCCGTAGGCGAGGAGGGCGTGGACCAGGAACAGGGGGCCGCGGTGGTACGCGTTGCCGGCATCGACCGTGAACACCCAGCCGTTGAGCGGCGCCGTGGCGGTGAGGAGGGTGACGCCCGCGAGGAGGACGCCCGCGGGCACGGCGTACCGGCGCAGCAGTTGCCCATCCCGGGTCACATAGTAGACGACGTAGCCCAGCCACAGGAGCGACATCGTGACCGTAAGGACCATGACTGCGCCGTCCGCGAGGGTCACGACCGCGCGCGGGAAGGCGCCCCCGTGCCCGTTGGCCAGCCACCCTGCCGCCTCCGCACAGATGTCGGCCAGCATGCAACGCAGCATGATGGTAAAGATTTGGTAGAGCGTGTTCTTCTCTGGGCTGCGCAGCATGTCCCCCAGCATGATGAGAACGATACAGGCCAGTATCGCATACAGTTCCATGTACAAAGAGGCTGCGTTCAGCATAGGGCATGTACCTCGGCGCAAGCAGTATACGGCGGGCCACGGCTCGAGGCAAGGCGGCGACGTGCGCGTCGGCGTCCTTCACGACCTGCCGTATCGCCCACTGCGTTGCCTGCTATACTATGGTCCGCACACTTCCGACCAATTGTGAATGCCTTCGGTGCCTGGCACCAAAGGATTCACAATTCGATGCGGCGGGGGCGGGAAGGGGCAGGAATCCATCCATGGCTGAAGACAGCATTGTCATAAAGGGGGCGCGGGTCCACAACCTCAAGGACGTCAGCGTCCAGCTTCCGCGCAACAAGATGATTGTCATCACGGGCGTCTCGGGCTCGGGCAAGTCCTCACTGGCGTTCGACACCCTGTACGCCGAGGGCCAGCGCCGGTACGTCGAGTCGCTGTCCGCCTACGCGCGCCAGTTTATCGGCCTCATGCAGAAGCCGGACGTGGACCTCATCGAGGGTCTGTCGCCGGCCATTGCCATCGACCAGAAGTCGGCCAGCAAGAACCCGCGCTCGACCGTGGGCACGCTCACGGAAATCTACGACTACCTGCGGCTGCTTTTTGCCCGCGTCGGCGTCCCCTACTGTCCCAACGACAACATCCCCATCACCAGGCAGTCGCCGCAGGAAATCGTGGAGCGCCTGCTCGCCGACTATGCCGGACGCACCGTGGCGCTGCTCGCCCCGGCCGTGGAGGGTCGCAAAGGGGAGTACCGCAAGCTCATCGAGGACGTGCAGCGCAAGGGCTTCGAGAGCTACCGCGTCGACGGGAAGGAGTACAGCGTCGACGACCCGGCGCCTGCCATCGACAAGAAGCGCAAGCACACCATCGAGCTGGTCGTGGACAAGCTGGTCGTCTCCGAGGAGGAGCGCACGCGCCTGTTCGACTCGGTGGAGCTCGCGCTCAAGGAGGGCAACAGCGTGGTGCGCGTCATGGACCTCGCCACGGGCAAGCTGGACTTCTTCTCCAGCACCTTCGCCTGCCCGATCTGCGGCTGGAGTATGCCCGAAATCGAGCCGCGCCTGTTCTCCTTCAACTCGCCCTACGGCGCCTGTCCCACCTGCACGGGCCTTGGCTTCCAGCTGGAGCCGGACACCGACATGATCATCGACCGCGACAAGTCGGTTGCCGAGGGCGCCATCCAGATCCCGGGCTTCCTCGCTGCGTCCACCTTCAGCAAGGACTGGGTCGTGCAGGCCCTGCAGTACCACGGCTACGACCCCAGCCAGAAGGTCCGCGACCTGCCAGCGGCGGCCATGGACATCCTGCTGCACGGCGACCGCGAACGCATTCCCGTCCACTGGGAGGACGAGAAGGGTGCCGACCACGTGTTCCGCTTCCACTGGGAGGGACTCATCAACCTGCTGGCGCGCCGCTACGAGGAGACCAGCTCGGACGCGATGAAGGAGGAGTACGAGCGCTTCATGCTGCAGAAGGAA
>DAOOUZ010000081.1:0-4872 GCA_035369785.1 Candidatus Cryosericum sp. | reverse complement strand
TTCTCCTCTCCGAAGATCCCCTGATACCGCCGCGCAATCGCAAGCGCTTTCGCCTCGTCCCCCCGGGAGGCAGCCTCCGCCACCTCGCCTTTCAGGCAGGCCGACAGCGCAATGATGCCATCGTGGTACTTCTCGAGCGTCTCGTAGTCCACACGTGGCTTGTAGTAGAAGCCCTCCAGGTATCCCACGGACACGATGTGGCTGAGGTTCTGATACCCGTGAAAGTCCTTGGCCAGCAGAATGAGGTGGTTGGGAAAGCCCGCCTCCCGCTCCTTCTCGAGACGGCCGCCCGGCGCGATGTAGACCTCACTGCCGATAATGGGCTTGAGTCCTGCCGTTTTCATCTTCTGGTAGAAATCCAGCACGCCGTACATGTTGCCATGGTCCGTGATGGCGCAGGCAGTCTGCCCCATCTCCTTGAGGCGTGCGACGAGCGGATCGATCTTGCACATGCCGTCAAGGAGAGAGTACTCCGTGTGCAGATGCAGGTGGACGAAGCTCACGAGGCCCTCCTACTGCGCCGGGAAGCGGGCAGCTGCCGCGGAGGGGTCAACGCTCGTGACCTCGACCACCGCGTCGTATACGAAGTCGAAGAACGCCTGGGAGCGGGCATTCAACACAATCTTCACGGGAATGCCGGTAAGCGTGTCCTTCGTTCCGACCGTGACCGTCGCGGTGGCGGTCACCTGCTCTCCTTCGAAGGTGAACGTTCCGCTCATGCTCCACACCGAACACGTTTGTCCGAGGGCCTGGACAGAGGTCTGCTGCTCGATGGTGAACTGGCGCGGCGAAAACGTCGCCGGCAGCCCAAGCAGGTCTTCACAGCTTTGCTGGATAATGCGGGCCGCCGCGGCAGCGGTGTCGCCCTTCAGGACATAGGAGCCATGGTCATAGACATAGCCCTGCCCTCCACGGACCATGAGCGCGGCGGTCGGGCTCTGCAGGTCGCCGCTCAGCACCAGGATGTTACTGCCACTCTTGACAACCGTTCCGTCGAAGCTCTTCTCCTCGCCCTTCAGCGTGCGGTGGTACGAAGCCTGCAGCTCATACGCCGGCAAGGTTGCCAGCGACGACAGCGGCAGCAGCTGCCCCTCCTGCAGGACGACCTGCACGGGCTTTGCTCCCTTGCCAACGACAAGCTGGAACGTCGCGTCGGCGAAGCCCTGCTTCGTGACACGCCCAGCGTAGGTTCCCTCGGCGAAGCCTTCGACGACGAAGGTCCCGTCCTGCCCAGTCGTCGTCGTGACATTCCACACCGACACGGTCGCCCCCACCACCGGCTGACCGCCGGACGTGACCGTCCCAGCACCGAGGTACAGCGGATCCAGCTTGATGGAGGCGGGCAGTTGCGCAAGGTCTGTGGTCTGCAGGAATGCCTTCTGATACCCGGACGCCGTGACAGCAACCTGCACGCGGTCCTGCTGGATGCGTGCCGCGGCACGTCCGGAAGCGTCCGTCGCCACCGTCTGCGAGCCGCTTGGCCCGGTGAAGGTCACCACCGCATTGGGAATCCCCTTGCCAGAATAACTGGAGAGGACGCTCACGGACACGGGAACCTGGCGGGCGCAGCCCGAGACCAGGGAAACGACAGCAAGGAGCACAAGACAGAGTGCAACGGCACGGTGCAGCACGGGTGTTCGAGTCACAGGTTAACCTCTCGGAATGCGGGTTACGTGCCCACCCATCGTGGTGCGGGTATCGAGGACGGACACAAAAGCGTCGGGGGCAAACTCGGCAAGTGTCGCATTGAGCAGCCCGATGTTCTTGCGCATAGTTGTCGTCAGGATGATGGTGCGGTTGCTGTCCATCCCCGAGCCCGAGATCGTTGTCACGCCAAACCCCCGGTCGCGCAGGTGGTAGGCCAGGCGGTACGCGTTCTCGTTGGGAATGATGAGCCATGTCTGGTTGCCGATGGCCAGCTTCTGTTCCAGCCAGATGCCGAACAGCGCTCCCGTCGCGTAGCCAATGGCGTACCCCAGCATCTTGTAGATGTCCATGCTGCTCAGCACGCGCGATAGGCTGACCAGGTACACGATGACCTCGAGGAACCCGAAGATGAAGGTGTACAGCTTCCTGCCGCGGACCAGGAAGTTCGTGAACAGGGTCGAGAGTGTCATGTCGATGAACTTGAGACCGAGCACAATCAGAAACGACTCGGCTATGACCCAGAACTCCGCCACACGGACCTCCTACCCTGGACAAGCAACATCAGCAGTATAGCGCCCGCCAGGCCGTGCACAAGACAGCGCATGAGAAGGCCGGTCCGGGAGGCCAGGCTTGTTGAAATGTTGCACGGGTGTGGATAACATGTGAGCAGTGTGGATAGCTTCCATGCCTGCAACCATGTGGGAGGGCTTGTGTCCGTAGCGGTGCGTATTGAGTTTCCAGGGGCGGTGCACCTTGTGTCCAACACCGCGGACATGTTGAAGGGTGGGCTTGCCGAGACCTTTGTGGCGGCCCTGCAGAAGACTGCCGGCCTGCTGCGCTGGGACGTCTATGCATGGTGCATCCTGCCGGACAGATACCGCCTGGTTGTCCGCACGGCAGGTGCTGACTTGGGAGCGGGCATGCGCCAGCTGGCTTCTGCCTGTACCCGTCACCTTGCCCAATCGGGGGAACACCGCGCGCCTGCCTTTTCGCGCCCATACTGCGACACACTGCTGGAACCCGAGGGGTGGCTGCTGCCAGCGTGCCGCTCGGTGCTCGCGGAACCTGTCAACGCCGGTCTTGTCGCAACTCCGAGCGACTGGATCTGGAGCAGCTACCACGAAACCATGCATGGAAAAGGGCCCCTCGCGGCCTGGCTCAGCCCGGATAACCCTGCCATACCCGCGGCCTTCGACACCTTCCTCCGGGCGGGCGCGCCTGAAACTGATCCCGTATGCCTCGGCAGCCCCCAGGGGGTTCTTGGAAGCCCGGCGTTTCGTCAGAGTGTTGCCGAGCATCTTGTCGCACGAGCGTCCGAGCCCGGCGTGGCTGCCGCGCTCATTGCCCTCACAAGACCAGCTCTCGCGGAGATCTTTGGCAGCGACGCCAAACGTGAGCGCACACAGCTTCGCCCCCGCATCGAGGCTGCAGCCCGGCTGGGCTACTCACGCACCGAGATCGCGCGCCAGCTGGGGGTCCACTACACAACGGTTTCCCGCTACCTGCACGCCCCGGACACTCCCCGCAGGCAAAAGTCTCGCTGACTCGCAGGCCGGTCCTGCGTGAACGGGCGCCGCAGATGGTGAACCCGCGGCGCCCGTGGCAGTACATGTTGTGCTGACGACGTGTCAGGTTGTCGGCTCCAGTGGTATGACCAGCCAGCAGATGAGATACAGCAGGACCCCGGTGCCCCAGGCAATGCCCAGCAGCGCCCATGCAATCCGCACAATCGTGGGGTCGATGCCAAGGTACTCTGCCAGCCCCGCTGCGACACCCCCGATGATCTGGTTGTGCGAACGGTACAGACGTTTCGGTTTGGACGTCCCCGAATGCTGCGGCTCGCCCTGCCGCGCATCCTCCTTCGTTTCACAGGACGTCGCCTTCTGATCTGCCGTGGCGCAGGAGGAGCAGCGCACCTTGCCGTCCACCATGACGACTTCTTCCCGTGCAAGTGCCTTCCCGCAGACAGTGCAGACGGCCACGGCCTCTTCGTCCGGCTTCTCAAAACTCTTCACTTTCTCTCACCCCCTCTCACCAGAACAGCCAGCCCAAGAACAAGGAGCAGAACCCCGACCGTCGACTTTCGTATGATGTCCACGATTTCTCCAGAGAACACCTCAAGGCCCGACATGAATGCCAGACAGCCTATCAAGGCCACGCCAAGACCCCAGACGACGCTGGTCCTCGACGGAGTTCCCTGCACGGAGTCGTACATTGTCGCTGTGAGAATGGAAATGCCTGTGCCCAGAATGGCGGCGCCGGCGAACGTCGTGAGTCCGAAGCGCACCACGTTCAGCACCTGCAGCAGGACGATGATGCCAAGAAACGAGAACATGGCGCTCCAGAAGACCATGTCCCGCACCTTCCGGTGAAACCCCGATACGACGCCGTAGATGCCCATGAGAATGACAAACGCCGAGAGCGGGACAAGCACGCCGAAATGGTAACCGCTCTGGGGAAAGGCCGCCAGAAGAAAGTGCACGCCAAAGACGATGCAAAGCGACCCCAGTACCACCCTTCGGTCAACTCCACTGCTGTTCATTGCTGCACCTCCACGAGTTGAATCTGTCCTACCACACTGTTCATGTCAATCCTGAGCCCTCCCCCGCCTTCCGCCGTCCCCCTCTCTGTTGTCCACGTGCCCCTGCCTGTCGCTGTAAAGCCACACGGAACCACATTGCCGATGACCGTCCCCAGGGCGACCTCCGCCGACCGCGTCTCCGGAATCCGCAACACGCCATTTCCGACCGCCGCACGCACGACGACCGCACACCTGCCGACTGCCGGACCAACAAAGTCCAGCGTGTAGTCGCCGGTAATGCTGTCGATGAGGATGTTCTCGACCCCGAGGTTGCCCATCCCTTCCATCACAAGCCCGCCTGTGATGTGACTGAACTCCAGATGTTCCACCGCGCCGCCGTCCCCGGGAACCCACACCTGCAGGGGTGAGGATACGCCCCCGACACGCAGCTCGGCAAGGTTTGCTCCGTCCAGGACAAGCCTGCCCTTTCCAACCAGCGTCAGCGTGAGCGAACCACGCTGCGGCGTTCGCACCCGCAGCACGGAGTCGCTTGCCTGCACGGGCCGTGCGGGCTGCAGCTTGAGCCCCAGCGTTCCCGGCCGCGCCCGCGAATCGCGCCTGAATCCCTCCCCTTCCACGGTGACGGCAGGGGAGATCTGCGCAGAGGACGATGATACGACCACCTCGAATCCGTCTCCGGCGAC
>DAOOUZ010000080.1:0-4950 GCA_035369785.1 Candidatus Cryosericum sp. | reverse complement strand
AAGGTCCATCGCGCGCACGGCGTCGAACAGCCTGACTGGGTCGCGGATAACCTCGGTCTGCTTGAGATGGGTTGTCCACGCTGTCCCCGTGAACTCCACGTAGGCATCGATCTGCTTGGAGAGCAGAGCGGTGCGGATAATCAGCGTCTTCATTCCGGCCTTTTCGTTGACCGTGAACCCTGCGTTCCGAAGGAGGCCCGCAACCAGCGAAGTCAGAACATATCCTTCCGTGAAGTCCTTGCTGGCGATGGTGATAGACTTGCCCTGCGGTGACGAACAGCCGCTCAGTGCCATCGTCACGGCAAGTATCATGACAAGAACAACAGCAGTGCATCGACGCATCGTAACCTCCTAGGGTGTATGGACGAGACCGCGGGAAACCACGTTTCTCTGGACAAGGGCCAGCCCCGCGTCGGACAGGATTGCCAAGCCAGCGACAAGCAGAGTGCCCGCGACAATCATGTCAGGCCGCACAACGCTCAGACCAACAAAAATGATATCACCCAGTCCCCCCGCTCCGACCACAGAGGCAACGGTCGCTGTGGAGATGTCCAGTGTCACCGTCGTGCGCAGCCCGGTCACGATGGACTGCGCGGCAAGGGGAAGCTCCACATGGAGGAGGACCTGCACGGGGGTCATGCCGACGCCCATGGCCGCTTCCAGCATCTCTGCAGGGACCAGGAGAAGGGCCGAGACAACGTTGAACAGAATGGGAACAATTCCGTAGATGGACAGGGCAATGATCGCCGTCCGCGCACCGATGCCTGTGTACGCAAAGATGAGGGCAATAACCGCGATGCTCGGAATCGCCTGAGCAGCCCCGGTTATGCCAACCAGCGCCTGTCCCACCTGCTTCAGTCCTGGACGAGTGAAGAGAATCCCCAAAACCAGACCACTCACCAGCGAAACCAGCACTGCCGCACCAACCATGGACAAATGCTGGGAAAGCTTGGCCCCGACCTCGGGCCAGTTCTGTGCCAGATAGCGAAACGCACTCACTGCAGGCCCCCCTCCATGATGCGCACAATCATGGGCACGCTCAAGGTGCCCAGAACACCGCCGTCCGGGTCAACCACGATGGCCCGCTTCCTGCCGGATTCCAGCAGCGTCCTGACGACCTCGAGGAGGGTCCCGTTGCCGCTCACCGTCTCGAAGGCGCAGATGGCCTCATCCGGGTCGTCGCATGTGACCAGTTGGCCCTGCTCGACGTACCCCTTGATGGTGTCGCCGTCCCTGAGAACAATCAGCGGAGCGTTCCCACTGCTGCCCCCGCCGCGGCGCATCTGCTCGGTCGACATGACAACGAACGCGGTGTCGACATAGCGGGCGGCGCGGGACAGCAGCAGCTGCTCTGCTGACCGTGTCGCACCAAGAAGCTCGGTCACGAAGGCGTCGGCCGGATGCTCGAGCAGTTCATGTGTTGCATCCATCTGAACGAGATGCCCGTCGCGCATGATGGCAATGTTGTCCCCGAGCTTCACCGCCTCTCCGATGTCGTGCGTGACGAACACGACCGTCCGGTGCAGGTCGCTCTGAAGTCCCAGAAAGAAGTCCTGCAGACTGCGCCGGTTGATGGGGTCGATGGCGCCGAATGGCTCATCCATGAGCAGGATGCCAGGGTCCGCCGCCAGGGCACGGGCCACACCCACCCGCTGGCGCTCGCCTCCTGACAGCTCGTTCGGGTACCTGTCCAGATACTCGACTGCCTTCAGATTCACGAGCTCCAGTAACTCCTCCGCCCTTGCCCGGATACGTTTCCTGTCCCATCCAAGAAGGCGCGGAACGACGCCGATGTTCCCTTCGACCGTGTAGTGAGGAAAGAGGCCC
The DNA here is from genome assembly GCA_035369785.1 of Candidatus Cryosericum sp. Taxonomy (GTDB): domain Bacteria; phylum Caldisericota; class Caldisericia; order Cryosericales; family Cryosericaceae; genus Cryosericum. Next base: position 3,123 of record DAOOUZ010000080.1, on the reverse strand, counting down.
GTTTCTTGAATCACATATCCAATGCTGCGCCTCAGAGCTATCGGCTCCATGGCGGCAATGCTTCGCCCGTCGATGCGAATGTCTCCGCTTGTTGGTTCGATGAGCCTGTTGATCATCTTGAGCGTCGTTGTCTTGCCACACCCTGACGGACCGAGCAGGATGGTGACAGCATGGTCGGGAATGGTGAGCGTCAGGCGGTCCACGGCCGTCTTGTCCCCGTAGCGCTTCGTCACCTCACGCAGTTCAATCACGGGCACGCCTCCTCCCGTAATGCCTTCCTGGCACAAGCCGGTTCTCCGCTTCGAGCAAGGCCGCGTTCACTCCAAGACCAAGGAGCGCAATAACAATCGTCCCCGCAAGAACCATGGACCGATCCGCCCGAGCGATGCCCTCGAACACAAAGTAGCCGAGCCCGCCTCCTCCGATGAGGGTGGCAATTGTCCCCATCCCGACATCCATGACCGCGGCGTGACGGATGCCGGCCATGATCATCGGGAGCCCCAGGGGCAATTTGACCCTGAGCAGCGCCTGACGGGAGGTCATACCCATCCCCTGCGCCACCTGCACCATGGACGGATCGACCTGACGGAGCGCAACCCAGGTGTTGCGGACGATGGGCAGAATCGAGTACAGGGTCAGTGCGGTCACTGCGGGAACGTTGCCCGTCCCCTGCCCAATGGGGGCAAGTGCCACCACGAGCAGGGCAAAGAGTGCCAGGGAGGGAATGGTAAACAGAACGGAAGCAATGCCGATGACCCAGCGGGCCGCCCGCTCATGCCCGGAAATAGAGATGCCAAGAACCAGACCGATGACGGTCGCCAGCATGGTGGCCGCCGCTACCATGACCACATGCTGAAGGGTGCGCCGAACCAGTTCTGCCCAGTATCCTGCGATGAATGTTCCTGTCATGGCTTTTCCCTGTGCAGTAGGTTATACGACAAATGGAGTTCAACTGCAATCACACGACGTTTGTTGCGGCAATCTGGCTATACTGTTCTGGGACCGACTCGCAGAAAACCAAGGGGCATGTATGAACATCATTCGCACGAAGGAACAGCTGGGACCAAACGTGACGAAATACGTTGTGGACGCGCCGCTGGTCGCCGCGCATCGCAAGCCCGGGCAGTTTGTCATCATCCGGGTGTCCGACCGGGGGGAGCGCATTCCGCTCACGATTGCAGACGCCGACGCGGAAATGGGCACCATCACGCTCATCGTCCAGGCCGTGGGCAAGACGACGCGCGAAATGGCCATGCTGAATCCAGGGGACAGCCTGCACGATGTCGTCGGACCGCTGGGGAAGCCAACCCACATCCAGCGCTTCGGCACGGTCCTGTGTGTCGGAGGTGGCATTGGCACCGCACCGCTGTATCCGATTGCACGTGCGATGAAGGAAGCGCGCAACCACATCATCACTGTTCTCGGGGCACGAACCCAGAACCTGCTCATTCTCGAAGATGAGATGCGGAGTGTCAGCGATGAGTTGTATGTCACGACCGACGACGGTTCACGCGGTACGAAGGGGGTTGTCACCGACGCTATCCGCACACTGGTACAATCCGGACGCCACATCGACCAGGCAGTGGTCATCGGTCCGCCTCTTATGATGAAGTTCACCTCGATGCTGACGAAGGAGCTGGGCATCCCTACGATGGCGTCGCTGAATCCCATCATGGTCGACGGCACCGGCATGTGTGGCGGCTGCCGGGTCGTCGTCGGCGGCGACGTCAAGTTTGCCTGCGTCGACGGCCCCGAGTTCGACGCGCATGAAGTGGACTGGGACACCCTGATTCGAAGGCTTGGAACCTACCGAAACGCTGAGCAGGCCGCAGCCGAACAACTTGATCATATGTGTCGCATCGGTCTGCATGGAGGGACCCCGGCATGACAAACGCTGAACGTCTCAGGATTCCGCCCGTTGCAATGCCAGAGCAGGAGCCCGCGGAACGCATCCACAACGTCCGCGAGGTACCGTTGGGCTTTACCCGCGAAATGGCCATGACGGAGGCGCAGCGGTGTCTGCACTGTGCCAACCAGCCATGCGTCGAAGGCTGCCCGGTGGGCGTCCGCATTCCGGAGTTCATCAAAGCGGTCGAGGCGGGCGACGAGGCAGCCGGCATTGCCATCATCAAGGAAACGAACCTTCTGCCTGCCGTCTGCGGACGCGTCTGCCCTCAAGAAGAGCAGTGCCAGGAGAACTGTACCGTGGGGAGGAGCCACAGGGATGTCAGCCAGGCAGTCCAGATTGGAAAGCTCGAGCGCTACCTCGCCGACTGGGAACGTGAGCACCACGCAGCCGTGGTTCCAAAGCTGCCACCTGCCACGGGAAAACGAGTGGCTGTCATCGGCAGTGGTCCAGCGGGACTGACAGTAGCGGGCGATCTCGCCAAGCTCGGGCATGCCGTCACTGTCTTCGAGGCGCTGCACAAGCCGGGGGGAGTTCTGGCGTACGGGATTCCCGAGTTTCGCCTGCCCAAGGAAATCGTCGACGCGGAGGTGGCATACCTGACCCGCCTCGGCGTCAACTTCCAGTACAATACGGTCATCGGCAAGTCCCTGACTGTCGATGAGGTTCGCCACAGCTATGACGCCGTCTTCATCGGCAGCGGCGCGGGGCTCCCCAACTTCCTGCATATCCCCGGGGAAAACCTGCTGGGCGTGTATTCTGCAAACGAGTACCTGACGCGTGCGAACCTGATGCACGCGTATGACGAGGACTCGGATACGCCTATTCTCCGGGGAAAGTCCGTCGCGGTACTTGGCGGAGGCAACGTAGCCATGGACTCCGCACGCACCGCCCTGCGACTCGGTGCTCACCGCGTCATGGTCATCTACCGCCGCTCCGAGCAGGAGATGCCCGCGCGCAAGGAAGAATACCAGCACGCGACCCAGGAAGGCGTCGAGTTCCGCTTTCTGGAGAATCCGGTCGAGATTCTTGGAGGCACCGATGGGTGGGTGACCGGCCTCACGGTGCAGAAGATGCAGTTGGGCGAACCAGACGCCTCTGGCCGCAGGCGCCCACTGCCGATTGCTGGCCAGACAAGCAACGTGCCCGCGGATGTGGTGGTCGTCGCAATTGGGAACAACCCCAATCCGCTCATCCCGGCGGCTCTGCCCGGCCTG
>DAOOUZ010000079.1:1703-5040 GCA_035369785.1 Candidatus Cryosericum sp. | reverse complement strand
GCGGCATGCACGACCTCGAGTCCTGACGAACCGGTGCGCACGACCTCTTCCACGAAGGCGGCCAACCGCCCCCGGTCTTGCGGTGTGGCCAGGTCTGCGACGTCCTTGCCGTTGAGTTCGCTGGGGTACGCTCCGAAGAACTCGCACATGCGCAGGTTGGCATACTGCACCCTCCGTGCGCTGTCGACGACGCACACGTGTTCGACCGACCACTTCAGGTACTGCTCAACCTGCTCGTGCATCAGGTCCAGCTTCTTCTGCGACAGCCGCAGCCGCGTGACGTCGATGCCGATGCCCGCCACGCTGGCGACCTCACCACGGATATCGAACACCGGCACTTTGATGACATGGAACTTGACGTGCCTGCCATCGGTGCCCGTCTCGTCATAGTCCTGTTCCCAGCGGGCACCTGTCGCGATGACGATGTCATCCGTCCGCTCGAACTCGGCGGCGCGCTGGGCCTCGTACAGGTCGCGGTCCGTATGCCCAAGGAGCCGGTCCACCGCGTGGTTCCGCCATGAGGGCACCGTGGGATTGTACTGCGCCCACATGAGGTTGGCCGCCTGATAGCGGTGGTCCCTGGTCTTCAGCCACACGGCAACCGGAAGGTTGTCCATCAGGGCGCGGACGAACGCGCGTGACTCCTGGGCGGCCTCGATGTTCTCATGCTGCGCCTCCATCCGTTCCTGAAGAAGCAGCGCCCGGACTGCCAGCCAGATGAGGCCGCCACCCAGCATCACTGTGACGGCCATCGCAAGTTCCTGCCGTCCAGTCAAACTGGGGGCGAAGTCTCCCAACAGGGCGCTCCAGACGATGACGTAGAGAAAGGCGGCGACGGTTGCGCCGGTGCGGGCATGGCCAAACCACCGCTGCGACCCGCCAGCCTGACGAACGGCTGTCCGCTTCGCGTGCAGTTTGGCCTTCTCTGTGGTCGGCACATCTCCCCCTGTCTGGCATCTGTGAGCGTAGCCGTCAACCCCCGGCATGTCAACCGCGGGACCCTGCCACGTGGGCGCAAGCGCACTCCTTGACAAAGAAAACGCAGCTGATACAACAGTCGTTGACGTCGTCCGGTCGCGACTGCACCGAGGGCAGCCACCGACGGCGCCCCGTGGGAGGCAGAGCATGAAGATCAGCGTTGTTGGAGGGGCCAGCATGCACCTCCCTGTCCTGGTGCGGAGACTCGTGGCCCGCGGTCAGGACCTTGGGCTTTCCGAGATATCCCTGTTCGAACCGGACACGCGACTGGCGGCCGCCATGAAGCCTGTCTGCTCCGATTCTCCCACAGAAGGGACACAGAGACCGGCCGTGACCTGGGCGGCCAACCTCCGCTCGTGCCTCGCCGACGCCTCCTTCGTCTTCGCTGCCATGCAGGTCGGCGGCGACCACATGACCACCCTCGACGAGCAGGTGTGCGCTGCCATGCAGGTGCCGTGGCACGAAACGGCTGGCGCGGGCAGTTTTGCCGCGACCGTCCGCGCCATTCCCGCGGCTCTCCAGCTGGCGGCAGCGCTGCGCGAGGCGGCTCCCGAGGCGTGGCTTGTCAACCTGTCCGAGCCCGTTGGTGCACTCGTCCAGGCGATGACGACGCATGGCGGCGTCCATAACGTGGTCGGCATCTGTGAAACCCCGGCGACTCTCCGCACCGTGCTGGCCAGCCTGGTGGAAGCCCAGCCGGAGGACATCGTGCTGGACTGGTATGGCCTCAGTCACCTTGGGTTTCTCAAGGCAGTCTGCATCCTGGGCCGCGACGTCCTGCCACACATCCTGGCCATGACCGCAGAACTGCCGGACCTTGCAGGCCTCACGCCGTTTTCCTCCGCGTACCTCCAGCAGGCAGGGTACCTGCCCGGCCCCGAGGTCCGGGCATACACGTTCCGGCGGGAATCGCAGGCAGCCAGCGGCGCAGCGGGCGAACACATCGAGGCGCTCGACGCCAGCCTTCTTGAGGAACTGGAGGCTGCCCCTCCCGATGCATCCACCCGGTACGATGCATACCTTGCAGCCCGCGAGGCCGCACGTCCCGCCAGCCCCTGGCATCCTCCCGTGACCCTGAAGCCAGGGGAAGCCCTTGCCAGGGCCGCAGTCCAGGTGCTGGAATCCCTTGCAGGCAAACGCGACTCGGTCCTGCCCGTCGACACGGTCAACCGCGGCGCCATCCCGAGCCTGGCACCGGATGACGTCGTCGAGGTGCCGTGCGCGATAACAGAACGCCTGGTCCGGCCGCTGGCCGTCGGGCCCATCGACAGTGCCACGCGCCTCCTGATCGAACAGGTCAAGCTGTATGAGCGCTCACTCGTCGATGCCGTCGTCTACCGGGACCTGGACTCGCTCGTGGCCGCGCTATCGCTCAACCCGCTCATACCCTCGCCAGACACCGCACGGGACCTCGTGCAGGCATTCCGCGAGCAGGAAGCACCCTACTTCGACGGATTCCGATAATCCCCGTCCGCTCCTGAAAGGACCGTGCCCCATGAACTGGAACGCGTTTGCCCCGTTGCCGCCTATCGATGCTGCCACCAGCTACCTGGTGCTGCAGCCGCACTCCGATGATGCCGTCTGGTTCGCCGGTGGACTGCTCCTCAAACTCACCGGCGCCGGCAAGAGGGTCACCCTGGTTACCATGACGGACGGCACTCTCGGAACCATAGACCCGACCATGACGCGCGAGCGACTCAAGGAAGTGCGTCGCGACGAGGACCGGCGTGCCGGCGAAGCGCTGGGCATCGCGAGGCACATCTACCTGCCCTTCCGCGACGGATCCCTGCCACGCTGCGGCGACGCCACACGGGCGGTCGTGCGTCTCATCCGTCAGGAAAAACCCGAGGCACTGCTGGCCCCGGACCCGTGGCTTCCCTATGAGGCGCATCAGGACCATCTCAACTGCGGCTGGGCAGGGGCCGAGAGCCTCATCTACTGCCATCTCCCCCTGTACATGCCGGAACTCCCCCCGCACACCGTCCGCTACATCGCCTTCTACCTGACAGCACACCCCAACCAGGTCGTCGACGTCGCCCAGCAGTTCGAGCAACAGTCAGCCATCCTCGGCATGTTCGCAAGCCAGTTCACCCCGGACACGCTGGAGCGCACCAGACAGTACCTGCGGCTGAAGGCCGAGGAAGTGGGCAGGGCGCACGGCATGGCGCTCGCAGAGGCCTATAAGGTGCTGACCCCGTGGCATCTGCATACCAACGTGGACACAGAAGCCCTGTAGGCCCGCGAAGGGACAGCCTGTCCACGGGGGTCCTGTGTGGCAAAAAAACGGGTGAGGTATACAATAGCAAGTGCCTCTATCCTGAGGCTGTGCTGATTCGACCGCGTCAACCCAGGATTGAGG
>DAOOUZ010000079.1:0-1603 GCA_035369785.1 Candidatus Cryosericum sp. | reverse complement strand
AAGTGCCTCTATCCTGAGGCTGTGCTGATTCGACCGCGTCAACCCAGGATTGAGGCATGTCCGTCTGGGTCTGGAAGATGGCTGAGGCGGCTGGAGTCGAACCAGCAATTCATGGCTCCAAAGGCCACTGTCCTACCATTAGACGACGCCCCACCGCGCGCTGACACGCAGTATTCTAGCGCCACGCGGGGCCATGTCAAGGAGAAGGGACGATGATACGTTGACGATGCAGACCAGTGAAGCCAGGGAGCAGCCGGTCGCCTCCGGAACACCGACCCTTGCCCAGTCCGATGCCCTCAAGCTAGTCGCCATCGTGGCCATGACCATCGACCACATCGGAGCCATCCTGCTCCCTGACCTCATGGTCCTGCGCATCGTCGGGCGTATTGCGTTCCCCTTGTTCGCCTACCAACTGGCAGTCGGGTACGTCCACACGCACGACGTGCGCCGTTATGCGCTGCGCCTCGCCCTCTGGGGCCTGGTCTCACAGCCCGTCTACATGCTGGCCGTCGGCGTGGGTCCATGGACGCTCAACATCTTTGCGACGTTGCTTCTGGGCCTTGCCGCCATCTGGGGCTGGGACCACAGTCGGTGGTGGGCAGTGGGTGGCGCCCTGGCGCTCGCGGCAGTGCAGTTGTGGTTCCCCAGCTTCGGCCCTGACTACGGGGCCTACGGCGTCCTCCTGTGCCTGGTGAGCTACGTGTTCCTGTCGTCCCCTTCGTCCGTTGCCGCGGCGCACGTCGTGCTGCATGTGCTGGCCGGGATCTTCCTGTGGCCCGCGCAGGCAGCCGCCCTGCTCAGCGTGCCCCTGATTCTGCATCCGCCGCGCCTGCGCGTCCCGCATCTGCCGATGCTGTTCTATGCATACTACCCCGCTCACCTCCTCCTTCTGGCTGGCATCCACCGCATGCTGGTGCACTAGTCCTCTTCGCCTATACTTGGGAGACGACTGGAGGAACCCGTGAACCGAAAACGCATGCGCACCACCATCATTCTGCTCGTGGTCCTGTCCCTTGTGAGCGGCGGACTCATTACTCTTATCATGGCACTCCGTTCGCCGGTCCTCGACCAGCCGGTCACGGTGCTTCCGGGTGTCACCCTCACGCCGCAGGACTTCACGGCGGCAGGGATGGGAAGCGCCTTGAGCGTCCAGTATGCCGGGTCGTCCTTCGTCTTCTACGCGGACGCAAACGGCGCCGAGCTTGCGGACGCCAAGAGCGGCTTCACCGTCGAGCTTGGGGGCGGCGCGTCCGTCACGGTTCTGTGCGGCAGGTTTGCGGACGATGCAGGCCACGTCCTGCGGGACAAGGCGTATGCGTGGTATCGGAGCGAGGCAGTGTCCGCGGGGCTCGTTGACGACACAGGAGCCTCGGTCATCGGCGATGCGTCAGCCCACTATGCGGCTTCCGATGTCGCCGCCGTCCTTGTCCGCAGAAATGATGTCGTCTTCACGCTGCTGTATACCCTGAGCAGTGCCGCCCCCGATGCAGCGGTTCCTCTTGCCGCCGCGCAGGCGCTGGCACGCACCCTGGCTTCCCGTCTGTAGTCAGCCTCGTTCCAGCTGTACGCTGAGCAGGTGGCAGCCTTCGACCTGAACGACGCT
>DAOOUZ010000078.1:0-5056 GCA_035369785.1 Candidatus Cryosericum sp. | reverse complement strand
GGTGATCGTCCTGGGCACGCCGGCCGAGGAGACCGTGGGCGGCAAGATTCCCCTTGTCGAGAACGGTGCGTTCGACGACGTCGACTATGTCCTCATGGTGCACCCTTCGACGACGAACCTGGTCAAGCGCGGCGGGCGCGCCTGCGTTGGTATCCGCCTGACCTACCGGGGGGTCGCGGCACACTCCGCCGGCCCCGAGGACGGCGTCAACGCGCTGACTTCCCTCATAGCGGCATTCAACGGGATTGACGCTGTGCGCCAGGCCTGGGACCTGCGGCAGAAGCCCACCATCAACGGCATCATCACGGCGGGCGGTCAGGCCAGCAATATCATCTGTGACAGGGCTGTCGGGGAGTTCACCCTTCGGGCCGATACGCGCCGCTACCTGCTGCACATGGTGGAAGGCGTCCGGCGGGCCGCAGAGGCGGGCGCGCTGGTCACCGGCGCGACGCTGGACTTTCACATGGACAGTGTGTTTGCCGAGCGCCACCCGAACCACGCCATGGGGGACGCGTTCAAGGCAAACATGGAAGTCCTCGGCGAGCACATGAACGAACCTGACCCTGCCCAGGCGACCGGCTCCTCGGATATCGGCAACGTTTCGCTGGTCGTGCCCAGCATCCACGAGTACCTGGCCATCGCCCCCGAGGGTACGCTGGAACACACCGAGGCGTTCCGCGAGGCTGGGGCCAGCCCGCGTGCCGACGACGTGGTCGTCCTGGCCGCCAAGGGACTCGCCATGACTGCCTTCGACCTGCTCACCGACCGCGCGCTGCGGGAGCGCGTGCAGGCCGAGTTCACGGCCGAGGGCCTGCCTGACCGCGGCGAGGAGCGCTGACCAGCCTTAGGGGGACTACAGCTTCAGCCGGGGGTCGAGGGCATCGCGCAGGCCGTCCCCGAGGAAGTTGAATCCCAGCACCGTCACGAAGATGGCGAGGCCCGGCCACCAGATCAGCCATGGTGCCGAGAACATGTAGTTCTGCGAGTTGCTGAGCATGTTGCCCCAACTGGGCGTCGGCTGGGGAATGCCCAGCCCCAGAAATGACAGGGACGCCTCGTGGATGATGGTGCCGCTGATGGACATGGAGAAGCTCACGATGATGGGCGCCATGGTGTTGGGCAGCAGATGCATGAACATGATGCGCCATCCCGAGGCACCTATGGCGCGCGCCGACTCGACGTACTCCTGCTCCTTGAGCGACAGCACCTGACCGCGTACGAGCCGTGCGTTGCTCATCCACCCGAAGGCCACGATGACCAGGATGAGCTGGAAGATGCCGCCTTTGAGGACGGCCGACAGGATGACCATGAGCACCAGCGAGGGAATGCAGAGCATCATGTCGGTGAACCGCATGATGAGGACGTCTACCCAGCCCCCGAAGTATCCCGAGATGAGCCCGATGGTTGTTCCGATGACCATGCACAGAAGGCTCGCCACAATGCCGATGAACAGCGACACGCGTGCCCCGTAGAGGAGGCGCGACCATGCGTCCCGCGCCAGCTCGTCCGTTCCCAGCGGATGCCCGGCCATGGGTGGCATGAGCTCCGGACGCCCGAGTTCCACGGGCGCTTCCTCGACGCTTAGCATGCGGTAGGGGTCGTTGCCCATCGAGAGCGGCCGCGCGAACACGGCGAGCAGGGCCATGACGACGATGATGACGAGGCCCGCCATGGCCATCTTGTTGCGGCGCAGGCGGCGGAAGACCGTCCGCCACATCGACGGGGCGGGCGCTGCAGCTTCGAAGTCCTCCGGGGCGGGGACGGCTGGGATGTTGTTCTCGGCATGTGTATCCATGATGCCCCCTAGCTGTACCGCACGCGCGGGTCGAACACGGCGTACAGGACGTCTGCAAGCAAGCTCCCCAGCATGACCAGCACTGCATCCATCATGACGATGGCCATGCCGACGAAGATGTCGTTGCCCAGTACGGCCTGGATGGTCAGCCGACCCATGCCGTCGAGGCTGTAGACCTGCTCCGTAATCATCGCGCCCGCCAGCAGTCCCGGCAGGGAAAGGCCGATGAGCGTGATGATGGGCGTCATCGCGTTGCGGAGCGCGTGCTTGAACAGTACGCGGCGCTCGGACGCTCCCTTGGCCCTGGCCGTGCGGACGTAGTCCTGGCGAACGACTTCGAGCATGGAGCTGCGAATGTAGCGCATCCACGACCCCACGTCCATCAGGCTCAGCACCACGACCGGCAGGATGAGGTGCCGGACGCGGTCCCAGAATTGCAAGATCCGCGGCGCGGCGTAGAAATCCACCTGGGCCCCTCCCACCGTCAGCATGTCGCCGTGCATGCCCCCGATCGGCAGCCACTGCAGCTTGAGCCCAAACAGCAGGAGCAGCATGAGTCCGAACCAGAACGCCGGCATCGACATGCCGAAGAACGCGAAGAACGTACCGATGTAGTCGCCCACGCTGTACTGATGGATGGCCGAAAAGACACCCAGCGGCAGGGCGGTCACGAAGGCAAGGACAAGCGCTGCAATGCCAAGGGTGAGCGTCACCGGAATCTTCTGGAGAATGAGCTGCCGCGCTGTCTGGCCGGGGGCCATGATGGAAAACCCCCAGCCGTTGCCCAGGCGGGGCGCAAACGTGCTTGTGATAAACTCCTTGAACCAGTAGAAGTAGCGGACGATGAACGGCTTGTCCCAGTTCCACTGGTGCATGAGGCGCGCAACGTCCTCCTCCTTGATGTGCGGGTTCAACAGCAGCTGATGGAACGGGTCACCCTGGAGTGTGAGCAGCCAGAACGTGAGGAGAGACACCCCGATGAACAGGGGTATGAGTTGCAGCAGACGACGCGTGATGAAGTTGCGCACCTTTTCCTCCTGACGTTTCCTCCGGACGGGTTGCCCCGTCCGGAGGAACACACGTGTGCTACAGAACTGTTGTACTGGTTGACCTCACCCGGCTACTTGCGCCACCAGTAGCGCATATTCCACGTGTAGGAGGCAGTGCCGGAATCGGTGCTGTAGTCAGTGCCGCCGATGGTCTTGCGCTCGACGCGCACATCCGTCTCCCACGTGAGAAGAATCCAGGGAACCTGCTGGTTGATGATGCGCTGGGCATCGTAGAACGCGGCCTTGCGCTTGTTCGCATCCACAGTGGACACCGTAGCTTCCAGGGCCTTGTCGAGAGCTGCGTTGGTGAAGTGCATGCGGTTGGTCCCCACATAGCCGTTGTCGGCGGTCGGAATCTGGGACGAGTGCCACCGGCTGTATGCGACAGGCTGTCCGGGGTCATCGGAGGTCGAGGCCATGCCCAGGTCGAACTCGCCCTTGGGCAGGATGTCACCGAAGAACTTGTTGGAGGCCATCGGCTTGAACTCGGTTTCCACGCCGATTTCCTTCCAGTAGGCCTGGATGACAGGGAACTCGCGCGCCCGCACGCTCGACGTCGTCGTCGAGATGACGAAGTGCAGCTTGTTGCCCTGCGGGTCGCGGCGGATACCGTCTGCGCCTTTCTTGTACCCGGCCTCGTCCAGCAGCTCGTTGGCCTTGGCGGGATTGTAGGCATATGGTTCGAGTCCTGTCTTGAGCTCAAACGGGTTGTCGATGGGCACGATGTTGTACCCGGGGATGCGGAACCCGCGGAACACACGCCGGTTCAGCTCCTCGCGGTTGATGGCCATCTGCAGGGCCTGACGCAGACGGACGTCCTGGGCCGCCTGGGACTTGGAGAAGTTGATCTCCAGGTGCTCGGTGTAAGCCGACGGGATGTACTGCACGAAGAACTTGTCGCCGGCCCGCTCGCGCAGGACGTTGGCCTGGTCGGGGTCGTCGAGGCCCATCCCGGGCACAGAAACGTCCAGCTTGCCTGCCATGAAGTTGGCGAGCATCGTGTTGGAGTCAGGAATGACCCAGAAGGTCACCGTGTCGAAGTTCGCACGGCCGGCAAAGTACAGCGGATTCGCCTTGAGCCGAATGTAGTTGTTGGGCTCCCACGCGTCCAGCATGTACGGACCGCAGTAGATGGGGTTCTGGTTGAACGGGCTGGAGTTGATGTCCGCGGGGTTCTTCTGAAATACCGGCTCGAGGATGTGCGCCGGGTAGATGTTGGACAACCCGTAGTGAGCCAGAGGATAGAGCTGCTTGTAGTAGACAACCACCGTCTGCGGGTCGGAGTCGTCAATCTTCTCGATCATATCCTCGACGTACCGGCTGATGACGTTGATCTTGTCGTTCTCGACCATCTGCCAGCTGAACTTGAAGTCATGTGATGTCACAGGATAGCCATCCGACCACTTGAGGCCAGGCCGCAGATGGAACGTAACGATCATCGTGCCCGTCTTCTCATTCAATTTCCAGAGGCCGTTCGCGACCGACGGCACTTCCTTGGCCATCGACGGATACAGGGCGCCGTTGGGCGTCTGGATGACCAGAGCATCATTCATGCTGGCCGTGACGACGTGCGATGCCGTCATGAGTGTGAGCAGCGGGTCGAACAGACTGTCCGGGTTCTGGGTGATGGCCATGCTCAGGTTGCCACCCTGCTTGGGCGGATACACGACCATGTAGATGCCGCGCGCGCAATCGGCACGCGTTGCAGAGGTCGTCGGGTTGAAGTTGCGTGCCTTGTCCCAGACCAGCATCTGCGCGGCGGGGCTGACGGCGTAGCTGACCGCGGGGAGCGCATAGGCGCTGACCTTGCTCTCATCGTTCGAGAACACCGCCTTGACGGGCTGTGCCTCCGCGGCCTTTTCCTTGCCAGCGGCGCGCACCAGGAGCAGCGCAAGGTCCTGCCGCTTGATATCTGCCTGTGGAGCGAACCGATCAGCGGTCACGCCCTTGACATACCCCGCCTTGACGGCTGCCTCGATGTAGCCATAGGACCACCGCGCCGGCGGAACGTCGTTGAAGGTCGCCTTGGCGGGCTTCACGAGAGCCAGTTTCTTGGCGAGCACAATCATCTTGGCGAACTCTTCCCGGCTCACCTTGCCCTCGGGCCGGAAGGTGCCGTCCGCATAGCCGCTTGCGACCTTGTTGTCCGCCAACCAGGCAATCTCAGTGGCCGCCCAGTAGTCCGATGGAACATCCTTGAACCCCGCCGCCG
>DAOOUZ010000077.1:0-5221 GCA_035369785.1 Candidatus Cryosericum sp. | reverse complement strand
TGTCCATAGTGTTCAGACAACCACGCAACGTGTCAAGTCCGCACGCCAACGGGTTGCACGCCGGTCGTCTGCGTGTAGTATGAACGGAAACGGCGGGAGGCTGCCATGGCTACCATCGAGGACTTTGAGAAGCTGGACATACGGTCAGGAACCATTACTGCATGTGAACCGCTTGAGGGCGCGCGCAAGCCCGCCTACCGGATGACAGTCGACTTTGGACCGGAAGTGGGCGTGAAGCACACGAGCGCGCAGGTTACTGCACTCTACACGCCGGAACAGCTCGTCGGGCGCCAGGTGCTTGGCGTGGTCAACTTTCCACCCCGCCGTATCGCGGGCTTCTCCTCCGAGGTCCTGGTTCTCGGCGTGTATGCTGAGGAAGGGGTGGTGCTGGTCATGCCGGACCGCCCCGTGCTCAACGGCCTCAAGCTCGGGTGAGGGTGCTAGGGAATTCAACAACGGGGGGAGCAGCCATGGACGAAGACAGAGCGACGTTCTTCATCGGAACGCAGGTAGACCCTACGAGCGGTGCAGCCTCGGGACCCGTCCTGTATCCGGCGGGGGATCTCACGACTCATGGCGTCATCGTGGGTATGACAGGGTCGGGCAAGACCGGCCTCTCGATTGACATCATCGAGGAGGCCCTGATGGACGGGGTGCCGGTCATCGCCATCGACCCCAAGGGCGACCTGGGCAACCTCCTGCTGACGTTCCCGGGGCTCACGCCAGAGGAGTTCAGGCCCTGGGTGGACCCGGCAGAGGCCCAGCGCAACGGGGTCACCCTCGACCAGGCAGCGGCGGATGTGGCGCAGACGTGGCGGACGGGACTTGCTGCCTGTGGCATCGAACCGGACCGCATTGCCAGGTTCCGGGCCGGCGCGGACCTCGTCATCTTCACGCCCGGGTCACAGGCGGGCATTCCCGTGTCCGTCCTGCACAGCTTCCACTGTCCGCCGGGGAACCTTGCGGATGAGGACGTGCAGGAGAAGGTCAAGGGCATCACCTCCGCGCTTCTGGGTCTCGTGGGCATCGAGGCGGATCCCATCCAGAGCCGCGAGCACATCCTGATCAGTTCCATCATCAACGAGACGTGGAAGCGCGGCACGGACCTGACGCTGCCCGACCTCATCGTGCAGGTTCAGAATCCGCCCTTCGAGAAGCTGGGTGTCCTCGAAGTGGATGCATTCTTCCCGCCCAGGGAACGCATGGAACTCGCCATGCGCATCAACGGGCTGGTGGCCTCGCCGTCCTTCCAGTCATGGCTGAACGGCGCGCCACTGGACATCCCAAGTTTCCTGCGCGCACCGGATGGACGGCCACGCTGCAGCATTTTCGCGATCTCGCACCTGTCGGACGCGGAACGCATGTTCTTCGTCACGCTGCTCCTGCAGGAGGTGCTGTCGTGGATGCGGGTCCAGCAGGGGACCGACGCTCTCCGGGCACTGCTCTACTTTGACGAGGTGTTCGGTTACTTCCCGCCGTATCCCTTCAACCCGCCTTCCAAGGTTCCTCTCCTGACGCTCATGAAGCAGGCGCGCGCCTTTGGCCTGGGGGTCCTGCTTGCCACCCAGAATCCTGTGGATATTGACTACAAGGGGCTCAGCAACGCCGGGACCTGGATCATCGGCAAGCTTCAGCAGGAAGGCGACCGCGAGCGCGTGCTGGGCGGTCTGGAAGGAGCCCTGCAGGAGGGTGGAGGCTCACTCGACCGCGCCTGGTTCAGGGACCGGCTGGGCTCCCTCAAGCCGCGGCAGTTTCTGCTGCACAACGTGCACCGGAGCAGTGACGTCATCCTGCAGTCGAGGTTCGCCATGAGTTACCTGCGGGGGCCGCTGACCAAGGCGCAGATTGCTGTCCTGATGGAGCCGCGCAGGATGGAGTTCGAGCGCGTCACTCACGACCAGACGGTCGCGGGGCCCACGCGCCATCTTCCAGCCTTTCCGGACACGGTGGACGTGCGGTTCGTGCAGGTTCCTCCCGGTACGACTCTGCGTCCGTACCTGTTCGGGGAGGCGGACACCGCATACGAAGACAAGGCGACTGGCGCCTTTCGCGAGCGTCACAGCGTGCTCTGCGTTCCAGCGTCGGCATGGCCGGCCATCGACTGGTCCTCGGCCGAACCGCTGACGTCTCAGGATACGTGGCTCTCCGCGGCGCCGGAGGGCGTGCTGTTCGAGGATGTTCCCGCGGACCTGCAGAAGCCAGCGTCCTGGAAGACGGTGACGGCGCGGCTCAAGGATGCCCTGAAGGCCCAGCCGGTGGAACTGCTGGTCAGCAAGCGGTACGGCATTGCCCTCCAGGAGGGGGAAACCGAGGGGGAATTCATGGCGCGCCTGGGGGTTCTGGCTGCTCCAGACATCAGCGCGGCGGTGACCAAGGTTCAGGATGGTCTGCAGGAGAAACAGCGCAAGCTGCAGAAGGAATTGACTGAGGCGCAGCAGCGGCTTGAGATTGCGCGCATGGAGGCTCGCAACCGGAGTTCGACCGCTACAATGCAGACCGCGGAGGCGGTCCTGGGGCTGCTGGTTGGCCGCAAGCGCAGCCTCACTCCGGGGGCCAGGAGCCGCGGCGCTGCACGCACGCTGCAGGAAAAAGCCAAAGACCTGGAGGGACGGGTCAGCGGGATACAGCAGGAGCTGAACGTGCTGGCTGCTCAGATGCAGGCGGCGGTGACCGCCGCGGAACAGGCGGCCCGTGCGACCTGCCTGGCGGTGGAACGCCGGCAGCTGCGCCCGAAAGCAGGCAACATCACCATCCGCAGGGTTGGCATCGTCTTCCGCTAGGGCACGAGGTCGGCGAGATCGGGTGAGGGGGGCAGCCCGCGCATGGGCTGCGACAGCTGCAGGAGTTCCTGCGCATAGGCGATGTCTTCAGATGTGGCGCCCGTTTCGCGGGCGAGCGCCGCCGGTTCCACATCGTGCCGAAGGCCCCATAGCAGCTGGTCAAGCAGGTCATATGTCATCTGCAGGGCAAACTCGTCGGTGAGGCCCGGCGCAAGGTCGGGGGAGGGCGCCTGCGCGACGATTTCCTCCGGCACCCCGAGGTGCCGCGCCAGCTGGAGGACCTGCGTCTTGTAGAGACCCGCGATGGGGTCGACGTCCGAGGCGCTGTCCCCGTAGCGGACGAAGTAGCCGGTCAGCTTCTCACTGAGGTTGCAGGTTCCAATGACCAGCAGGTTGTCGAGTTCAGCCGCGAAGTACCAGAGCACCATCCGCAGGCGGTGCTTGACGTGCAGATAGGCATTGCTCCTGCGCAGCTCCTCGACGCCGTCGCCGCCCCTCAAGGTGCGAATGAACGTGGAACGCTGGCCTGCCTGGAGAGCACGCGCCCGACCCGTGACATAGCGTTCCTGGACGCTGCGCGGGACGAAGCGGGCGGGTGGTTCGAGCCGGTATGCCCCTGCCGCGGCGACGAGCGGAGTGATGCTCTGTACCGTGAGCGGTACGCCGAGCGCGTGCGCGACCAGTTCCGCATGGACATGACTCGCGGGGCTGGAGTCCCGTTCGGGCATGAACAGCAGCGCAACGTGGGAGGCGCCGGCCGCCCGTACCGCAAGGAAGGCGCTCAACGCTGAATCGACGCCCCCGCTGAGGCCCAGGATCAGCCCGTCGCGGTGCTGCAGGTTCATCTGCGCGCTGAGAAAATCAGCGATGCGCAGGGCAACCGCGCCCGGGTCATGCAACACAAGTTCATCTCGGATGCTCACAGCCTTGCCCCCACGAGGCCAGGTTCCGGTCAGTCCGCGGGTCGAGTCCCCGCGTCCTCCGGCAGTTCCCGTGCCAGGGCGTCTTCGACAGCATTCACGAGGTCCTCGCTGTGGTATGGTTTCTGAAGGTAGCCGACCATGCCCGCGTCGAGCGTATCCTGTGCGTGTCCGTCAAGGCCGTACCCGGTCGTCAGGATGGCGCGTACGTTGGGATTGACCGCCTTGAGGGCCTCGAAACACTCCGCTCCGTCCTTGCCGGGCATGACCATGTCCACGATGACAAGGTCGGTGTCCCGCCAGTGGTCCGCGTACCAGGCAGTTGCCTCGTCGGCGCTCGCGGCGGTCGCCACCTTGTAGCCTGCGCGGCGGAGCATCTCCGAGGCAAGCTTCCGGACGACCTCCTCATCGTCCACCACCAGGACCGTGGCCTGACCGGCGGCGACGCGGCGTCGTGCGCAGACGGGAACCGGCGGCGTGTCGGTGGCGGGAATGTAGACGGTGAACGTGGTTCCCTTCCCCAGTTCACTCTGGACATCGATGAACCCCTGGTGGGCCTTGACGATGCCGTAGACCAGGGCCAGTCCCATGCCGGTGCCTTTCCCGGGGTCCTTGGTTGTGAAGAACGGCTCGAAGATGCGGCGCAGGTTCTTCTTCTCGATGCCCTTCCCGGTGTCAGAGACGGACAACGCAACGAACGTCCCCGGCACAGCCCCGGGGTGAGCGACGAGCTGCTCGGCGGTGAACTGCCGGCGCCACGTCCGGAAGGTCAGCGTCCCCCCGTCCGGCATGGCATCGCGTGCATTGATGGCAAGGTTCAGGACAACCTGCTGCAGCTGGCCGGCATCACCCAGCACGGTCGCCTGGCCGGCGTTGAACTGCTCTGTGACAGTGATGTTCTTGTTGATGGTCCGGGTCAGCAGGGACACGACCTCGAGGACGGTGGTGTTGAGGTCCACGGGCGTACTCTCGCGCTTGCCGCGCCGGGCAAAGCTGAGCAGCTGCTTTGACAGTTCCGCGGCGCGCTCGGCCGCCTGCTGGATGACACGCAAGCCTTCCTGCATCGTGCTGCCATCGGGCGCATCCGGCTCGAGCATGTTGGCGTAGCCCAGGATACCGGTCAGGATATTGTTGAAGTCGTGTGCGACACCCCCTGCCAGCATCCCGATGGCCTCCAGCTTCTGCGACTGGCGCAGCTGCTCCTCGAGCGCGGATTCCTGGGTGACGTCCCGGCCCACATAGGTGAAGTTGGCGATGTTGCCATCCGGCCCGCGCACGGGGCTGACCGTCAGGTCAAGCTCGACCGTGGACCCATCGCCGCGCGCAAGCGATATGCGCTTTTTCCAGCTGCCGGTCGTTCCGAAGGCATCCCCCGCGCCCTCCAGCGGGGCCGCCGCTTCATCCCCCAGGAGCTCCCGGACAGGATGGTTCAGGGCTTCGGCGGCCTTGCGCAGGGTGGCCCGTTCGAAGGCAGGGTTGACGTAGGTGACATTGCCTCTGGGGTCGGTAATTGCGATGGCC
>DAOOUZ010000076.1:0-5230 GCA_035369785.1 Candidatus Cryosericum sp. | reverse complement strand
CACCCCCGGAAAGCATGATGCCGCTGTCGATGATGTCGGCAGACAGCTCGGGAGGCGTCAACTCCAGAGCAGACTTGATGGTTGCAAGAATCTGCTCGAGTGGCTCTTTGAGGGCATCGCGGATTTCCTCGCTGGTAACCTCCACGGATTTCGGCAGTCCATTGATCAGGTCCCTGCCGCGTACCTCGTAGGTCTTCTCACTTTCAAGAGGATATGCCGAACCGATGGCAAGCTTCACCTCTTCCGCTGTAACGTCTCCGATAAGCAGGTTGTACCGTCGCCGGATATGCGTCGCGATGGCGTCTGTCATCTCATCGCCCGCGATTCGCAGGGACCGTGAGGTCACGACGCCCTTCATCGAGATGACGGCAACCTCTGCCGTTCCTCCACCCACGTCGACGATCATGACACCGCGCGCATCAGCAACCGGAAGGTCCGCGCCGATTGCCGCAGCCATCGGCTCCTGAATCAGCTTGGCTTCACGTGCCCCCGCATTGAGTGCTGCGTCGATGACAGCCTTCATCTCGACCTGTGTGATCCCGGAGGGGATTCCTACCAGCACGCGTGGCCTGGCGAACAGACCCGTGCCCGAGGCTTTCTTGATGAAGTACTCGAGCAGTTTCTCCGTGACCGTAAAGTCGGCGATGACGCCATCGCGCAGGGGGCGCGTCACGACAATGGACTGTGGCGTGCGTCCCGCCATCTTCTTGGCATCGTTGCCCACAGCGAGCACGGCTCCGCTCTTCCCGTCCATCGCAACGATGGTGGGCTCACGGATGACGACCCCCTTGTTTTTTACATATACGACGGTGTTTGCGGTACCAAGATCTATTGCCAGGTCTTTCGAGAAGAATGCCACGAATTACCTCCCCACGTCAACGTTGAGTTCCGCACACAGCGCATAGAAATCGCGCATGGTAAAGCCAATAATGGTGTCCAGCGGACCATCGGTCCGTTCGATGAAACTTGCCGCCAATCCCTGTACCGCGTACGCCCCAGCCTTGTCCAGATACTCCGGATTGGCAAGATACCGCTCGCGTTCGTCTGGGGTCAGCCGGCGCATACGAACGCGCGACGTCGATACCCGCAGGCTCGTCCTGCCGGAAGGCACGAGAATGCCCGCCATGGCGGTAATGACCCGGTGTTCCCTGCCTTCGAGCAGCAGGAGCATCTGCCGCGCTTCTGACTGGTCTGCAGGCTTGCCAAGAATGTGCCCATCGCAGGCAACAACAGTGTCCGCTCCAATGACCATACCCTCAGCCACATCCGCGGCGCCAGTCCGTGCTTTCGCCAGCGCATTGTCGCGGGCGCTTTGCTCAGGGGCGTCCTCGCGCATGACCTCGTCCACATGTCCGTCGACGAGCGAGAATGGTACGCCCCAGGAGGACAGTATCTGAGCTCTCCGTGGAGAGCTCGAGGCAAGGTAGACAGTCACAGGAGCGTCGAAAAGAAGAGAAACAGAAGACTCAGACCGACGGTGCCAAGGTTCATGTTGATGGTGAGGCCAAGGCGCAGCTCCATGAATCCCAACTGAAGCGTAAAGTCCGGAACCCCGAAGTGGAGGCCGGCCCGCATGAAGGGATAGTATGCTCCCAGCACTTCTCCAAGGACAGAACCAAGTATCGCGCCCGCCAGCACGAAAGCGACTGAAATTGTCCGTTCCTTTCTTCTCACCGCGACTCCACCGTTACGCTGCCATGAAGTGCTCGGTCCAGCCGGGACAGGACGGCAAGCGAGACGCCACCGACGAGGTACCCCGCAACTCCGCCTGCCACAACAAGAAGTGGCAGATAATACCACAGTGTACCTACAGTTCTGGTAATCAGCAAGAGCAGATACTGCGAGACGTTGTTGCATACCCCACCGACCGTGCTAACCGTTGGAAGGCCGATATGCTTGCCAAACACCTTGCGCAGCAGCACCATCACGATGACCGCGCCCATGCTGCCGACGAAGGACAGGCTTGAGGTGATGGTCATGAGATTCCCTTTGATAAGCCCGGTCACCAGGATCCGCAGCAGAACCAGCGCCACAGTTGCAAGCGGGCCGTACATCTCCAAACAGAGCATCGTGCTGACCTGGGAGAGGCCCAGCTTGGCCCCAGGAAGAAACGGCAGTGGCGGGTCGAAGTAGTTGATGACTATGGCGACTGCCGCAAGCAGGGCAAATCGCAGCGTAGCCTGTGTGGTCCGGCGGCGCGCGCTGTTATTGGGCAAGGGCATCGATGTCGCTCCTGTTGCCCTCGATGACAATGACGAGGTGATTCGGGACGCAGATGATCTGTTCCCCGGGGCTCTTCGCCGGTGCCGTGTGAACACAGACCTGGTCTGGACACGTGGCGTGTGTCACCCTGATGGCTCCCCTGCCATCTGTCGCTATGTCGACAGGACCGAGCACTCCTTGAATCGTCATTGACTCAGCCCTCGTCGACGTCAGGTCCACAGTTCTGACGGTTTGCCCGTCGACGCGCACAACTGCCGTCCTTCCCTGCGTGCCGTGGACAAGGAAGGCAAGAATCGCGACGAGTGCGACCGCCACTATCAGGACGACGGCCGTGATACGGTCGCTGTGCTTCATTGGTCGCTCGTGGAAACGAGCGTGATGGGGCCAAGCGTCGACCGCGCTCCCGCCGCATTCACGAGGACAACCCCGACAACGCCCTGCTTGCTGGTTTCTTCGTACAGCTCCTGCTGACGGCTGGCATCCGAACAGAAGAACACCTTGCCAAGTGCATCACCCATTGCCCCGTGCATGGGTTCCAGAGTCGTTATGACGGTCGCACTCTGGTTGAGCCTGGCAGGATACCCGGTCGAGGGGTCGATGATGTGGCAATACCTGGTGCCGTCCTTCTCGAAGAAGCGCTGGTAGTCGCCAGACGTCGCGACAAACGCATCCCCCGACACGACGTACCCGATGATGCCATCACCTCGCGGGTCCCGTATTCCCACTTTCCAGTCTGTCTTGCGTCCTGCGCTGTACAACAGGAGATTCCCGCCAAAGTCAACGATGACCTGGGACGGCTGTGGACTCACCGTGCGCAGGTAGGCTTCCATGACGTCCAGGGAATACCCCTTTGCAATGCCTCCAAGGTCTATGCGTGCCCGCGGGTTCTTGAGCTGGGCGCTCGTGCCGGAGACGACAAGCTGGTCAGGCTGAGAGTAGACCAACGCCGATGCGATCTCGGCCCGCGAGGGGATCCTGAACTCCTTGGTCGTGAAGCCCCACAGGGAAGACACAGGCGAAACACAGATATCAAACGTTGTTTCACCGCCCGTCAGTTCAACGCTGAGCGCGGTTCTCAGAAGGTTCGCGTACTCCTCTGACACGGGAATCGGGCCCTTGCCGGCCGACGCATTGAGCCGCGATGTCTCTGAACTGGCCTGGTAGTAGCTGGTCATCGCGTCCACCTGCAGCGCGAGCTCATGAAGGTGGTCATTGATTGCGGCGGCATCGCCTCCCGTGGTCTTGATGGTCAGGACCGTGTCCATGAGAAAGTACGTCGAGGTTACTGGCTCCGGCGTGGCTCTGCTCCGTATCAGTGCGACGGTGCCCACGCCGAGGATAGCGAGGGCCAGTACCGCCACAATCACTTTCTTCACAAGGTCTCCTGTTCCAATGTCAGTGCTAGGTCAGTACCGCACTGTCCACATTTTCCGTCCGTCACGAACGACAGGTCCAGCGGGCTGGTTGTCCGGTCGATGACAACCGAGTAGCAATTGGGGCACATGGTGTTATTGAAGAAATGACCATGACAGTTGCTCAGGTACACAAACCCAACGTGCTGTCGCCGCGCTGATTCTACAAGGTTTTCCAGAAAAGGCATGATGGGACCCTCGCGAATTGTGAAGCCATGCTCGGGAGCGATGGCCCTCAGGTGGAGAGGCACGCTTCTGCGAAGGTCCTGCAGAATCCACTTCAGCATGTCCGCATACTCTTGTTCCTGCTGCTGGCTCTGCCGGGCGATGTCCAGCATCAGCTCGACGTGGATTCCCATGCCCAGCGCCTGTTCTACAAGTGCCCGGCTGCTTGCTAGGGTTCCCGGGGGAGCTCCGAGCGCGCGGTACGTTTCCTCGGCGAAGCCCTTGAAGCGAACCAGCAGCATATCGACGGTGCCGGGCGTATCGGCGAGGAGGTCGGCCGTGACGCCACCGTTGGTAGCGACTCCAACCTTCCTGCCCAGTGCGTGGACAGACTCCGCACACTGCACAACGTTGTCCCAGTGAAGCGATGGTTCGCCGCCATCCCAGACAATGCCAGCGAACCCGGGTTCCCCTGCAAGGTTCGCGACCGTTTCGGCGACTCTCGAAGGCTCATACGGAGACCAGTCCTGTGAACGCGCAAGCGGGACCCGGTCGCAGTATGCACAGTGCAGGGGACAGCCCGGCACTTCGAGCACAAGGACGGTGTCTCCCGGGAGGAAGTGATAGAACGGGATTTCCTCGATTTGCGCTATGTATGGTTCCCCAAGAGGGCTTGAAAATCGGTCGAATCTCATGTGCCTTCTCTGGCGTGTGAGGTTATGTAGTTCCTGGCCCCCGGGCGACCCGCGCGTATTGCCAGATGTCTGCTGCATCCGGTGCGAATGGTGTGGAGGCGCTCGATGGGGCGGTAGACGCGTGCCGCCACAGGTTCCTAGATCCGGATCCCAGTCTTGGCCTGTGCTGCGACCAGCTCCATGCCTAAATCCAGCGCCTTCATGTTCATGTCGAGGTACTGTTTCCTGATGTGCATGCCGACTGCTTTGCGCAGGGTGTCGACTTGTACGAGGTCCGTGAGTCCCACAATGATACCCAGCAGAACAATGTTCAAGCCTAGCTCCGACTGAAGACGGGAAACAGCCGTGCTGCGGACGGGAAGCGCAAGCAGACCGCGACAGTTCTCCTCGTTCAGGAAGTCCGGAGCGCACATCACCGAGGAATCGATGATGACCTCGGTCTTGCGGCTGATGCCGCCGCCATACTGCTGCAGGCCATCACTGTTCATGGCTGCCAGCAGGTCCGGGTCGGTCACCTTGGGGTAGGCAATGTGGTGATCCGACACGATGAGCTCTGCCTTGGTCGTGCCACCGCGCGCCTCTGCTCCATAGACTTGGCTCTGCGTGACTGTCTTCCCTTCCATCATGGCCGCCTCGGCAAGTATGATGGAACCGAGGATGAGACCCTGACCGCCGCTTCCTGTCAGGCGAAGCTCAAAACGGTTCGCGTTGTCCATGTCAGACCTGCTCCTTCAC
>DAOOUZ010000075.1:0-5371 GCA_035369785.1 Candidatus Cryosericum sp. | reverse complement strand
GGACCAGGCGCTGTTCCGCCGGCTGGCTGCCATGGACCACATCGGAGACTTCGCGCTCGAGCACGCGGGGGTGCTTGACATGGTAACGCTCTACCTCGACACCCCCGACCTGTCACTCTTTGCCAGGCAGTATGCTCTCCGTCTCCGCTTCATGGAGAACCGCGCCATCCTCTCCCTCAAGGGCCCAACCACGTCCCCCGGAGCGGACGTGCAGGAACGCCCCGAGGACGAGGTAGAGGCCCCCGGGTTCTCAGAACGGGTCCTGCCGCCGGTCAGCGAGATTGTCAGATTGCTCCCCGCATCGCAGGGCCTCGTTGCTGATGGTGAGGTCCTGTCGGTTTCTCTGCGCTGCCACAACAAGCGCGCTCTTCACTACGTCATGCACGAAAAGGAACGCGCCTATGAGATTGCTTGCGACACCGTGACGTTCACTTCTCCACGCAAGCCCGGGGCCAGAGCCGATGGCGCGGAGCTCGAGATTGAACAGAAAGCGGGCTCTGCCCAGGGTCTGGAGCAGATCGCCCGTGCCTTCGAAACCTTGTTCGCCGTCGTTCCCCGCCGCGCCTCATCCAAGTATCAGGATGGCCTGCGGGCCCTCGGCCTTATCCCATAGGACAAATTGTGAATGCCTTGGTGCCAGGCACCAAGGCATTCACAATTACGCCAGACGCTTCAGCATGGCCCGCACGTCGTCCAGGTCGAGGGGCAACCCAAGCACTCCATCCAGCGCCGCTGCCTCCTCCGGTGTGCAGTGCACGCCCTGAGCACATATGATGACAACCGGGACTCCCAGGCGCTGGCGCCCCTGGATAGCAACCTCAATACCGGCCGCATCGTGAACAGCCGC
The DNA here is from genome assembly GCA_035369785.1 of Candidatus Cryosericum sp. GTDB lineage: Bacteria > Caldisericota > Caldisericia > Cryosericales > Cryosericaceae > Cryosericum. The sequence continues at coordinate 4,524 of DAOOUZ010000075.1, read as the reverse complement.
CATGACAATACGGGGCGTTCCGCCGGGGGCTTCCCGTTCCACATCCTGCCACGACGGCACCGTCTTCACGCTACAGTCTGCTGCGGTGAGGAGCATCCCGAGCGCACCTGAGCCTCCAACGATCGTGACCGGCAGGCCGCCCATGCCCACCGTCTCCGATGGCTCCCTCGGCGCCGCGGGCTGCACGACAGGTTCCCGTGCCAGTGTCACAACAGCCGCCTCAGTCCCGGGACCGGTCCGCAGTTCCAGCAAGCCACCAGCTGCGTTCATGACCGCTACGGCTGCTGCCGCCAACCGGTCGGCAAGCACCGTCTCCTCCGCGGCCATGGCCTGGCGCACGCCCTGCACCTCCAGCGTGACCCGCGCCTGACGCGGTCCAGGCCCTTCCGCTACAGTCAGGTGCGCACTGGCAACAGGTTTCAGGCGCAGGACGGAGGCCTTTGTGACCAGGATGAGTGCATTCTCGAGATCGTTTCCGGTCACGGATACGGCAATGGGAGATGATGGCAGGTCTTTGGTGACCTCGACCCCACGAAGGTAGAGGGTGCCTGCCAGATCCAGCGCGTCCGATGCAGCCGCCACTGCGTCGCACGACCCGGTTGCTCTGCTGTCCCGTGCAAAGTTGAGCAGCTTGCGGGCAAGCGCCGCCGCCTTGCTGGCGGCCGTTTCGATGGCAGCAAGGGATTCCGCCATCGGGCCGCCCTGCGGTGCATCCATCTTCGCCAGCGCGGCATTCCCGAGGACTGCCTGCATCATATTGTTGAAGTCGTGCGTGACTTGCACCGACAACTCGGCAACGCTGCGGTACCGCTCAAGGGTCAGCAGGTTCCGCTGTGCCTCCTCCACGTCGTTCCTCGCCAGAGCCACACTCATGACGGAAGCCACACACGCAAGGCAGGCGGCGGAACCCCGACCCGTGCCCGCCCCGCCCCGCAGGAACTCCGCAACGAGCACGCCGTCGACATGGCCGCCCCGGTGCAGTGCGGCTGCGCCGGCAGCTGCCACCTCTCCCTCGTCCGCTGCGACCCAGCGCACCAGACCGTCTGCAAGCACGGCAGACAGCATCGAACCCTGCGCGATGCTCACTTCGACGCGCCGCAGCGTCTCATCCGGGTCATGGCCGGTCGCAAGCAGTTGCAGCACGCCCCGCTCCGGCACCCACTGGTATGCCGACAGCACAACCGCTCCCGTGACACTCGCCATGGCAACCTGCGCTTCGAGAAGAGCCTGCTGGAGGGGTCCTGCATCCAGCACACGCCCCATGGTGCGCAGACAGGAACCTGAACAGTTCACGCGAACGTCTACCTGTGGCTGCTCCTGCTGTGCCTCCTCGGCGCGCAGGTCAACCAGTGCAGCCCAGCTCCAACACTTCAAGCTCTCCTCACCTCCAGAGCCCGCCTGCTGCCATGCAACCGGGCCCTCTTCCTCCTTGGTCAGTGTAGCAAATCTACGGGAACATCAACCAAGAACGGGCACAGGCCGTTCAGCCCGTGCCCGTCGCGAGTGTCCTGTGATGCAGGCGCCGCTAGACTGCCGCCCGCTGCGACTCTGTAATGAGCGATGCAGGCGTCGGTGCATGCTGAAGCCGCTCCAGCGTGTGCTCGAGAATGCGCGTAATCAGCTGTTCATACGACATGCCCGCCAGGTGCGCCATGATGGGCAGATCCGAGTGAATCCTGTTCAGGCCGGGGAGCGTATTGACCTCGATGAAGTTGGGGACGCCGTTCTGGTCCAGGCGGACATCGACACGGGCCATGTCACGGCACCGCAGCTCCTTGTACACACCCAGCGCAAGCAGACGGACGGCCTGTTCAGTCGCAGGGTCTAGATCATCGGGAATGCGGTAGCAGATCTTGGTCGCGCAGTTTCGCTTCTCGTCGACTCCATACACAAACTGCGCAAGGTCCTTCGCAGGGTCAGCAGGCACAACTTCCATAACGGCAACGATCTCGGGTTCGCGGTTGCCCAGCAGACCGACGGTGAATTCGCGCCCCGGCATGAACTCCTCCACCAGCACCGTTTCGCCATCGTAGGTTGCAAGCAGATACTCCACGCGCTCGCGCAGCTCCTCGGGAGTGGTCACGCGGGAGTGCTCATCGATGCTCATGCTCGAGCCCTCGCAGGCCAGCTTGACAAACAGGGGATAGTGTAGGTCCTGCCGCTCCATGACCCGTTCCAGCTGAATGGAGTTGTCCACCGTGAAGAACTGCGGCGTTGCGTAGCCCGCCTGGGCAATGAGCTTCTTCGTCCAGGCTTTGTCCAGCGCAAGGGCTATCGTCAGTGCATCCGAGCCCACCGAGGGGATGCCTAGCATGTCAAACATGGCCGGCATCTGCGCCTCACGCGCCCGCCCGTTGATGCCCTCGGAGATGTTGAACACGAGGTCCACCGGCTCTTGCCTCAGGCGTGCGAGAGCAGGCGTGCCAAATCCCAGTCGGATCGTCTCGTGCCCCAGGCCGTGGAGGACCGCTTCGATATCCTGCACGGTTCCTATGTCGTCCAGCTCCTCGAACCGGTCGTCCGGCAGCCCCGTTACGAATTCATCAAAGTCATTCTTCAGATTGTACGAAATCCCTATGCGCATGGCAGCTCCTTGGTCGTGCTGAAATAGGTCATGTGTCCGTGCCTACAGGCCACACAAGGAGCAACTGCCAGCCCGGCCTTCGCCGAGCAGCGTGCTGAAGGGATGACGCTGGCAGGCGCCAGCGCCGCGGATCAAGAAGAGGTGAAGGGAAGATGTGCGGGAAACAACGTGTGCTGCCCCGCTCCAGAAGGCCCGTCGGGGCTTTGGAGGAGGTACGTCGTCGACAGATTCAACCTCGGTGTTCAGACCGGCCGCAGCCGTATCAGTGTTCACGCAATCCTCTCCTGCACAGCAGATTGAAGTTCGCGTAAACTATAGTGGCATGGGTTGTGTTGTCAAGAGCTTTCGCCGCGTCTTGCCAGGCACTCTGTGATAACTTGCACGTGGCTCAGATTCAGGCCTTGCGGCGTGTGCGCTTCTTTTCCTGGCCTGCAGACCCCTTTCCAGGGTGGGATTCGCGCCGTCTCCTTCGTTGCACCGAAGGCGTAGAATGTTCTTCTGAAGCGGCTGTTCCACCATTTGCCTGCTCCTCCGGCTTCACAGTTTGGGCACCCGCGTGCGCTGCCGAGGCAAGGCGCCGGCTGACCGGTTCCTTCCGTGCCTCAAGCGGTGCCAGAAGTTCATCGCACGTCAGGTCGAGGTTGATCGGGGTAACGGAAACATAGTTGCCCAGCAGCGCATACCCATCCGTGCCAGCCTTTGCATCGTGCGGGCCGGAGTTGCCGGCAATCCAGTAGTACGCCCGGCCACGCGGGCTGAACTGCTTCTCGACATAGTTCTCATAGGCGCGGAACCCCTGCTTCGTCACCATGATGCCCTGTACCTCGCTGAGCGGGACATTGGGCACGTTCACGTTGAGGATGGCAGATGCCTCCACCAGGCCAGCGTAGAATGCTGGTTCTGCAAGAATCGCCATGAGGACGGCGGCAGCCGTTTCGAAATGGTGCGGCGGCACGCCATGTTCCATGTCCAGGCTGACGGCAATGGACGGGTGCCCTTGCCGCAGGCCTTCCAGCGCCGCGCTGACAGTCCCACTGTAAAGAACGTCGACGCCCACGTTGGGGCCATGATTGCAGCCACTCACGACGATGTCCGGCTGGCCATCCTTCATGACATCCAGCAGTGCGACAAGCACGCAGTCGGTCGGCGTTCCCCGAAGAGAGAAGCCCTGCAGGCCGCAGGGCATGGTGATCTCCTTGATTGGCAGGATGTCTCCCAGCGTCAGCGAGTGGCTCGAGCCGCTCTGGTTGCCCTCCGGAGCCACCACAGTTACATCATAGGAGGCAGCGAGGACCGCTGCCAGAGCATTGATGCCATTGGCATAGATGCCGTCGTCATTCGTCAGCAGGATACGAGGGCGCTTTGGTGTCCGTGTTCCCTTCATCTCGGCTCCTTACAGCTCGTAGGTGACGCCTTTTCTCAGTGAGACCGTGTTCGCAACAAAGCCGTCCAGGGCTTCCGGCGCCCTACTGTGCATGGGAACCAGCACGTCAGGGTCGCCTCGTTGAATCATCTCCCGGATGTCCAGTTCATTCGCATGGCCGGGAGTCGCGATGTGATAGAAGTCCATCCCGAAATCCCTGACCCAGCGCATGAGGACAGCATAGCTCGGGTCATAGGGACCAAGCGGTTCCCCGCCGGAGTGGATGAACGCCGTGTGAGCAGCCGGGTTGATTTCGATGAGCTCGCTCAGGTCGACGAAGTCCAGCTGGAGCATGTACCGGGCCGGGTCTTCGGCTATGTCGGCGGCCCGCAGTGCTGTCACCAGGTATTCCTGCTCAAACAGACGGTAGTCCGGCGCAAGATACTTGCCCGAACCGCGCCGCGCCAGATACACCTGGACGTTCGTGAGCAGTCGTTCCAGTTCCGCGTCAAACGGGGCAAAGCGCCGTGCCATCAACATGTGCTGTGGTTGAAGGACCATCGTGCGTCCCGTCTTG
>DAOOUZ010000074.1:0-5461 GCA_035369785.1 Candidatus Cryosericum sp. | reverse complement strand
CCTCTACCGCGGAACCCCCTCCCCCTATGACCGCGACGGGCTTGTCCCGGAAGAACGCCGCGTCACAGGTGGCACAGTAGCTGATCCCCTTGCCTCGGAACTTCGCTTCCTCTTTGACAGGAAGGACCTTGGGCACCGCTCCGGTCGCCACAATCACTGCCGCGGCATGGAAGGTACTTCCGCCGGCGGTGGAGACGTCGAACCCGCCCTCCGTTCTGGCCAGCGCAAGAGCCTCGTCGGCGACAAACTCGGCGCCGAACCGCTGCGCCTGTTGATGCATGCGGCCCATCAACTCCGGTCCGCCTACCCCGTCGGGAAACCCTGGATAGTTGTCAATCCAGTCCGTCGACAGCACCAAGCCGCCCACGCTCATCCGCTCAAGCACCACCGGCTTGACAAGCGCGCGGCCGGCGTACAGGGCAGCGGCCAGTCCCGCGGGGCCAGCGCCGATGATAAGAATCTCTACGTTGCGTTCCGACATTCGACACCTCCAGATACCGTATGGGGTATCTTATGAAGCATAACCCAAGGCGGGCAGGCAGCAAGATGCCTGACTAGATGTCAGGCGCCTCCGATTCCTCGGCCTCCGAACGGGTTCTGCTGCGCCCCCTCCGGGGTCCTTGCCACAAGCCTTCGAGGTCATAGCGCCTGCGAACCTCTTCGCCCACAAACACATGGAACAGCACATCGCCGAAGTCACACACAACCCAATCCGACGCGGGTGACGACTCGGTGAATGCAGCCACGCCAGGGTCGAGCCGGACCTTGGTATGGACGTTGCGCAGAAGCGCGTCGGCGAGGACCGTGTTGTCCACCGTGGCCAGAACCAGGAAGTCAAAAAAAGGGGTCCGCCCTGTGACGTCCAGCACCGTGACCCCGTCCACCCCCATCCTCTCACACTCCCGCACAATTGCGTTTGTCAGCCGCTTTCCGTTCATGTACACCTCACACCGACGAATGGTCCAGCAAGAGTATTGTACGGTTCAGCCTCTGGAAGGCAATGTCAAAACATTGCTCCGTTGCACAAATGCCTATTGGACGTATCATGTCTATTGTTTGAGCGTCGTTGTCGTAGACGGGATTCCAAGTAACAGAAAGGCTGGTGATGGTGGTGCAAGAGACGCTGGACAAGCTCAAGGCATCCCCCGGAGTTCTCGCTGTTATTCTGACCGACCTGGAAGGCGCAATCCGATACACGGCATCGGATATCGACATTGCACCGCCTGTCATTCGCGGCATGATCCTGTCGTTTGCGGGGTACATGCAGCAGATTGTGACACAGCTCCAGATGGGCAAGCTCACCGAGCTGACCGTCGAGACCACGACAGGGCGCATCATGATGGTGCGGAGCGACGGGAATATTCTGTCTGTGCTCAGCACGAAGCAGAGCAACCTCGGCATTGTGCGCGCTGCCGTGAACCGAACGCTGAAAGAACTCGCGGAGGTATCCTGAGCAGCACGCCGCCGTCGCCGAACCTGGAGGAATCATCATGGACAAGTACTTCTTGACAACGGCCATCTACTACATCAACGACAAGCCGCACCTGGGCTCTGTTTCGGAAGTCATCGCGGCCGACTTCGTGGCCCGCTACCAGCGCAAGCTCGGGAAGAGCGTCCTGTTTTCGACGGGCACCGACGAGCACTCTCAGAAGGTCGAGCGCTCTGCCCTCGCCCTGGGACAACCGGTGGAGCAGTACACCACGGAAGCGGCGGATGCCTGGAAACACCTGTTCGACAGGCTCTCTATAAGTTACTCGCGCTTTGTACGGACTACGGATGCCGATCACGTGAAGGTCGTCCAGGACATGTTCCAGAAGCTGTACGACCAGGGCGACATCTACAAGGGGTCGTACGAGGGCTGGTACTGCGTAAAGGACGAGGAGTTTCTTCTGGAGTCGGACCTGGTGGACGGCAAGTGCCCGCACTGCGGGCTCGAGGTCCAACATGTGTCAGAGGTCAACTACTTCTTCCGCCTGTCGAAGTATCAAGATGCGCTGATGGCCTGGTATGAGCGGCATCCCGACTTTGTTCAGCCTTCGATGCGCTACAACGAACTGGTGAACGTCATCAAGGGCGGCCTGAGAGACATCTCGGTGTCGCGGTCGACGGTCAAGTGGGGCATACCGGTTCCGTTCGACCCGGAACAGACGGTGTATGTCTGGTTCGACGCGCTCATCAACTACGCAACGGTGGCAGGCTATGGCACGGCCGCTTTTACCGATACATGGCCCCCGGACCTGCACCTCATTGGCAAGGATATTACGCGGTTTCATGGCATCATCTGGCCGGCCATGCTCATGGGGCTGGGGCTGCCCCTGCCCAGACGCATCTTCGCACATGGCTTCTGGGACTTCGAGGGCGAGAAGATGTCCAAGTCGCTGGGCAATGTCGTCGACCCGTCCTCGCTCATCGACACGCTGAGCAGGCTCATCGCCATCGACGAGGCGGTCGCCGTGGATGCCCTGAGGTACTATCTGAGCCGCGAGGGCACGTACGGCCTGGACGTCGACTTCTCAAGCCAGCGGCTGCTGCTCCGATTCAACACGGATCTTGCGAACGACCTTGGCAACCTGCTGAACCGTACGCTCAACATGTTCGGCAAGTACTGCGACATCATCCAGAACAGTCCCGTCGTACCAAAGCCAGGCCTCGGCGGTCTGTTTGCCAGCACCCTGACCAGCATCGAGAGCGACTACGACGGCCTCCAGTTCTCTGCCGGCCTGGAGAAGACGTGGACCCTGGTGAACGTCCTCAACAAGATGATAGAGGACGACAAACCGTGGGCTCTCGCCGCAGCGGGCGAGGCAGACGCGCTGGCAGCGCACCTCGGGACCCTGCTGACCGGGCTGTGGTACATCGGCAATCTCATAGAGCCATGCATGCCAACTGTTTCCAGTCGCCTTCTGCATGCGATCGGCCGCCCGCAGGTGACATGGGACGCGCTCGCGTGGCAGGGACCCGGGCAGGAGTTGCCGGAAACGAGTTCGACCGTCCTCTTCCCACGCATACGCCCCGAGCAACTGGACGAGTTCCTGACAACACAGAAAGGTCAGAAGACAGTCACGGGAGAGCAGCCGGCAGCGGCGTCACCGACGCCCCCTGCTGAGCCTGAGCACCCTATCTCCATTGACGACTTCCTCAAGGTTCACCTGAAAGTGGCGACGATTCTGGAAGCGGAACGGGTTCCCGATACAGACAAGCTGATCAAGCTGCATGTGCGGATTGGAACGGAGGACAGAACCATAGTGGCCGGCATCGGCAAGCACTACGAGCCGGACACGTTGGTTGGCAGGCAGATTGTGGTTGTTGCAAACCTCGAACCGCGGAAGCTCAAGGGCATCGTCTCACAGGGCATGCTGCTGGCTGCCTCCGTCGGCGATGAAATGGCGCTGCTCACACCTATGGCGGAACTGCCGGACGGAGCTGACATTCATTGATTGAACACCACTACGTCGATACACATGCGCACGTGCAGATGGCCGAGTTCGATGCCGACCGCTTGAGCGTGCTTGCCAGAGCTCAGGAGGCCGGCATCGACTGGCTCGTTTGCCCGGGAGTGGACGTCGCCACTTCCCGCATGGCCGTAAGCCTGGCCGAACAGGAGCCCGTCGTCCGCGCTGCTGTCGGAGTACACCCGGAAGACTGCGCGAGCGCACCAGCCGACTATCTCGAGCAACTGCGGAAGCTCGCATCGCTGCAGGGCCACGCCGTCGTGGCGATTGGAGAGATTGGCCTCGACTACAAAGCGGGCACGCCGGATGTACGGCTGCAGCAGCGCTTTTTCGAGGAACAGCTGCAGCTGGCTTCAGACCTGAGACTGCCTGTCATTGTCCACTCGAGGGAGGCAGTGCAGGCCTGCGTGGATGCTATCCGCCACTTCCCCGACCTGCGGGGTGTCATGCACTGCTTTGGGGGCAAACGGGCAGAGCTTGAGCAGGCTGTCGGGCTGAACTTTTGCGTCTCCTTCACAGGCAATATCACCTATCCGGGAGCGAGCGCGGTTCGCGATGCTCTTGTGGCCTGCCCGCTGGGCGCCTTGCTGTTGGAAACCGACGCACCCTACATGCCGCCGGTTCCACACCGTGGGAAACGCAATGAGCCGGCCTTCGTAGCGTATACGTATGCAGCTGCCGCAGCGCTGGTGGGGACAGACGTCGTTGAACTCGGCATCACAACCCACAAGACCGCGTGCCAGCTGTTCAACATACCCGAGAGGAGGGAGCATGGCCGAGAAGAAAAGGTACAAGATTACGCACAACCGTAAGTGGTGCAAGAACTGTGGCATCTGCGTCGCGGTCTGTCCCAAGCACGTGTACGCAATGGACAGCAATGATCGGCATGCCATCGTAAACCCACAGGATTGCATCGGATGTCAGATGTGCACTGAACATTGCCCCGATTTTGCGCTCATCGTGGTGGAGGTGCAGGATGAGTGAAGCAACGATCTTGATGCAGGGAAACGAAGCCGTGGCCGAGGGAGCGATTGCAGCGGGAGTCCGGTTCTACGCTGGTTACCCCATTACGCCGTCCTCAGAGATCGCGGAAATCATGGCGCGCAGGATGCCGCAAATTGGCGGGACCTTCATGCAGATGGAGGATGAGATCGCCAGCGTCACCGCCATTGTAGGCGCATCCATGGCAGGCAAGAAGGTACTGACCGCGACATCCGGGCCGGGATTCTCCCTGATGCAAGAGGGCCTTGGCTACGCGTGCATGGTGGAAGCTCCGATCGTCATCCTGGACTCCATGCGGTACGGTCCCTCCACTGGCATGCCCACAAAGGTCTCCCAGATGGACCTCATGCAGACGAGATGGGGGACCCACGGCGACCACTGGATCATCGTCCTTTCGCCGTCCAGCGTTCAGGAGTCCTACCAGCTGGCTGTCCGTGCCGTCAACCTCGCCGAGAAGTACAGGAACCCTGTCGTTCTCCTCTCGGACGAAACAGTCTCCCACTTGCGAGAACCCATCGACACGGCCCTGCCGGAGCCCATCGTCGACAGACGCCTGCCAGCGGAAAAGGCCGGGTATCAGCCATACAAGACAGACGCGACCCTCGTGCCTGTCATTGCCAACCTCGGCACTGGCTTCCGAACCACATACACGGGCCTCGTGCATGGCGAAACGGGCTTTCAGACAGCCAATGGCCACGTGGCAGAGACCCTGGTGCAGCGCATGCGAGACAAGCTCTTCAACAACCTGGACGACATCATCCGCTATGAAACGGACCACACGGAAGACGCCGACATCCTGTTCATGAGCTTCGGCATTACGGCCCGCGGCGTAACGGAGACAGTGGAGACGCTGCGCTCGAGAGGCAGAAAGGCTGGTTCACTGCGGTTTATTACTCTCTTTCCGTTCGACGATGACCGGGTCCGCCAGGCCGCCGGCCCGGCGAAAACGATTGTCGTCCCCGAACTCAACTCCGGTCAGCTGGTTCTGCTGCTCAAGAGGGTATTCG
>DAOOUZ010000073.1:0-5498 GCA_035369785.1 Candidatus Cryosericum sp. | reverse complement strand
GCCGCCTCCTCCTCGCTCAGCCGGTGCTCCGCAGCGTATGCACGCACGTCATCCGTGCCCGTGTCGCAGGGGATGCCCAGCGATGACGCCAAACTCTCGACAAAGGCCTGGTCGGCATCGCTGTCCGCGTCCCTCAGCCCGTGATTGAAGTGGGCCGCGCTGATGTCGAGGCTGGTCCGCTCCCGCAGGCTGCACAGCAGGTTCAGGAGAGCCACGGAGTCCGACCCGCCCGAAACGGCGACCACCACGCGCATCCCCGGCGCGAGCAGGCCCCGAGCGGCACAAGAGGTCCAGAGGTCGTCAGCCAGCATCCCTCGCCTCACTCCTGGCCAAGCAGCTCGTCCAGCAGTTCGTCGACGCGGGCATCACGCCGGCCCGAGCGCACATAGGACCGCAGGCACTCTATGGCCGTCGCGTGCCGCCCCCATTGGTCCATGATGCGCGCCGCGCGTACCAGCAGGTCCGCGTCGTCAGACCGCAAGGAAACCGCCTTCTGCAAGAACATGGTCGCGCGCTCCGTTTCGCCCTCGGCTCCCAGCGCCATCGCCAGATTGTAGTAGCTGACCGCCGGAGCACCCGGCAGCGCGACTGCCCGCGCCAGGGCGGCGACAGCGGCCGAGGGGTTGTCCCGGGCCAGCGCATTGGTCCCCTTGTGGTGCCAGTAGATGTACTCGGCAGGTGCCAGCTCGGTGGCACGGGTAAACTCGGCCTCCGCCTCCTCAAGCCGGCCCGCGCGGTGCAGGACAAGCCCGTAGGCGTTGTGCAGCGAGGCGTCCTGGGGCGACTGTGCAACCAGCTCCGCGAAGATCTCGATGGCCTCGTCGTTCAGGCCGCATGCGCTCGAGGCGATGCCCAGGTTTTTGCGCGTCGCTGGGTCATCGGGAGCCTCGCGCGCCGCCTTGACGAAAAAGCTGCGCGCCTCCTCCCACCGCCCCTGCCCGAACAGATAGCTGCCGTACGCATTGAGCGATGCCGCGTGATGGACGTCCCCGGCGGTCTCTCCGGGTTCGCCGGCCACCGGCTGCACTGGTGTTCCTGCCTTGCGTGCCATGTCAACCTCCGTCTCGGTCTGGCCTTTGCATCAGTGTAGCGGAAAACCCGCGTACACCAATGCGCTGGCGTCCACTACCGGGCACGCAGGCGCGCCAGTGCCGCGCGTCCAACGCGCAGGTAGCTCATGACCTCGTCCTCGCGCAGCAGCAGCTCCGCGCCGCCATAGGCGACGACGCCGCAGACGATGAGCAGCAGCACATGCAGGCGTCCCTGCAGAAGCAGAACGACGCCTCCCATCAGGAGCGTGCCCAGCCCTATCTTGAGCACGTCGTGAAGGATGAGGACATAGTCCACCGCGCCGTAGCGGCGGCGGTAGATGACGTACATGAGCAGCATGCTCACCAGGGCAGCAAGAGACGAGGCAACCGCCAAGCCGAACGCGCCCAGCCCAAGGACGAAGCCGAACAGGTAGTTGAGGCCGACGTTCAGGCCCAGGCTGGCCATGCTGATGAACATGGGCGTCAGTGTGTTGCGCCGCGCGTAGAACAACCGGGTCTGAATGTACTGGACGGAGCTGAACAGGAGAACACCCGCGTACCCCTGCAGCACGCGCGCCACCAGTGCCGTGTTCTCCGCCGTGAAGGCGCCGCGCTGATAGATGATGCGGACGATGGGCTGCGCCAGCAGGACCAGCCCGGCCGTCGCGGGCACGATGAGGAACAGGATACGCTGGATGGCGCCTCTGGCCAGCTGGTAGCCCTTGCGCGTATCCTCGGCGGCGAAGGCCGACACGATGAAGGGGTAGGACGACTCCGCAATCTGCACCGCCCAGACGCCCAGCGGCAGCAGGAAGATCTTCTGCGCGTAGGCAAGCGACGCGATGGACCCTTCCGGCAGGAAGGATGCTATCGTCCGGTCGATGAGCGTGAGCAGCATGTCGGTCGCCGAGCCGATGAACAGGGGCCCCGCCTGCCGCAGCAGCGACTTCACCCGCGGGTCCCAGTTCCGGAACCGCGGCACCAGCGCCCACCGCTCGCGCACGGCGAAGTACGCCCACAGCATGGCCGCAGCCGCCAGCTGCGCCGTGACCTTCAGGATGGGCAGCTCCGTCTGGCGCGCGCCCAGCAGCAGCCCGCCGATGACGACGACATTCATCACCACATCGGCGAAGGATAGCAGGACAAAGTCCTTGCGCACCGACAGCGCCGTCTTGAGCGTCGCCGAGACGACGACAATGATGGACAGGGCCGCCAGCCACCGGTACGTGTACTCCGCATAGGCAAGCGTCGCTCCCTTGAAGCCACCGCTGAAGAGCAGCACGAACACCTGCGGGAATGCGACCACCAGCGCAAACAGCACGCCGCCGACGATGGAGAAGAGGCCGAATACCGAACTGAGCAGGCTGCGATAGTCGCGCTCGCTGCGCATCTGCGCCTGGGTAAGTTCGGGCACGAGCGGGATAGCGATGGGCGAGGTGATGAACGTCACGATGCTGAGGAGGACGTTCTCCACCAGCTGGGCGACGTCCGTCACGTACGTGGCCCCGAACACCTTGGCGAGCAGGACATCCCGCGCGAAGCCCAGCAGCTTCGACAGGAACGAACCCGACACCTTCCAAAGCGCCGCCTGCCGCGGCGTGTTCTCCCGTCGCCTGACTACCGTGCTGCTCTTTTCCACCGTTCCTCCCGCACTCATGTCCCTTGAGTATAGCGCGACTCCCTGTAACACCTTGGGGACGGTTCCGTTTTTCCGCTGATGTTACACTGCTCCGCGTCTGTAACACCTCGGGGACGGTTCCGTTTCCTTGCCAATGTTACAGCTCAAGATGGTGCATGCGCACCCAGTTCTGTGGTATCATGAATTGTTTGAACGACTACATGTGTCAGGGGGTAGGGATGAAAACGGCGAAACTGGGGTCAGAGCGCATCGCGTGGGACCTGAGCGCACTCTATGACAGTCTGGACGATCCACGGATTGCGAAGGACGCAGCGGCGGTCCGGAAGGACGCCGAGGCGTTGGCGGCAACCTACCGGGGTACGCTTGCCTCCGGCAGGATAACGGCAGGACAGCTGCAGAAGCTGATGGCAGAGGAGGAGCGCATCAACGCGGCTGTTGGCCGCATTGGCGAGTACGCCGAGCTCATGCTGACGACCGACAACTTGGACCAGGGGGCCAAGAATCTGGTCGCCAAGGCCCAGGAACTGGGCAGCGATATCGCCAACACCCTGGTCTTCGTTCCCATCGAGTTGGGACAGATGGACCAGGCGGTCTTTGACAAGCTGGTGGCCGACAAGGCGCTCGCCAACTACCGCCACTATTTGCTGTTCATTCGCAAGCAGCGCGAGCACCTGCTGAGCGAAAAAGAAGAGATGCTGCTCAGCAAGCGCGACCTCACCGGCAAGCTGGCCATGCAGCGCATGTATCAGGAACTAACCAGCTCGTTCACGTACACGATGACGGTGGACGGGGAGCGGCGGACCATGAACGGCGAGCAGATCCGTGCCCTCCGCGAGAGCCCCGATGGGCGCCTCCGCGCCCGTGCCATGAAGCTGTATTCTGGCACGTACCGGGACAACGACCTGGTCATCACGAACGTCTTCAACACCCTGCTCAAGGACCATCAGATCGAGTGCGAGCTGCGCCACGTGAGCGAACCGGTGGGCCTGCGCAACCTGGAGAACGAGCTGGACGCCGACATCGTCCGGACCCTCTCGGACGTGACCGTGGCCAACACTGACATCGTGGAGCGCTACTTTATCCTCAAGGCCCGCCTCATGCACACGCGGAAGCTGTCCCTGGCCGATATCTACGCGCCAATCCACGCCAATCCGCGCCGGTACACGTGGACCGAGGCCAAGGGCATCGTGCTCGACGCCTACGCCCGCTTCGACCCGCGCGCCCAAGGCATCATCCAGGAGTTCTTTGACCGCAACTGGATCGACGCCCGCGCCCTGCCGCACAAGAGCGGCGGCGCCTTCTGCACCTTCAACCTCCCCGGCGCGCACCCGTGGGTCATGATGAGCTTCAACGGCACGGGGCGCGACGTGGAGACCATGGCGCACGAGCTGGGCCACGGCATGCACGGCATGCTGTCCGCCAAGCAGACCCTCGTGAACCGCGACCCCATCCTGCCCCTCGCCGAGGTCGCCTCCGTCTTCGGTGAAATGCTGGTCACTGACTACCTGCTGGCCCGCATGAAGGACCCGGCCGAGAAGATCGCGCTGTATTGCTCCAAGCTGGAGTCGGCCTTCGCGACCACCTTCCGCCAGAACATGTTCCACCGCTTCGAGACGCGCACGCACGACCTCATCACCGACCATCAGCTGTCCACGGACGAACTGTGCGGCATCTACCACGAGGAGCTGGTCCGCATGTTTGGCACCTCGGTCGACATTCCGCCCTACTACGACATGGAGTGGGCCATCGTCCAGCACATGTTCCTGTGGCCGTTCTACGTGTACGCGTACAACTTCGCCCAGCTGGTCGTGTTTGCCCTGTACCAGAAGTACCTCGAGGAGGGGGACGCGTTCAAGCCGGTCTACTACCAGATTCTCGAGGCAGGCAGCTCCATGACGCCGGTCGAGATTCTGGGCCTCGCGCATATCGATCCACACGACGCCGCCTTCTGGCAGAAGGGCTTTGACTTCATGCGCACGCGCTGGATCGAGCCGCTCGAAGAGCTGGTGGCGCAGCAGAAGTAGCCTTGTTCGTGCAAGCCGGGGGCGGTTTCCACGGTTCCACTGTAACATTGGCAGAGAATCGGAACCGTCCCCGAAGGTGTTACAGCGGAACCATGCCCACGATGACACAACCAGGAGGAACCCCCATGTGTGAGGAACGAAAACAACGCAGGCTGATTGCCGTACTGCTCGTTATGTTGCTGCTATTCCCGGCAGGTGCCGCCAGAAGCTCCTCGGCCACGGTGGTGACACTGTGGATCGACAATCCCGTCATGCAGGTCGGCTCGACGCGGCAGCCGATCGATGCCGAGGGAACGCGGCCCGTTATCGTGGAGAGCCGCACGCTTGTCCCCATCAGGGCACTGATCGAGGCCTTCGGCGGGGTCATCGAATGGGACAGCCGAACACAGCGGGTGATGATCGTCCTGAGGGGCAACACGCTGGACCTCTGGGTTGGCAAGCCCACGGCGTCGCTCAACGGGAAGAGTCTGCCAATCGACCCGGCAAATCCCCGCGTCATGCCGGTCATCCTTGCGGGGCGCACCATGCTGCCCCTCCGCTTCGTGTCGGAGTCGCTTGGCATGACCGTTGCATGGGACCAGGCCACCAGAAGGATTCAGCTCACGTACATGGCGGAGCAGCCGCCGGCCGTCCCCTCAGCGCCCGTGCTCCTGTCGCCGGCGCACGCGACCCATGTCGTGAACGCCATGCCGTGGCTGTCGTGGCAGACCGATGATGGTGTCAATTACTCATCCCTGCGCATTCTCTCGGCGACGGGAACTGAGGTGCTCGCCAAGTCCAACCTGTCCGGATCGGATTACCGTG
>DAOOUZ010000072.1:0-5549 GCA_035369785.1 Candidatus Cryosericum sp. | reverse complement strand
GACACGGGCGTGTTGGACGCCTACGATGCCGACCCGCTGGTCTACAAAAAGATAACCGTGGGGCTTGCGGCCATCATCGCCGAGGCGGCGGGCGAGGCGCTGGCGCGGGCCTCCGAGATTCAGGCGCCCGTCTTGGTCATGCACGGAGCCGACGACGTCATTGCTCTGCCGGAGGGCTCTCAGCGTCTTGCAGAGGCTGTGCCAGGCGACGCGACCCTCAAGCTGTGGCCGGGATTGTATCACTTCCTCCACCACGAGCCGGATGGCGCTGGTCAGCAGGTCATCGCCTTCGCCGCCGACTGGATGGATGCCCGGGCCGCGCGGCCGTAGCCTCCGTCTGTACACAGAAGGGTTCTGCGAGGCCGTCCTTTTGAACGAGCAGCGCCCCCGCTTTAGGCGGGGGCGTTCGATGTCCCGGGGAGCAGAACAGGGTCAGGGTGTAGTGTCGTTTTCGAGCTTCTTCTCTCCCTGCAGGGCGCGGATGCCGGTGCAGTCCTGGGTGACCTCCAGCGTTCCCTGGTAGGCGCCGTCCGGTCCGTAGACAGCGAAGTAGCGGATGTAGACGAACTTGTCGCCCAGGTTGAGCCAGAAGTCGGCGCTCGAGCGCTTCTTGCTGCGGAAGTCGTCCAGGATGCGCTGGACCTTGGCGACGCTCTGCGGCGGGTGGCAGCGTTGAACCCGGCGTCCGATGTCGAGGCGCGTGCGCGTGAAGATGCGCCCCTCCCGTGGCAGGTTGAAGTAGACGACCTCGTCGTCCGCATTCACGAATGAGACGTCGACGGGCAGGGCGTCGAACAGTGCAAGCAGTGTCTTCGTGTCGATTCCTTCGAACAGATCAAGGCTGGTGTCGCTCATGTGTTCTCCTTTCCTGGAAGGGGAAAGTACCCCAGTTCACTGGATTCCTGCTCAAGCTCCTGCCAGTCCTTCTCGGACAACAGGTCAAGCGCAACGTTGTAGAGGATTTCCTGCTCCTTCTTGGCGTGCTGGACAAAGGTTTCCAGCCAATGCTGGAACGCACCTGCAAGCACCTGCGTGAACTGTGCATAGGGGATGGCATCCGGTGCCGCGGCGAGCGTCTTGTCGATGAGCCCCCGCGTCATCCTCATCCGGTTGTGTTCCGCCCACATGATGGACGGCGGTTCCTCCACGCCATAGCGTTCAAGGAGAGGAAAGAGGGTGTTCTCTTGACGGTCGTCATGGTTCTGTGCCTCGTGCAGGTGCACCATCAGCTGGTTCAGCTGGTCCAGCTGCGGTGCTGCCTGAGCATAATCGCTGCAACCGGCCAGGCTCCTCGCCAGGGAGAGTCCCTGTTCCAGCCAGTGGATAATGGCGTCCTGCTCGTCGATGAACCGCTTGAGCGGATGGCCCTCGGGAACGGCGGTGCGCGAGCTGGCCAGCTGGTCCCGGAACACATCCATGTGGACGTCGCAGGCCTCCATGAGCTGGTCGGTCGAGTACCCCTCGCGCGCAAGTTCCGCCTCGGCGGTCGCGATCAGCAGCGGGTCGGCCTGGGCGATGAGCTCCTTGAACTGCGCCTTGCACGCATCCGGGTCTTCGCCGGCGTACAATTTGCGGAGCACTGTCTTGAGCTGTTCCTTGAGCGTGCCGGTGTCCTGCTGTGGCGTAGTTCCCGCAACTTCGCTGTCGCTGCGCAGGATCGCTTCCTCCAGTTCGTCGACCGACCAGCCCCCTCGCTCGGCGATCTTCCGCAGGTCCGTGCGTGGAGCCATGAGGCCCACGATGACGGGGTTGCCCAGCAGTTTCAGGCGGGGATTCACCGACGCCAGATAGCCGGCGGCCCCGGGATGCTCGGCCAGCACTGCGGACAGTTTTGTTGTGGGCGAATACACTGCATCACCTCCTGTTCCAGGTCGGACACGGTTGGTCCGCGTCCACGCTCAGTATACAGGAATGGCGCAGGTGGCAATCGGGCGGAGCGCACGGCGTGCAGGGTTGACAGCAGACAGTTCCGTGGTCACACTGGAAGGCGCAATGCAGAAGTGGCGGAGGCAAGCATGTACCTGCTAGTCGCAGTGTTGAACAGTGACGCGAGCGTGCGCAAGGTGCTCGAGGGATTCACGGCCATCGATGTGAGCGGGGCAACGGTCATCGACAGCCGCGGAATGGGGCAGATGCTGGCGGCCGACATCCCCGTTGTCGCAAGCATTGCACGCCTGCTTGGCGGAGCTCCCATCCATGAGACCAGCAGAATGATTCTCTCCGTCATCGAGAAGACCGAGACGTTGGAGCGTGCCAAGAAGATCGTGCTGGGCGCCGCCGACGGGTTTTCGCAGAAGGGGACGGGCATCATGTTCGTGATCCCCGTTTCCGAGGCGTACGGCCTCAGTGTCCGCGAGCCTATGGCTCCGGACCTGCCCTAGGGAGTCTGTCAGCCTGCGGGGCGGATGCCGACCACCTGCCTGAGCGGCTCGAACTCTGACTCCTCCATGAAGTTGCGCGTCGCCTGCGACAGCGACGGGGCCGCATCGAAGTCTGCCCGCGTCTGCAAAACGACATCCAGAATGCGCGAACGCAGCAGATGGCACGCGTCCTCTACGCGTTTCCGCTCCTTCTCGCCACCCTCCGCGCAGAACACTTCGACCTCGAGCTTCTCCACGTACTCGACGACAGGGTCGTCTGCGGAGACAGCCTCGTCGGCGGCCCGGACCAGCGCTGCCAGTGGAATGGAGTGGTCGACAAGGACGTAGTAGCCCAGCTGCAGGAGACCGGCCACCGTGAGCCGTGGACGCATATCCGGGAAGCGGTCGCCGTAGCTGGTCGCGAGTTCCCGCTCGTACCGCGTGATGTTCGCGGCCATGAGGTCCACTGCCTCCTGTGCCGTCATCGCCTGTTCGGCAGCGGGGCCGGCAGCCTCTTCCTCCTGCAGGTCCGCTGTTCCCGCCATGCACTCGAGGACTCCGCCGTTCTGCTGCCGGTACAGGTCCACCAGTGCTCGCAGAACGGCGTGCCCGTAAAAGCCCTGGTCGTCTAGCAGCCGTTTTCCCGCGGTGACTGCGGCACGGGCAGCGACCTCGGTGTCGACAGCGCGCCGCTCGTCCCCGCTGCGCGACGAAAACCACAGCGCCACATCGGGGTACGCGGCAAGAAACCAGGCGGGAAACCCCTGTGCAGGGGTGGGATTCGCTGTCAGTGTGGCCATCGATGGGGAAGGCGGGACGTCCGAGCCCTCGGACGGCTGGTGCATGAGGACGGCGACATTCGCGAGGTAGGCGGCGGGCGCGATGTTATCTGGAATGAAGAACTCGCGTGCGTAGTGCTCGAACTGCTCGGCTTCCGGGTCTCCTTCCGGCAGACCTGCCAGGCTGTTCTCCCAGATGCGTGTATTGATTGTCATATGGCCGACCTCCCGAGCACGCGCGATGCATGCTGCACCATGCTACCGGCGAGCCGGCGGTTTGTCAATCGAGGGTCTCTGCTCAAACCATCATGGAGGCAGCGTCCTCCTGCCTCCTGTGACGCACGTGCGTCCGGTGCTATACTGCACAGCAGGGCGGGGCGGAACGGGAGGTATGGATGGCTGACGTGGACATCAGGGGTCTGGACGACATCCTGAAGATTGTGGTGGAACGGGGCGCTTCGGACCTGCACCTGCAGGCTGGCACACCCCCCATGCTTCGCCTGCACAAGCATCTCCTGCCCATCGGAACGGAGACGCTCACAGGTGGAGGCATCGAGGCGCTGGTCTTTCCTATCATGAACGATGACCAGAAGGCCGTGTTCAAGCAGCACATGGACTTCGACTTCTCCTACTCGGTCCGAGGGCTCGCGCGCTTCCGTGTCAATGTGTTCCGCCAGAGGGGTACCATGGCTGTCACCATGCGGCGCATCCCGTTCAACATCCCCGACCTGGATTCGCTGGGGCTTCCCGACTCCGTCAAGGAGCTCACAAAGCTCGAAAAGGGCTTCGTGCTGGTGACTGGCCCGACAGGCCATGGCAAGTCGACAACCCTTGCCGCCATCATCGACAAGATCAACCAGGAGCGGGACGTCCACACCGTGACCGTAGAGGACCCCGTAGAGTTCCTGTTCCAGCACCGCAAGGGCATCGTCGTCCAGCGCGAGCTCGGCGAGGACACAGAGTCGTTCGCGCACGCCCTCCGGGCCGTTCTGCGTGAGGATCCGGACATCATCCTCGTGGGCGAGCTGCGCGACCTCGAGACGATTGGCGCCGCGCTGACGGCAGCGGAAACGGGGCACCTTGTCTTTGGAACCCTTCACACGAATTCGGCCCCCCAGTCCATCGACCGTATCATCGACGTGTTTCCGGCAGGACAGCAGGGGCAGATCCGGGTCCAGCTGGCGAACGTTCTGTCGGCCATCGTGACTCAGCAGCTTCTGCCGCGCAAGGACGGCAACGGCCTGATTGTGGCGACGGAGGTCCTGATCGCGACCCCGGCAGTGCGGAACCTCATCCGCGAGAACAAGTCCTACCAGATTGTTTCCATCATGCAGACGAGCGGGGCGGCGGGCATGATGACCATGGAAAAAAGTGTGCGGGACCTTGTGGCCCGGGGCCTCGTGGCTCCCGAGGTGGCCATACGTGCAGGCGTCAGCCTGACGGGCTGACAGCTGTCCACGACTGCATGAAAAAAGGGCGCAGCCGCGGCTGCGCCCTTTTGTGCGTCTGCTATCTTGAAGCGGAGGCGACTCAGGCGATAAGGCCCGTCACCTGCCGCGTAACAATTTCTGCGCCCTCGATGGTCGTCAGCAGGCCGTTCTTGCCTGCAACAACCTGTCCGTCGATGAACAGCTGCATGGCCTGCCGGATGAGGGCCTCGGTGAGGTCCGGTTTGGGGCTGTTGAACTCCATGGTATAGGTCTTTCCTGGCGTTTCGGTGCCGAAGGTCAGGCGGAGAACGGTTGTCTCGGAATCAGGCATCGCTCACCCCCTACTCTACGAACGTCGCGCGTCTGGTACGCGCGATGGAAGCGGTCTGCTCAGAGAGCAGCGTCATGAGCGTGGACGCAGCGGCGTAGCACGCTGCATCGGTGGCGGCAGGGTTGACGTTTGCAATCGTCTCGCCCTTCTTGCTGACGAAGGTGATGCGGATGGAACCTGGCTGGTCCTGGGCGGTCATCTGTGCCTCCTGAGATGTAGGCTTGGGTACCCGCCGTGCTTATGACGGCGCGTACAGGGACAACCGGCGGAAGCAGCCCGCAGAGCGTCAGCCCGTTATCTCACGCAGGCCGGCGATGACCTCGTTGGTCCTGTCCGTCCCGACAAGCGCCTGGAAGGCTGAACGGAACGATGGAATGGCCCTAGCCCATGCCTCGACGGGCGCGCCAGGGTGGAAATAGCGGTTAAAGATCTCTACGCCCGGCTGGCCACCCACGTACTCGGCCAAGGACAGCACCCCTGCGTAGGCCATCTGGTCGACGACGTGCACAGCAGGCCCTGTCTCCAGCAGTCCGCGATCGCGCAGCTGCTGGATGATGCGCAGCGAATCGACGGTCGGTGCGGGGCTGGAACTCACCATCGTCTCGATCGTCATTCCCTCGCGGAAGACAGCGACAAGCCGGAACTCCTC
>DAOOUZ010000071.1:0-5555 GCA_035369785.1 Candidatus Cryosericum sp. | reverse complement strand
GTCTGATACGAGGACGTGCCATCAGACACGGGCACCCCGGCGACTGCCGGAACGGAAACGGCGGCTGGAACATTGACGCGACCCGCGCCCTGGAGCGTCCACGTGATGGGTTCGTCGTTCTGCCAGTTGCTGAGGACCGTTGCAGTATTCATGAGCGCCAGCTTGACCGTTTCGGGTGTCCAGTCGGGGTGTGCGGACTTGAGGAGCGCAGCTGCCCCCGCTACGCACGGGGAGGCCATCGACGTCCCATCCAGCTTGGCATACTGCCCGTCAGGGAAGGTGGAATTGATGGTGACGCCCGGCGCTGACACCTCTGGCTTGAAGTGAAAGTCCTTGGTGGGCCCCATCGAGGTGAAGTCTGCAACCGTTCCGAGGTTGGTCCTGGTCGCGATGCGCACCGTGAGTCCTCGTGAGGTCAGCGCCTTGAGGGCAAGCCCGTCGTCCTGGGTGATGCCGATGCATGGGATGTACTGCTTTCTTTCGTCGCCGGCCGCCACGCGCAGGGTCATGCCGACGACCCCCGGGCTGTGGTTGTAGATGATGACCCCGACGGCCCCGGCAGCCTTTGCGTTGAGAACCTTGTCGCGGAAGTAGATGCCGCCGCTTCCGATGGGGCCCCGTTCAACCAGCGCCACCTTCCCCTTGACGCTCACTGCCGCAAAGTCGGCGGTGGAACCGTACCCTGCGTCGACGACGGCGTATGTCCCGCCCTGGTCGAACTCCGGGGCGACGTCGGCATAGCTGCCCATGATATTGGTCAGGCTGGTGCCGGCTGGTTGGAGGACTTCGACGACGGGGTAGGGTCCATCGTTCGATGCCGCTACCGCAATGGCGCCAAGGGCTGTCGCGGGAGCGCCGAGCGGCCAGTTGGTCTCGGGATTGCGCGGCCCTGAGTTACCGGTGGCCGCCACGACCACGACACCAGCCTTCACGGCGTTGTTGATGGCCTCTGTTTCGGGCGTGTCGGCAGTTCCTCCGGTCAGCCCGAACGACATGTTGATGACCGTGCATCGGTCACGCACCGCCCGGTCGATTGCCTCGATGATGGCGCTGTCGGCGGCGCCGCCCCCATAGTTGCTGAAGACCTTGTAGGCGTACAGACGCGCCTTCGGGGCAACCCCCTTGACCTTGCCGTCTGCGGCGGCGATGCCAGCCACGTGCGTCCCATGGCCCTGCGTGTCCATCGGGTTTGTGTCCTCGTCCGCGAAGTCGTAGCCTCCGACTACCTTGCTGTTGGGGAAGCGCCCGCCCCCCAAGTCCGGGTGCGTATAGTCGATGCCAGTATCGATGATCCCAATCGTTGTTCCGGTGCCGTCCAGCCGCGTTCCTGTTCCCGACGTCCTGTTCCAGAGCGCCTGGTCGACACCCATGGCTGCATTTGCGTCGTCGTCGAGCAGCTCCTGTGTGTGTGACTCGAACACCCAGGACACGTTCCGCATTCCGGCGACCACCTGCAGGTCGCTGCCTGCGACCGTGACGGCGAGACCGTTGAACGTGACTGAGAAGCGCCGCTTCAGCGTGCAGGAGATGCCCTGCCTTACGAGGGCTGCAAGAAAGGCGTCCTGCTCATCCAGGATGGCGCGCTTGCACGCCTGCGCAGCATCTGTCTCCAGCCATCCCTCGCCACCTGCACCGGGCACTTGGATGACGAGCGGGGGCGTTTTCATGCGGAGAATGACGTCGCATGGCGCGGTCGACGAACCGACGCGAGCCAGGAACTCTGGGTCGATGCTCAGGGTGTTGACCCTGCTCTGAGCCGATCGTGCCGGCAGTACGCATCCCGCCAGGAGAAGGAGGGCGACGAGCGTGGCGATGCAGCGCAGTGACCGTTTCATCATGATGTTGTTCCTCCTGTACGCCGAATCAGGTGAACGGCAGCCGGCGATGCCGGTAGTTGGGGTATACCGCCAAACCAGGACAAGGTCAAGCCGCAGACCGACACATAGTGCTTTCCGGCGGCTTGCCGTTGCATTCCGGTGGCAGAACGATACCCAGCAGGCAGAAACCAGTTCCAATCAGACAACGGAGGCTCCGCCATGGCATGCGTCTGTGAGGTCATTGAACCTCAGGCACAGCCCGATCTTGCGGTGAGGACGGCGACATCCGTGGACTGCCTGCGCGAGGAGATCGGAACATCCTATGGCGTCATGGCCATACTGTGGTACTATTGCGGCTCTACCAGCAGGAGGTTGCCAGACACATCCTTGTCGGAAATCCCGCCAAAAGCGGCACGCTGGTCCTTGTCGAGAACGAGCGTGTTGTTCAGACCCGGTCGAAGACTCAGAGGGGAGGAGAATTGTGGCGTCACAGTTCCGCTTGTTCCATCGATAGATGTGATAAGGTATGTCGATCCACGCTCGCCTGGCTTGTTCCGGGGCCACTGGATCTGGTCGATGGTGATCGCTCTATGAGCCACAACCGGGGTACCCCACAACGTGCCAACTGGGGAAGACGCCAGCATGCGGTTGGTACGACCATTAAGGTTCAGCAACACCAGGTGGGAGAAGAGCTTCCCGGACACCAGATCCTTCGAAGCGAAGAGAAGGCCATACGTGCCGTCACGTATCGTGCACAGCCGTGGTGCACCCCCTGCCGGATCAGGAACGCCCCACAGGGCGTCGCCGGCACCAAGCACGATCATCTGTCGACCCGCATCAAGATCATACGCTGCCACCGTCCAGCTTCCAGCAGCGTTTCCGTTGTACAATGCCGTCGGCTGATCGAAGGCCAACCAGATGACAAAGTGATCCGTAAGGACATAGGACATGTTATATGCGAGCCCAGAGCCGGGCTGCGTGGCGTCTAGCGCTGTGACTTGAGTCATTGCTCCATCCTGCACGCGGTACAGGTTGAGATGGGAGTGCCCCTGCTTCCAGGTACTACCCATGGAATCCGCCCAGTCGTTCTTGTCGTTTGCTACGGCCCATCCCGTCCCTTTGAAGAGGCCCGTGTATCCGCCTCGTCCAGGATGAACGACCCCCGTCGCCGTCCACGATGAAGGATACGTGGTTGGAAACACCTGATATGGCTTGGACATCTCCCGAGTGAGGCCTGTGTCCGTGGGTTTGTCCCAAGTGGTACTGATTCCACTCTGCCTGAGTTCTTGTGCCATCGGCATGACATAGGTCGGCGCCGACGCATCGATGCGGACCACTGGTGATGTTGTCGTACACCCCTGACTCATCGCTCCGGCAATCATGACGATAGCCAACAGCGCTGCTCCTGCCCTTCTCTTACATTCAACGATGACGACCTCCTGTTGCGTCCGGGAAACGACAGTGCCCGGATGTCCCATTCGTTCAGCAGAGGAGACGATCCAAGATTAGTGTACCAGAAACCCTGTGTTCATCGTGGTCGACGCATGTCACCGGTATCGTGCTGTCCTCGTGGTGAGGAGGCTATGTCATCGGAGAGGAGAACGTCGGTGAGAGGACAAAGCTGTCCCCACATGCACGAATCTGGCAGGAGGAGTGCTCTTCACCTGTCACTCCCGCGAAGACGGGAACTACGTATCGGACTAGACCTCGATTTCTATGTGTGCAGGAAGAACAGACCAGAAAGGACTCCCATCAGTTCTTGCCCCATGTGTTTCCTCATCTATACTGTTATTCTCTGCGATTGTGCTGCGGAGAACGATTCTTCGAGCTGTCCGACCTTCGGGGCAACTCATGGCGGACAGCCGTCAGGGTGCGGCAGGAAACGGCCGCGCCTCCCAATGTGGAAAGGAGAACAGATGAACGAATGCTCGAAAGTACCAGCGCACGGCACTGCAGAATGTGATGACGTGAAGCAGTCGTCATCGGGCAGTGGCTTCAAACTGACCTACGCCACCATGTTCGACTCGCCCCCGGAACTTCATGAAGGCTACGAACGTGCGCTCGCGGAGCTCAAGCCAGACTTTGGGAAACGATATCCCATGATGTGGGGTGGGCAGGACCACGAGAGCCCGGAAGTCTTCGAGGACCGGTCTCCGACGGATGGGACGGTGCTGGGCTACTTCCCGCGGGGTACGGAACGCGACGCGGCAGATGCTCTTGCCGCTGCCCGTGCCGCAGCGCCTGGGTGGGCCGCAACACCGTGGCAGGAACGTGTACGTATCATGCGCGCTGCCGCCGACCTCCTGGAGGAGCGTGTGTTCACGCTGGGCGCCATCCTCTCGCTGGAGGTAGGCAAGAACCGCGATGAGAGCCTTGGAGACGCGGCCGAGGCGGTGGAAATGATCCGGTACGCGTGCAACCACATGGAACGGACCAATGGTCTGACGACGCCGATGGGGTCCGACCCGCTGCGTGGCTACAAGAGCACGAACGTTTCCGTGCTTCGCCCGTATGGCGTCTGGGTCGTCATCAGCCCGTTCAACTTCCCGTCGTCGCTGACGGGAGGACCCACTGGCGACGCGCTTGTCGCTGGCAACACGGTCGTCATCAAGCCAGCCACGGAGACGCCGTGGGGACCGTGGTTCAT
This sequence comes from Candidatus Cryosericum sp., assembly GCA_035369785.1. Lineage (GTDB taxonomy): Bacteria > Caldisericota > Caldisericia > Cryosericales > Cryosericaceae > Cryosericum. Next base: position 1,091 of record DAOOUZ010000071.1, on the reverse strand, counting down.
TGCGCGCACCTTGCTGGATGCAGGCGTTCCCGCGGGCGCGGTGAACTTCGTGACGGGACCCGGCTCGACCCTTGGGCAGTCCCTCATTGACAGTCCGGAAGTGGATGGGCTGACGTTTACCGGCTCCTATGACGTGGGCATGGGTATCTACCGTTCGTTCACGCACGGCAGATGGCCACGGCCCCTGCTGCTGGAAATGGGCGGGAAGAATGCAGCGATTGTTTCGCGGCACGCGAACCTGGAGGAGGCCGCAACCGGTATCGTACGCAGCGCCTTCGGCCTGCAGGGGCAGAAGTGCTCTGCCTGTTCACGCGTGCTGGTCGAGAAGGACGTGTATGACCAGTTGCTCGAGCTGATTGCCAAGAAAACGGCGCAGCTCGTGATAGGGGACCCGGTTGAGGCGGCCGTCGACTGCGGACCTGTCATCAACCGCAAGGCGCAGCAGGACTATGTTGCCTACTGCAGTGAGCTCGCGACCGCGGGGCACGTGCTGTGCGGCGGCTCGGTGCGAAGCGACCCTCCCTTCGACCGCGGCTGGTTCTGCATGCCCACCGTCGTGACGGACGTGCCGTTTGACCACCCACTCTGGAAGCAGGAGATGTTCCTGCCCATCACCATGGTCGGCCGGGTCGATTCCCTGGAACAGGCAATGGACATTGCCAACAGCGTGGACTACGGGCTGACGGCTGGATTCTACGGCAGCACGGAGGAAGTGCAGTGGTTCTTTGACCACATCCAGGCGGGTGTCGTGTATGCCAACCGCCCACAGGGCGCTACGACGGGCGCGTGGCCGGGGATGCAGCCATTCGGCGGATGGAAGGGGTCCGGCAGCAGCGGCAAGAACTCGGGCGGTGTGTACTATCTGCCCCTGTATGCGCACGAGCAGATACAGACGACAATCGAAAAACTGACCTGACGGCGTTCTGTTTTCAGGTTGAGGGGGCTGAGGCGGTGATGGCCTTGGCCCCCTTTTGCACATCTCTGCACTCCTTGCCGCAGTCCAGCCAATGTCTATACTACGAGTGTATGCTCTGCGTTGCTGCTGCAGAGAACGGTTCTTCGAGCTGCATCACCTGCGGCGAGGGCCATGG
>DAOOUZ010000070.1:0-5651 GCA_035369785.1 Candidatus Cryosericum sp. | reverse complement strand
CCAACGGCCCCAGCCGAGCAGATTCAGCTGCGCTCAGCCTCTCACCGAGATCTTGCTCTCAACGAGTGCGACATCATCGACCACTACCTGGCGTTTGCTGAAGAAAAGGCAAGCGGTTTTGACGACAAGCAGGCCATTGCAGAGTACTGCATCAAGGCACGGCAGTACATGGCGGGAGTGCGAGCGAAAGTACTTCGATCGACGAGCACTGGCGACTCGACCCGGGACGCGGTAGTGGACACGCTCCTCCCTGGACTCGATGACAGTATGCTCAAGGAGGCACAGGATTCGTTGACCCACGAGATGGACGCCCTCCGGCATCAGCTGCATGACCTCGCGCTCCGGATAGACGCAGTCCGAGAGCCCGCTGAAACCATCACCGCGGTGCTGGATGCGTCTCTGACGCGACCTCTGGACCAGCAGGCAATCGACGCCTGGCTCGCGAGCGATTTTGCCCGTCTTCACTCGTTCTTCCCCGGCTACAAGGTTGCATCCGTACCAGTTCCGGGAAGTGCGCTCGGCATGTTCCAGCCGTACGATGATTCCGATGTGGTCGCCCTGAGGGGCACCGCCATTGACCGCAGGCAGATCGTGTGCCCGGTTGTTCCGTCAGGGCGGTGGCTCTCCAACGAGATCAATCTGATGATGACCTACTTCCCTGGCAAAGCCTACATTCAGGCTGCCATGGGCGCATGGGACCCGTGTCTGCCGTTTCACGCTCAACGTGACACGTTCATCGCGGCGCTCGCATTCTTTGAGCTGCAGAATATCGCGGGTGTCGACGGGGCCCTACCTGCAGAAACAAGTCTGCTCGCCACACTCCAGATCATGGCCGAGGACGCTTCAGCAGCACTTGACATTGAGATCATCCAGCACCGGTCGACTCATCACGATGCTGCCGCCTTCCTCCAGGATCAGCTCGCGCTGGCACCGGAAGTGGTGGCGAACATTGCGGCGGTGGCAACCTTCGACTACGGTCACTCCCTGGCCCGCTTCCTGTATCGGTCGAGATTCAGGGAACTCCGGCGCCTTTCCCGGTTGAGCAACAAGAAGATGACCTGGACGGCGTTCTATCAGAACCTCTTCGAGCAGGGAACGTTCGACCCGACTCAACTGAAGAACCCATGAGCACTCCGACAGCGCACCCGGCCCCAGGACAACCCGACCGTACTCTCTTTCTGGCCATTGCCGGGAACATTGGCGTCGGTAAGTCGACGCTCACTCGTCACCTCGCTCAGGTGTGGAACCTTGCGCTGCTTCCAGAACCCGTCAAGCAGAATCCATTCTTGAAACTCTACTATGAGGATCCCAAGAGATGGGGGCTCCAGTCACAGTTGTTCTTCCTGGCGCAGCGCGTCAAGCTTTTCAAGGAGGCGGGACAACTGCGGCAGGCAAAGATTGTAGACCGAACTCTTTACGAGGACGCCGAGATTTTTGCGCGTATCGCACTGCCGCACACGGAGTACGAGGTGTACCGGCAACTCTATGAGTACCTTCTCGAGAACCTTCCGGCGCCCGATCTAGTTGTCTATCTGCGGGCCTCAACGCGCACGCTTTCGCGGCGTATTCAGTCACGAGGTCGCCCATACGAGAAATCACTTCCTGCTTCCTATCTGCGGAAGCTCAACAATCGGTACGATGCCTGGGCGGCAGCGTTTTCGCGCGCCCCCCTTATCACCCTGGACACAGACGACCTTGACCTGTTCAGCCTGTTCGGGGAGTATGAACAGGTAACAGATACCATTGCACTGGCGCTGCAGGAGAGGGGACTTTCATGGCAGTCCACGACTACGACACTCAAGCGTTTCTAGGCATACTCCCGGAACCCATTCAGGAGACGCTGGAGAGCCTCAATCGTTTCGATGAACTGGTCGAGGTCGTCCTTGACCTCGGGCGCGTTCCTGAGGCCCGATTTGAGTTCGACTTTGTGGCGCTCAGCGATGCACCGGTGACACGGGCAGACATCGAGTACGTTGTGTCAAAGGTAGGGGAGTTCGACCGCGACAACCGTGCGGGCATTGAACAGACACTTCACCGTATCTCTGCAATCAGAAACAGGCACAATGAGGTCGTTGGGCTCACGTGTAGGGTTGGCCGGGCACTGTTCGGCAAGATCGAGATCATCGAAGATCTCGTCAAGCAGGGCTCGAGCATCCTCATCCTGGGCAGGCCTGGCATCGGGAAAACCACACTCCTCCGCGAGGCGTCCCGGTACATCAGCGATACACTGAACAAGAGAGTCATCATTGTTGACACCAGCAACGAAATCGGGGGAGACGGTGACGTGCCACACCCTGGGGTCGGTTCTTCCCGGCGGATGCAGGTGCCCTTCAACAAGGAACAACACGATATCATGATCGAGGCAGTCGAAAACCACAACCCTGAGGTCATTGTCATTGATGAGATAGGACGCATCGAGGAGGCCCAGGCCTGCCGCACCATCGCAGAGCGGGGAGTGCAACTCATCGGCACTGCTCACGGCAATGACCTTGGAAACCTGATCACCAACCCCACGCTCGTTGACCTGCTGGGAGGAATACAGACAGTCACCCTGAGCGACGAAGAAGCGCAGCGGAGGGGAACTCAGAAGAGCGTCCTCGAGCGAAAAGCCGCTCCCACGTTTGATGTCCTCATCGAGATGCGCGAACGGGATGTCCTTGCCGTCTACAGGGATCTGGCGGATGTCGTCGACAGAGTTCTCCGAGGTTTCGAGGTTCACCCTGAAATTCGCAGGAGGACTTCTGGCAAGGACTTTGTTGTCGAGTCTGCGGTCACGCCCGCTGCTGCCCCGCCTGAGGAGGGTGCGGCTCAACTCTGGGCGGAGGACTCGGTCACCCGCGTCTACATTCAGGGGGTCAGTCAGAGCTACATCGAACGCGCAGCCCACAGCCTGCGCTCCAACGTTGAGGTCGCGCGCACCATCGAGGACGCCGACATCGTCTTGTTGAGCGACACGGTAGCATCCAAGAAGCCGTTTCTGGTGGAACGTGCTGAAGCATTGGGACTTCCCCTCTACACGACCACGAAGAACAACTTGGCCGCCGTCAAGGACCTGCTGCGACGCGTTCACTCCGTATCCGTGAACCGGGACCAGTACGGAGAGTGGGTCAGCATCATGCGCGAAGCAGCTGTGTCATGTTCTTCACGCGAGCTGCCCTATTCCAATGCCCTCGAGCGACGCGTTCAGCACAGACTCGCGGAGAGACTGGGCCTGTTCAGCGAAAGCGAAGGAATCGAGCCGTTCCGCCGAGTTGTCGTCTACTCGCCCCAGATGAAGCCGCGGACTGGCGCACCGGAAGAGAAGCCATGAGCGGCCGCCCTTTGTTCATAACCTTCGAAGGCATCGATGGCTGTGGCAAGAGCACGCAGGCTGATCGCCTTGAGATGGCTCTCGCCCAACAGGAGCGACGCGTGACTCACACCTTCGAACCTGGTGGAACAGCGCTTGGGAAGCGCCTGCGGGAGATTCTCGTCCGTGACAGCCTCACGTTTTCCGCATTCGCTGAGGTGCTCGTGTTCGCAGCAGACCGTAGACAGGACATCGACGAGATTATCACGCCTGCACTGGCCCGGGGAGACATTGTTGTCGCCGAGCGGTTCGCCGATTCATCGGTTGCTTATCAGGGTGTCGCAGGTGGTGTAGGAGAAGAGCGGGTACGTTCCCTCATGAACCTCGTAACCGAAGGGCTGACGCCTGACCTTACGCTCCTCCTCGACATCGATCCTGGCGTTTCACTGGCGCGGAAACTTCATCTCGACCGGATCGAGCAGCGAGGCTCGTACCTCAGGGACGTACGTGAGGCATATCTTCGCATGGCCGAAGACGAACCTGTGCGATGGGTTGTCATCGACGCGGCGCGTCCGGCCTCAGAAGTCTTCGACGACGTTCTCAGCGCCGTGATGCAGCGATTGCACTAGCGGAGGCCCAACATGTCTGAAGAACACTCTGGAGCACCTGACAAGATCGATCAACTGCTGGGAAGTCTGCAGGAGTCCCGCACTTCACAGGTACCTTCCAACACCAGCCCTCGTCCATCTCCCACGCCACGGCGTCGGGGAAAGCTCTGGATAGTCCTCGTTCTGGCAGCACTGGTGGTTGCTGGCGGGTTCGTTGTGCTGCAGGGACGCAAGGCTTCCATCAACGTTCGCTCGTTTCCCTCGGGCGCAACGGTGTATGTGGACAGCGTTGAGGTTGGTACGACGCCGCTGGTTGTCAGTGGCACGGCTCCGGGTTCCCACACCATTGAGATTCGCATGGAGGGCTGGGAGCCGTGGACCGGAACAGTTGTCGCCGTGCGCGGCTCGACAACTCAGGTGATCGCAAACATGACGCATGCAGCCTATTCCCTGGTGGTTACTTCTACTCCCGCGGGGGCCACCGTTACCATGGATGGCACAGTCAAAGGAGTGACGCCGCTTACCGTGCCCGGGCTCAAGCCACGCAACTATGCGTTGACCGTTTCGCTCAAGGGCTACGCGCCGGTAACTCGTACGGTGGACCTGTCCGATCCGACTCAAACGGTTCAGGACTTTTCTCTGATTCAAGCCTATGGCAAGCTCGACATCTCCTCCACGCCAGCTGGGGCAGAGGTTATCATTGATGGGACGTCAACCGGTGTAACTCCGCTTAAGCTCGATCGATTTCCGGTTGGCGACTACAGCCTCGTACTGAAGTTCGAAGGAAGCAAGGACGTTACGGACACCATCACCGTCAAAGAGGGCGCCACCTGTACGAGAAAGTACACGCTCGACCTGGGCCTCGGGGGTTTGACTGTGGTGACGGATCCTCCAGGAGCAGGCATCACTATCGACGGACAGCCGACAGGTCAGGTCACGCCGTACACGTTTACAGCGCTAAAGGAGGGGACCCATGAAGTCTATCTGGAGCTCCCAGGCTATCTGCCCTGGTCGACGGACGTTACGATTTCCGCCGCGCAGACACAACAGTTGTCCATTGCACTTACGAAGCTTGAATAGGGCACGTCCTGCCTGAGGTTGACGGCAGCAGGGCCGTCGGGTATACTTTTCCTGCCGTACAGGATGGGGAGACAGCGGTGCCCTGTAGCCCGGAATCCGCTTACCGGGATCCATGCTGAGAGTACGGGGTTGGCATTTCCGAAACGGCTTCTGTCGAACGCGTTGAAGGCTGCACACCATGCAATGGGAATCTCTGAACTCTGCCAGGTCCGGAAGGAAGCAACAGTACTGAGCGGAACATGTGCCGTGGCCCGATGCAACCGGAGCGGGACGCAGACAGCAATGCCGGGGGTGCCGGTCACAAACTCTCAGCGTACGGCTTGTTGACCTCTAGTACCGACGCAGCGCTGTTACGACACACAGCGCGGCAATTCCTTCGCCGTGGCCTATCCACCCGATGGCGTCGTTGCCGGTGACTTTGACATTCACCGAGCGCACTCCGATGTGAAGAAGCGACGCTATCCGTTTGCGCATCGATGCCTGGTACGCACTCAGTCTCGGGCGTTCGGCAACGATCGTAACGTCAACTGAGACAATCCCGATTCGCCGGACACGCTGGTCGTCCAGGACCCGTGACAGCAGAACCGCGCTGTCGATCCCTGCGTACTGGCTGTCCGAGGCCGGGAACATGGCACCGATGTCACCCGCACCTGCGCACCCCAGAATAGCGTCCA
>DAOOUZ010000069.1:0-5654 GCA_035369785.1 Candidatus Cryosericum sp. | reverse complement strand
GCAGTTGTTCTCCTGGGTGAACCGATGACGACCTCGGTCCTCGTCGGCGGCCTTCTCATGGTCACCGCTTCGGCCATCTCCTGAGGCAGGCTTCACGAAGCGGGACCTTGCCAGACCGCGGCTCCCGCATAAACTAGTTCGGATATTGAACCATATGCTCATAGTGGAAAAGGATTCGTATGCAGCGTGAACTCAAACATCTCTGGGCGAGCCTTGTCGGCCTGAGCCCCAACATGCGCCTGCTGCTGACCGGCGCTGCCTTGCTGGGGCTAGGGAACGGTATCGTCGGCACCTTCTTCAACGTCTACCTCAAGCAGGCGGGACTCGGCGAAGCCTTCCTGGGGCGGCTCAACTCGCTGGGCACCATCGGCAGCCTCGCGCTCGCCATCCCCGCCGGCCTGCTGGTCTCACGCCTCGGGAGCCGCATGTCCCTCATGCTCTCGTGCGCCCTGATTGCCGTCATGAGCGCCCTGCAGGCTGGCCTCCCGGTGCCAGCGCTGCTCATCGTGCTGCAGATCGGCATCTCGGCCAGCAACATGCTGTACGGCGCGACCTTTAACCCCGAGATGATGCGCAACACCACGCCGCAGGAACGGCAGACCGTCTTCAGCCTGGCCTTCACTGTCAGCACGTTCGCCATGGTGCTGGCTTCCGCGGGGGGTGGCCTGCTTCCGCACGCCTTTGCCCTGCTGGGTGCATCGCCCCTTGCAGGGCTGCGCCTCACCCTGCTCACCGGCTCGGCTCTCGTGCTGGCAAGCATCCCAGCCTTCCGGAAGCTCAGTGACGGGAGCACGCCGGCGACCACGCCGGAAACCGAGCCGCGCATGCAGGACGAACCGCCCGTGGACCCATCGTGGAAGGGGCTGGCCCTGCGGTACGCGCTGGTCAACGTCATCATCGGCTTCGGCGCGGGCATGAGCATCCCGTACCTCAACCTGTACTTCACGGATCGGTTTCACGCCAGCACGGTGGTGGTCGGGTCGCTGTTCGCGATGAGCAATGTCGTCCTGTGCGTCGGCGCCCTGCTGGCGCCATGGCTGGTGCGCCGCATCGGCCAGATGCGCACTATCGCCGGCACTGTCGGGGCCTCGCTTGTCTTCCTGCTGATCATGGCGTTCACGGGCAGCCTGCCCGTCGCAGCGGTCGCGTTCTGGATGCGGGCGGGCCTCATGATGTGCTCCACCCCCATCACCGACAAGTTCTGCCTGGAGCTGGTTCCGCCCGAGCGGCGGTCTGTGGCGCACAATGCGTTCCAGATGGCATGGACCGGCGCGTGGGCAGTGTCGACGGCCATCGGGGGCTGGCTGATTCAGACGAGCGGCTTCCGCCTTCCCATGATTCTGACGGCCTGCGCCTACGGCCTGTATCTCGCCGTCTTCGTCGCCTTCTTCCGCACGCACCCGGCCATGCGCCACACGCCGGCCGCGGCCCCCACCGTCATTCCCGTGCAGGCGGACTAGCGCGCAGGAGGTCTAGTCCGAGGCAGTGTGCACGGCCAGCAGGCGCCACGCGAGCAGCGCGGCGGCGCGCCGTGTGAGCGGCTGGCCTGCATATTCCATGACCGCGTCGAGGCCATGCTGACGGCACACGATGAGCAGAGGGTCGCCCGTCGTCGTGTCGTGCATCTGGGCACGTACCGAGGCCACCTCGCCACCGAAGCCCGCGGCTGTCAGCATCAGCTCAATCGCCTCGGTCCCGTCCATCGGCATCATCGGGTCGAAGGAGAGGTCGATGAGCTGGTCATCGAGATAGGCGTTGCGAAGCGAGGGAAACATCCAGTGCGTGCGGTCGATGCCCCACCCTGTCTGGTCCGAGCTGCGGTAACGCCAGTCGAACCAGATGTGCCGGATGTCCCTGCCCAGGCTCTGCAGGCGCGCCCACGTCGACGCGCTCCAGGAGTAGAAGTGCAGCCATCGGGCACTCTCCGTGCCTGCATCGGAGGCGCGCAGCTGCTGGCTTGCCACCTTCGGCTGCGCGAGCACGCGCTCCAGCAGGACAACATACTCGCCGCCGTTGGCAACCCGGTCCAGTTGAAGGTCGCCATCCGGGGCGCCGCGCAGGATGTGCAGGTCGACCAGCTTCTGAATGCGTCCGTCGAGGGCCCCGGCCACTGCTGCAGGTTGGGCCTGCACGCCGGGAACAGCCGCCACAGTGACAAGGACGGCGACCAGCACTGCCACCACGCGCACTCCGCGCCTCACGCGCCCATGTCTCCTGCAGCCTCCGGCTTCGCCTGTGGACAGGCGACGCCTCATGCTAGCACCCGGGAACACCCTGTCAAGATCGGCCCCGGTGGCGCCCCATCGCCGGCATGAGCCCCGGAGCCTGTGGTCTGGGCGGCTCCTCGCCCGTGAGCAGGGCCCGCAGCTGGGCGATCTTGTCCCGCAGCTTCGCTGCCTCCTCAAACTCCAGCGACTCGGCGTGTTCCAGCATCTCCTCGTTGAGCTGGATGACCAGCGCCTGCAGTTCGGTGGGGGACATGCGCGACAGCATGTCCTTGCCCAGCTGTTCGACCTCCTCGGGCTTGCGCCATGGCAGGTCGATGAGCTCAGAGATGGCCTTGTGGATGGACTGCGGCGTGATGCCATGCTCCTCGTTGTACGCCAGCTGGTACTCCCGGCGGCGGCGCGACTCGGCCATGGCCCGGCTCATCGAGCCCGTCACCTCGTCGGCGTACATGATGATGGTGCCGGATACGTTGCGCGCGGCGCGTCCCATGGTCTGCAGGAGGGACGTGTCGCTGCGCAGGAACCCTTCCTTGTCGGCATCCAGGATGGCCACGAGCGATACCTCGGGCAGGTCCAGCCCCTCGCGCAGCAGGTTCACCCCCACGAGGACGTCGATGTCGCCTGAGCGCAGCTGCTTGAGAATGCGCACCCGGGCCAGGGCGTCCAGGTCGCTGTGCAGATACTGGGCCTTGATGCCCTCCTGCTGCAGGTAGTCCGCCAGCAGTTCGGCGCTCTTCTTCGTGAGCGTCGTCACCAGCACGCGTTCCTGCTTCGCCACGCGGCCCCGGATTTCTTCGATGAGGTTCGGTATCTGGTCCTTGCTGGGACGCACCTCGATGAGCGGGTCCACCAGGCCCGTGGGGCGCAGCAGCTGCTGCACGACCTGCTGGGAGACCTGGTATTCGTACTCCGAAGGCGTGGCACTCACGAAGACCGCCTGCCGCACGTACGTCATGAACTCGTCGTACGTGAGCGGCCGGTTGTCCAGCGCCGAGGGGAGGCGGAAGCCATAGTCGACCAGCGTCTGCTTGCGCTGGCGGTCGCCGTTGAACATGCCCCGAATCTGCGGCACGCTGATGTGCGATTCATCGATGAACAGCAGGAAGTCGTCGGGCAGGAAGCTGAGCAGGGTGTAGGGCCGGGAGCCAGGCTCCCGGCCGCTGAAGTAGCGGCTGTAGTTCTCGATGCCAGTGCAGTAGCCCGCCTCCCGCAGCATCTCGATGTCGTTCTTGGTCCGCTCCTCGATGCGCTGCGCCTCGACGAACTTGTTCTGCGCCTTGAACCAGGCGATGCGCTCGTCAAGGTCGCGCTGGATGAGCGCGATGTACTTCTCGATGCGTTCGGGACTGGTCACAAACTGCGCCGCAGGGAAGAAGACGAACTCGCGGTACTCCTTGGTGACCTGGCGCGAGCCAAGGTCGAACTCCTGAATCTTCTCGACCGTGCCCTCCACCGACAGGCGAATGCGGATGCCGGTCTCAGTCTCCTTGGGCATGACCTCGACGGTCGAGCCGCGCACGCGGAACGTGCCGCCTTTGCCCAGGTCCTCGGCGCGCTCGTACCGGAGGCCGATCAGCGAGCGGGCGATGTCGTCGCGCTTCATGGCGGCGCCCTGCGTCACGGTCAGGAGGCCCTCCCGGTACTCCTCGGGCGAATCCCAGCCGTAGATGCAGCTCACCGAGCTCACGACGATGACGTCGCGGCGCTCGATGAGGGAGCGGATGGTCGAGTGCCTGAGACGCGCGATGTCATCGTTGATGTCGGCGTCCTTGGCGATGTACAGGTCGATGGTGGGAACGTACGCCTCGGGCTGGTAGTAGTCGTAGTAGCTCACGAAGTACTCCACCGCGTTCTCCGGAAAGAAGGCCTTGAACTCGCTGTACAGCTGGGCAGCGAGCGTCTTGTTGTGGCTCAGGATGAGCACAGGCCGGTCGAACTCCTTGATGACGTTCGCCATCGTGAAGGTCTTGCCCGAGCCGGTGACGCCCACCAGGGTCTGGAAGCGGTCGCCTGCACGGACGCCCGCCACAAGCTTGTCGATGGCCTGCGGCTGGTCGCCTGAGGGCTCGAACGGCGCCTTCAGCTTGAAGATGCCCAACTGTGGACCTCCTTGGTGCCAGGCACCGATGTCTTCACATTTTGCCATCTGCCGCGGTGCTCCAGGTTGGCCGGGCGCGGCTTCCCAGTCTGCTCATGCACAAAGGACAGGAACGGGTTCGCGGAGGCTCCCGGCCGAGCGCGGAACTCCGCGGGCAGCCAGTCCAGGTCGAGCCAGGAGGCGGCCGGCGCAAGGCCGGCCATGGCCGCGCAACTTGACCAGCGCCACTCCTCGGGGCGTTCCACGAGATGTGCGCGCACCGGGTTGAGGAGCAGGTACGCCGCTGCGTCAACGAGGTACACGTCATTCAGCACCGGCCGCGACCAGAACCGGTCCTGGAACACATGGCCCGACCGGTCGTACCGCCAGTTGAAGCGCTTGGTGTAGTCCTGGTCCAGCTGCTTCATCCCGAGGGAAAGGTTGGCCCGTGGCGTCTGGAACAACAAATGATAGTGGTTCTCCATGAGGCAGTACGTGTAGATGCGCCACCCGAAGTCATCCACCACATCCCCCAGGATTCCCAGGAACGCCGTCCAGTCCGCCTCCTGACGGAAGACGGGCTCACGCCCGTTCCCCCTGTTGGTCACATGATACACGGCGCCTTCGTACTCGATTCGCGGTGCTCTTCCCATTCCAGCCTCCTTCCGCAGGTGTTCATGGTATAGCATAGTCAATTGTGAATGCCACGGTGCCTGGCACCGAAGGGATTCACACTTCGCGGGCCCAGCCGAGGGAGGGAGAGAAGGGGGCGCCGCCGAGCTCGAGGAAGGCCTGCTCGACGTTCATGGCGTGCGCTTCCGCATTGGCCTCACGCCTCCGGAACACCATGTCCGTGCACGCGGCTGCGGCGTCCTCCACGGTGCCGCGCGCGGCAATGACCGGGGCGACGCGCCTGCGCAGTTCCGCCAGGTAGGCGCGGTCCTCCCCTAGGCGCACTGCGATCTCCGCGGGGTCCGCGGTCACCGTGCCATGCCCGGGCACGAGCAACCCAACATCCAGCGCGGCAAGGGAGGCCAGGGTTTCCTCATATGCAGCGAGCCGGTCGCTGACGAAGGGAATCTCAAGGTCGCTCAGGAGGTCACCTGCCCACAGCCAGGCCCTGCCAGGACCCTCGACGGACAGGTGGTCGCGGGCGTGCCCCGGGGTGTGGACGAGGTGCAGGGTGAGCTGCCCCGCCTGCAGGTCGAGGCTGTCCTCTACCGTCACGTCAGGCACGGGTGGCTCGAACAGCGCCGGCACAGGGAAGCCCCCGCCTGCGAGGCACCGGGCGGTCGCCGTGCGCGTATGGGCTAGCTCCAGAACGGACTCCGCAAGGTAGGACTGCTGGG
>DAOOUZ010000068.1:0-5728 GCA_035369785.1 Candidatus Cryosericum sp. | reverse complement strand
AGCAGGATGACCGCTGCAATGCCGATGATGATGCCAAGCATGGTGAGGAAGGAGCGCATCTTGGCGGCAAGGATGGCCCGGGTGGCATTCTTGAAACTGTCTCTGACGTCCATGTCAGTCCCCTTCGTCGGCAACAACGAGACCGTCGCGGATACGGATGATGCGTTCCGCCTGAGCACCGATGTTGTCGTCGTGTGTGACGTAGATGATGGTCTTGCCCTCTGCGTGGAGCTCCTTGAAGGTGTCGAGGATCTCCCGGGCACCCTTGGAGTTGAGGTTGCCGGTGGGTTCGTCTGCCAGAATGATGGAGGGATTCATCATGAGGGCACGGGCAATGGCTACCCGCTGCTGCTCTCCACCGGACATCTCCACGGGACGGTTGTGCATACGGTTGGCAAGGCCCATGCGGGTGAGGAGGTCTGCTGCACGGGTCCTCGCATCCTTGGGTTTCCAGGTCTGTCCTGCATAGGAACAGGGGAGGAGAACGTTCTCCAGGGCTGTCATCTGGGGAAGGAGGTTGTAGGCCTGGAAGACGAAGCCCATGTCCCGGTTCCGGATGCTGGCCAGCTCGTTGGAGTTGAGGTGGGAGACATCCCGGTCCTTCAGGAGGTACTGCCCGCTCGTGGGACTGTCCAGACACCCCAGGATGTGCATGAGGGTGGACTTGCCGGAGCCGGACGGACCCATGATGGCGACGAACTCCTGTTCCTCAATTGTAATGGAGACACCAGCAAGGGCTTCGATGGTGACACCACCGATGACATACTGCTTGCGGATGTCGCCCAGTTCAATAAGGCTCATACGCTAGTTGCCACCAGGAGCCGTCCCGGTGCCTCCACTCGGAGGAGTTCCCTCTCCCGCAGGTCTGCCGCCCGTTCCCCCGGTGATACCAGGAATACCTGTCCAGTTGCCACGACCGTTACCACTCTCCGTGGTGGTGGTCGTTGTCGTCGTTGCGGTTGTGCTCGCCTTCCGCAGGACCTTGTCGCCCGCCTTCAGCCCTGAGGTAATCTCGATGTATTCGTCGCCCTCCGTGCCTGTTTTGACCTCGACCCTGTTGGTGGTGATGGTGCGGTCCGTGCCGATTGTCACGACGTCCACGTACTGCTTGCCGTTCTGGGTCGCCACGGCAGCAATGGGGACAGCCACGACGTTCTTGACGACGGAAACAGTGATGGCTGCGTCGGCTGACATGCCGTCGACGAGGGTCTCAGGCGCCTCCGTCATCATGATCTTGATCGGATAGGCGCTGACGCTTGTGGAAGTGGTGCCGAGCGAGTGTGAAACATACGAAACCTTGCCGGCGAACGTCTTGCCCGAGTACTGGTCCATCGTGATGGAGGCATCCTCGTCCTTCTTGACGTTCAGCACGTCGACTTCGTCCACATAACTGGACACATACCAGCCATTGACATCGGACAGCGTTCCTATGGTCGTTCCAACTGAGGCAGTGTCGCCCACGGCAACGTTCAGACTGGTCAAGGTCCCAGAGAGCGGCGCCGTGATCACGTAGTTGCTTGCAAGCTCCTTGGTCTGGTTCAGCGTGATGAGCGCCTGCTCCTTGGCCTCCTGGTTGGCCTGCTGCTGAAGTTCCGCCTTGCGCTGCGTTTCAGGGAAATCGGCCAGGTTTGCCTGCGCTGTGGCCAGAGCGACCTGCGCCTGGTCAACGCTCGCCTGCAGGAGCTTCACGCTGTCGGCCTGGTCGGCGGCGTTCTTGGCGATGGTCTTCTGACCAGCCATCAGGTTTGCCTGCGCTGTGACCAGATTGCGCTGCGCCTTGGCAACCGCTGCCGTGGCCGCTTTCAGCGAATCGTCATTTGCCACCGCCGCGGCGGTGGTCTTGTAGTCGGACTCTGCCTTGACCAGTGCCAGGCGTGCACTTTCGACGGCCATCGCCTGGGTATCGATGTCCTCCTGCGATGCCTTGTAGTCCGTTCCAGCGTTCGCAAGGTTCTCTTGCGCCTGGTCAAGCGAGGCCTGCGCCTGGTCGACCTGGTCCTGCAGAAGCGCAAGGCGGGCATCGGTCGTGGTTGTGCTCTCGGCCGCCTCCTGCAGACTCAGCTGGGCTGACAGCAGGTTGGTCTTCGCCTGCTTGACCTGGTTCTGCAGTGTTGCCAGCTGGTCATCGGTGACGGTCTGTGCCTTCAGTGTTGTCAGCTTGGTCTGAGCCATGCTCAGATTGAACTCCGCCTGCTGCACGGCGAAGTCCGCCTGCTGGAGCTGCAACTCGGCGGTATTGTTGTCCTGCAACTCCTTCAGACTCTCCTGCGCAGTTGTCAGCGCATCCTGCGCGTCGAGCACCTGGTTCTGGAGGTTCGTAATCATCTGCGCATCGCTGTCCGGGTCTGTTTCTGATCCCTTCTTGAGGTTGATCTGCGCGGACAGGAGCTGCGTCTGTGCCTGCTTGACCGCATTCTCCAGCTGTGTCTTGGTCGCTGCAAGGTCGGTCGTCGACGAAGTCTCCAGACTGATGATGGTGCTCCGGTACCGTGACTCCGCAGCCGCCAGGTCCGCCTGATAGTCAGTCGAATCGATGCGGGCAATCACGTCGCCCGCTGTCACCTTGTCGCCCTCGCTCTTGTAGACGGCCGTTATGGCGCCAGCAGCCTTGGCCGAGAGGGTGACGGTCTTAAGCGGATGGATGGTTCCCGAAACCGTTGTCGTCGTTGCAACGTCTCTGGCAGTGACGGTGTAGATGCTTCCCGCTGTCACGCCCGTACTTGTGCCCGAACTGCTGCCCTTGGCCTTCTTGAGAACATAGCCGCCAATGGCCAGTCCGAGGACGACGAGTGCAGTCACGGTAATGATGACTCGCTTCTTGCGCATGGTTCCTCCAGTGGGCTTCCCGCCCGCACGTGGACTCTGACGCGAGCCCGCCATGCGGGCCCCCTCAGGTGTACGTGGCTACTGTAGGGACGCGGGTTTAAGGCTGGATTAAGAGGAACGGCGCCGCGCCGCGGCGCCGAATGCCACAACGAATGTCGTTCCCTGTTCTGGCGTGCTGGCAACGTCGATACGCCACCCGTGCAGCGTGGCTATCTTCTTCACAATCGCGAGGCCCAGGCCGAATCCTCTGCCTGAGCGTGAGCCATCCGCCTGATAGAACGGCTCAAAGACATGCGGCAGGTCCTCCGGCGCAATGACGCCGCCGGAATTGACGACACGCAGAAGGTCCGCCGTCAAGACGACGTCCACGGTCCCACCGGGAGCGTTGAACTTGACAGCGTTCTCCACCAGGTTGTTGACCAGCTGACGTACGAGCACCGCGTCCCCCTCAACGGTCGCGCCGTCAGCCAGCGAACTGGTGAGCGCAAGGCCATGTTCTCTGCACTGCTCCGCCTGCTGACTGGCAACTGCGGCCACCAGCGAGGTGAGGTCGACAAGCTCGAGGTCGACCCTGGTCCGGTCCAGCCGGGCCACTTCGAGAAGGCGCTCGACCAGCAGCGACGCGTACTTGACCTGGCCCTTCGCGGCTGAAATGCCCTCCTCATACTCCCCCGTCTTGAGCGCGACGTCGAGGGACGACGAGATGGCCGCAAGGGGCGTGCGCAGTTCATGGCTGGCATCCTGGGTAAACTGTTCCAGCCGCTCCTGCGACTCGTGCACCGGCCGCAGGGTCTGGCGCGAAAACGCGAGGCCCAGGAAATACGTGATGATGCCCATGAGCACCGTGATAAGAAGGACTTCGACCAGCTTGAACCCGACGTCCCGGATGCCCTGCCGTGTCCGGCCCGCCAGCTGAAGATAGCCCACGATGCGCCCGTCCCTCTTGAGCGTCCGTGTCGCGATGGCGTAGGACTCGTCTCCCGGCTTGTTCGTCGCGAATGGGTCCACGGGACCCGGTTTGGACGCTGCAAACAGGTCCCCCTTGTACAGGACAGTACCGTCTGGCGCCAGAATGCGGACGAATGGCCGCACGGCGTACGGCAGCAGCTGACCGGCGTTCGCCGGGTCCGTCGTGACCGCGCTCGTGGCCAGCATACGGTCAATCTGGTCGTTGAGGCCCTGCATCATGCGGTAGTTGCCAATGACGACATCGCTTGCCGCGAAGACGGTCCCACTCAGGAGAATGAGCCCGCACACCAGCCAGGTGAACTTCAGGGCAAGCCGCTGTTCCAGGGACAGCGTCCTGGCGCGCCGCGCCCGCACGGTCAGGCCTCCATCATGTAGCCCTTGCCAGGCACGGTCCGCACAATATCCTTCCCGAGTTTGCGTCGCAGGTACGCGACGTGAACGTCGACCGTCTGAGAGAACATCAGCTCGTCATACTCGCCCCCGACCAGCTCGATGATTTCGAGGCGTGTCTTGGCGACCCCCGCGGTTGAGGGCAAGGAACTCAAGCAGCGCATACTCGCGCGGCGCGAGTGCAACCAGTTTTCCATCCCGGCGCACCTCGTGAGTGTTCGTGTCGATGGTGATGCCCCCGACGACGATGAGCGGGCTGCGCGATTCCCCGCCACGCCTGAGGAGCGCGCGCATGCGAGCCAGCAGCTCCTCAAGGTCGAAGGGCTTGGTGAGATAGTCATCCGCCCCGCTGTCCAGTCCCGCCACGGCGTTCTGATGACCGATTCTGGCAGTGAGCATGAGGATGGGCATGCTGCGGCCCGCCGTGCGGAGCCGTCTGCACACCTCGAGACCATCCATGCGCGGAAGGTTGAGGTCGAGGACCACCAGAGCATAGTCTTCAAGCAGCGCCTGGTGCAACCCCGACTCACCGTCAAAGGCAAGATCGACACTGTAGGACTCTGTCTCCAAGTATTTCCGTATGTTCTCAGCAACATCGCGCTGGTCCTCAACGACAAGGATATGCATTGGCTGTTCCTCTCACGCCTGCCATTGTACCAGCCGGGGATAAAAATGGATTAAGGCGCCTGCGCTCAGACCTTCTCCCCTACGTAGACCACCATGCGTGTCCAATACTCGCGCAGCGGCGTGCGCAGCAGAACGGCTCCCTGCCTCTTAAGCGGCACGAGTTTCCACAGGACGGTCCTGAACTTCAGCTGTGACCTGGTGATGCGCTCGAATCTGGCAACCGTCATCCGGTTGATGTACGTGATGTGTTCCTTCCCGTCCACCATGCCGAAGCGCAGGCCGATGCGCTTCCCGGCCGAGGGAGTCCGCAGGGCAAGCTTCTTGTACGCGTTGATGAGCACGGGTTCGGGGAACAGGATGTGGACATACGGAATACCGATGACGTCCGTGAGGTGCGCTCCGTACGGGTGGAAGTACGGCGGCGAATTGATACAGACCTTTCCCCCCGGCCGCAGGACCCTGTTGACCTCGGTCAGGACCACCTCGGGCTTGGTCAGGTGCTCGAAAACATCGTTCATGACGCAGACATCGAATGACGCGTCGGCAAAGGGCAGGTGCTCCGCGTTGGCGACCACGAAGTCGATGTCCTGCGCCCCCTTGGACAGGGCAAACGCCCGCGCCTGCTCGATGAAGTCCTTCTGCGTGTCGATGCCCGTCACGTGCCGCGCCCCATTCAGCGCGTAGAAGGTCGTCTTCCCTCCCCCGCCGGCACCGACGTCCAGCACCACGCGGTCGCGCAGCTCGGCCATCAAGTCCACTTCCGGCTGGTAGTACCAAGGCAGACGCGCCGACTGCGCGAACTCCCATTCCGCGAAGGTTTCCTTGCCCTCGTCCGCCAGATTGAACGGGTGCACCGGCTTCCGGAAGCACCTGTTCAACGCAACGAGCGCCTCGACTCCTATGCTGTCCCTGTACT
>DAOOUZ010000067.1:0-5845 GCA_035369785.1 Candidatus Cryosericum sp. | reverse complement strand
AGGGATCCGGGTAGCCGACGAGATGACGCTCTGCCCCGAAGTTCTGCGAAGGCAGGATGAAGCAGCCATGCTCGCGGCACGGTGCAGCGACGTTCTGGTGCTGGGGGACCGAACAAGCGCCAACACAGGGAGGCTCGTGACGGTCGCTGCGGACGCTGGAGCCCGCGTCCATCTTGTCGAGAATGCGGACGATATCCTCGACTCGTGGTTCGACTGTTCTGCCACTCTGGGCATTGTGAGTGGCACATCATGCCCCGAGTCGGTCATCACGGAAGTTCTGTCTGCGCTGCGGCGGCGGTGTCCAGACATTTCCATCGAGGAGGACGCGTGAAGCGGGTGTGCGTGGTCGGCGCCGGCGCGTGGGGAACCGCCGTCGCCAACCTGGCGGCTGACAAGGCCAGCGTGCGGATGTGGGTGCACAGCCCGGACACGCTGAGGTCCTTGAGAGACGCGCACCAGAACGTGCTGTACCTTCCCGGCATCCCTCTGCAGGGTAGCATCGAACTGACCGATGACCTGGCCGGTGCATGGTCATGGTCGGACGCTGTCATCCTCGCGGTGCCGACCCAGAAGATGCGTTCGGTGTTCCGGCGAGTTGCGCCGGAGCTTCGGCAGTGGCGGGTGCCTGTTCTCAACCTGAGCAAAGGGCTCGAGCTCGAAACACACCTTCGCATCTCACAGTTACTGTGCGAAGATCTGGGCCTGACAGACTACGCCCATTATGCGGTACTGTCCGGTCCCAACTTTGCTCCCGAAATTGCCCGAGGCATGCCTGCCGCCACTGTGGTGGCCAGCAGAGAGCCCGGCACGCGGCACCGATTCCAGGAGCTGCTGTCGGGCAGTCCACTTCGCGTGTATACAAGCACGGATCTCATTGGCGTCGAGCTGGGTGGCGCCCTGAAAAACGTCTACGCGCTTGCTGCGGGCATTTCGGACGGCCTGGGGTTCGGAGACAGTTCCAAGGCGTCGCTCATCGTCCGCAGTCTGCATGAGCTCAGCAAGGTCACGACGGCATTCGGAGCGGACCGCCTGACTGTGAATGGCCTCGCGGGTGCGGGAGACCTCATCGCAACCAGTTTTAGCCGGCTCAGTCGCAACCGAATGGCCGGGGAAGCCATCGGCAAAGGAGCGTTGGCTCGCGATTTGCAAGGGGGCCAACGCACCGTCATCGAGGGCCTGCCGACCCTGGAAGCCCTTGCAAAAATGGCCGAACTGAGTAACATTGACTTGCCTATCGTTCGCCAGTTGCACGAGATCGTCTCTGGAAGCGTCACGCCTCTGGTGGGTCTTCAGCGACTGATGAGCAGGGAAATGAAAAGCGAGTTTCTGTAGGACGAGTTCGGCTGTAGCAGCTGAAAAGCTGGTCAGGGCTATATGTCGGGGCGTGGCGTAGTTTGGCTAGCGCACCAGCATGGGGTGCTGGGGGTCACAAGTTCGAATCTTGTCGCCCCGACCATTTGACATCGGGATGTGGCTCAGCTTGGTAGAGCGCTTGGTTCGGGACTAAGAGGTCGTGGGTCCGAATCCCACCATCCCGACCAGTTTTTTGCAGGCCGGAGGGGGTACGACTATGATCGAGGACTTTATCCACAGCTTGCAGGCTGCCGAGACGGAAGCGGGGGATCTGGTCGAGAAAGCACAGCAGAAAGCTCGCGAAATTGAACAGGAAGGAGAGGCTGCTCTTGGCCGGATGAAGGCCGAATGGGATGCAGCCTTGGCGGAGCAACTAGCTGCAATCGACCAGGAGGCAGACGGTCAGATTGCGGAAGCCGAGCGGCTGTCACATGCCGAACTGGCCCGCCAGCCGAAGCTTTTGGATCGCCGCGTTGCCGCTAGACGGCCCGATTGCCTGAAGGCACTCCTTTCGCGGCTCCTTTCACAGTAGCATGGCAATCGACTCTGTTCTCGAGTTTGCCGCCGCTTTTCCGCACCGCAAGGAGGATGAGGTCCTGTCTGCGCTGTTTGGCGCCGGGCTGGTGCATCTGACCTCCTATACACCGTCATCAGAGGCGCCTCTTGCGCAGGTTCCTGGCGTCGAGGACGTGCGTCGTTCGGAGCGAGAGGTTGCCCTGGCCGAAGTTGCGCGTGACCTTGACCTGGCCAGTGCGACGCTGGCTTTTTTCGCAGAGATCGACCCGCCCCAGAAGGGCCTTGTTCAGAGTTTCTTCCCGGACGAGACCTACGTGACGCGCGAGGACATCGCGCGCGCTGCCGCAACGCACGCATTCCGTGGCTATACGGACATGATGGAAGATGCGCTTGCTCTCAAGGGGCAGCTCGAGGATGCACAGCATCGACTGGGAACGCTCGAACACGAGATGGAAGCACTGCTCCTGTGGCGAGACCTTCCCCTGGATGTTTCACAGACGTTGCGGTGGAAGTATCTGTCGGTCATGACAGGGACTGTCCCCAGTGCTTCTCTAACCGCGCTCCTTCAGCGGCTCGATGCCGCGCAGGTTCCCGCCCGGGTCGAGGTCGTCGCCGAGTCGAAAACCGCCAAAGCGGTGGTCGTTGCCTGTCTTCGCACGCATGAGAACGAAGTTCGTTCGGTGCTGGCTTCCGAAGGCTTTACGGAACAGGACCTGGCTCACATTGGCGGTACCGCAGGAGCTGTTCTTGAGCGCCTTGGCGATGAGGCTCGCCATGTCCGCGCCCGTGTTGGGGATTTGAGGGCCGAGGTCGGCTCGGCGCTCGCCCACCGCAAGGAGCTCCTCGTCTATCGCGAGTACCTCATCAACGAGAGGGCGCGACTCGAGGCTGGCAACGACCTGACCCGCACTCAGCACTGCAGCGTTGTCACCGGTTTTGTGCGAGCAGATGATGCCAAGCGACTGCAGCAGGTGTGCGCCAGCGTGGACGGGACCGTCTGCATGACCGGGGAGACAACCCGGGGAGACGATACGCCGGTCTCGATTACGAACCCCCGATGGCTTAAGCCCATGGAGATTCTCATCAACATGTTCGGCTACCCCGTCTATTCGTCCTTTGACCCAACTGGGTTTGTGATTCTGCCCTTCCTGCTCTTCTTCGGCCTGTGCCTTGGTGATGCTGTGTACGGTATCTTTGAGATAGCCTTGTGCTTCACCTTCATACGCAAGTACCGTGCGTCTGCTGGCGTGCGCAGGTTCATGACACTGTTCATCTATGGCGGTGTCGCGGCGATCATAGTCGGGGCCCTGACGGGCAGCTGGGCGGGAGATCTCCTGTCAGAAACGTACCTTGGCAGGGGGAATCCTGTATCAAAGCTCGTGTCGTGGATGGCGCTCATCAATCCTACGGAGGCGGCCTTCCAGTTCCTGATCATCGTGTGGATCATCGGCGGAGTCAATCAGCTCTACGGCGTCGGGCTTGCAATCTACAAGGCAGCTCGGCGAAAGGACTACGCGAGCATCCTTTATGACTGTGTGGGATGGCTTCTATTCCTTCCTGCTCTGTCGGCCCTCCTGTTCATCGGCACCAAGTGGGGGCCAGGCTTCAGGATTGGCTATCTGGCAGCTCTCGTTGTAGGGCTCGTGTTGCTCCTGCTCGGGGGCGCCCGACAGGCAAAGGGGCCAGCGAAACTCCTCACTGCTCTCGTCAACCTCTATGGAATCCAGAGTTCGTATGGCGTGGGATCCTTTCTCGGGGACGTGCTGTCGTACTCGAGGCTACTGGCCCTCGGTCTGACTACTGCAAGTCTGGCCTCTGCGTTCAACATGATCGCAGGACTTGTCAGGTTTCCGTCGGCTGGTGTCGTTATTGATACCTTGGTGAGGGTGACGCTTGGAGGAGTAATCCTCCTGGTGGGACACCTTCTCAACTATTTCATGGGAGCCATGGGTGCCTTCATTCATTCTGCCCGTCTGATTCTGCTGGAGTTCTTTGGTAGGTTCTATGAAGGGGGTGCGCCTCGGTTCCACAGATTTGGATTCTCGTCGGAGGTTGTCAAGGTTGTTGAGGGTTCTGTCAATCAGAGAAAACAGGAGGAAAGCCATGGGACTTGAGTCATTGTGGTCGGTTCTGGTAGGTATTGTGGTTGTAGTAGCAGGAGCTGTCGGAGGTTCGTTTGCGTTCAAACTCTCTGGAACACCCATGACCTCGCTTGGCCCCCTCTTCGTCTTTGTTGGCGCAGTAGCAGTTGTTGTGCTTGGAGGCGTCGGGTCGGCTATGGGAATACGAATATCCGGATCGCAGGCTGCTGGCGTACTTTCTGAGAGGCCGGAACTGTTCGGAAAGATGTTCGTGATGATGGCCCTTCCGGGTACGCAGGGATTCTACGGTTTCGTGTGCGGCATTATGATGATCGTGCTTTCGGGTGTACTGAACAAAGGAGCTGTTGTTTCAAGCGCCAAAGGGTTGTCACTCATGACCGTGGGCATTGGCGTTGGGCTGGTACAGGGAATATCCGCTATACTCCAAGGACAGTCGGCTGCTGCCGCCGAAAATCTGACAGGACGTCAGCCGGGCAGTTCAGGGCAGGCCATCCTGGTTCCAGCTCTCGTGGAGACATACGCGGTCATCGCACTCGTATCCGGCATACTGCTTATCCTCTGGATTTCTCAGGCGGCGTTCTAGGGCTTTTCCAACATGGAAACTGAGGAACTCAAGGCCGCGGTTCTCCAGGAGGCAGCGGCCGAGGCTGCTTCCCTTGTGGACGCCGCGACTGCAGCCGTTGCAGAGCGGACGAGCAAGGAACGTCAGCTGCTTGAGGAACTCGCTGCCGCTCGCACTGCAGAGCATCGCGCCGAAAAGCGCCGAGAAGTGGCAGTGCACACGGCAGCCCTGCGGATCGAGCTGAGAAACGGGATCCTTGCGCGCAAACAGGAATGGCTGAACTCCCTCTTTCAAGAGGTTCGACACAGCATCCAGAGTGATGCTGAGCTGTACAGGTCGTTTCTGGAGCATGCCGTGGCGCAGGTGCAGAACGAACTTCCGGATTCGCTGGACTGCCGTCCTCAGGACGGAGAGGTGGTCTCGGACATGCTGCAGCAGCGGGGACTTGGCGACAGAGTACGCGTGAACCCGGTGCTTCCAGATGCCACGCCTGGCCTCGTCGCACACTATGCGGAGGCGGACGTGGACTTGACTCTGGAGGGAGCCTTCGCTCGTCTTCGCGATACTTCCGCCGTCGACGTGGCACACCTGTTGTTTGGTGACGACGAACAATGATGCCACCTGTTGTTCCGCGTCAGGCAGAACCACCTGCCTACGCGTATGCTTCGGGCTCGTTTTCGGTGCGCAGGGGACTCCTGCTGCCTGTCTACGAACTCCGACAGGCAGCAGCGGGGAGGACAGAAGCGCTGCTGGCACTGTTGAACAGGGGTGTCTACGCCCCCGTGGCGCCGGATCTTTCACCAGCTGAGGCCCTGGCGCGTGTCGAGGCAAGCTGGCAGGCGTTCGTGTCTCAGGCCTCGCGCGATCTCCCGGAGGGGTTCCTCCCCTACGTCCTAGCGGCCCTTGATGAAAAGGAATATGCCAAGGCAGGTCTGGCCAAGGCGCTGCTTGGCGATGCCTTGGCCGTGACTGACGAGCGGAGCGACGAATATGCGGCGTACTGCCTCCGGCTTCGGGCAAGCGGGTACTCAGGACCAGTGCTTGCTGAAACTGTGTTCGGCAGCGCCCTTGCGGACGGCCTTAGAGCCGCGGAGCAGGGTGCCTCGTGCTCGGACGCACAGATCGTATTCGAGTTCTCGTTTGAGAACGCCCTTGAGGCGCTCGCAATGGAGTATGCGCAGCCTTCGGTGCTTGTCTACATCCGTGGTCTTCGCGACCTCATGATCGCGGGGCACGCGCTCAAAGCGAAGCTGCGCAGTACTGCAGGGGTCGGCGTTGCGGTGGATCGGCTGCTGCCATTCCTGGAGCCCGC
>DAOOUZ010000066.1:0-5903 GCA_035369785.1 Candidatus Cryosericum sp. | reverse complement strand
CGGTTCTTCTGGCAGGACTGCTGCTCAACCTGGTCGTCATAGGGGCCAATGGGGGGCGCATGCCGGCAAATCCGCAGGCACTCATTGCGACAGGTCAGGCAGACCGAGCCGAGCTGCTTGTTGAGGAGGGCGCAGCAGCAAACGTTGTTCTGATGAGTGACAAAACGCGCCTTAACCTGCTTGGCGATTACATCGTGCTGCCTTTTCTCGGGAGCCTGGGGTCCGCCTATAGCGTCGGCGACCTACTTGCGCTGGCCGGCGAAGCCCTCCTGGTCTACGGAATGGTCCGCAAACCGGTGGTTGGCGACGGACAACAGGCGGCGCGGGACTCGGAGCAGGCTTCTCCCAGGAAGTAGCTGGAGGAGACATCATGCATGTTCACGATCTGTACGACCTTGTCGACGTGGTTGCGCCATTTCGCTTCCAGGAGGACTATGATAACGCCGGACTGGTCGTTGGCGCCCAGGAGGATGAGGTGCGCGGGGCGCTGCTGTGCCTTGATCTTACCCATGAGACCGTGGAGGAAGCCGGAACGCTTGGCGCAAACCTGATTGTCTGTCATCATCCCCCAATCTTCAAGCCGCTCAAGAAGCTTGACCCAACCCGGAACGGGGCGTTGATGGCCGCGATCCGCATGGACGTGGATGTGCTTGCTGCGCATACGAATTTCGATGCGGCGCCCCATGGGCTCAACGCGTATGTCGTGGAGCAAATGGGGCTCACGGACGTGCGCATGTTGGAGGTGAAGGAACAGCGCCACTGGTTCAAGATTGTCACGTTTGTCCCTGCTGAGTTCAGAGACGGCGTCCTGGACGCGATGTTCAGGGCTGGGGCCGGGCAGGTAGGCCTGTACTCTCGCACGTCATTCCGTGTCGGAGGGACCGGTGCCTTCATTCCCGAGGCCGGGACACACCCGCATGTCGGTTCACAGCACACCTTGACAGAAGTGCCCGAAGACAGAGTCGAAACAATCGCTACCGACCAGTGTCTGGCGGCCGTCCTTGATGCTCTGCGACATGCGCATCCCTACGAAGAGCCGGTCATTGACGTCTTTGAGGAGCACGTTCCCACCGTGCCTTCACGGGGCATGGGGCACGTTGGCAACCTGTCAGAAGCGCTGAGTCGTGAGACATTTGTTTCGTTCATCAAGTCGTTCTTCAAGGTAGGAGTTCTTCCCGTGGCTGGCACGTTGCCAGCAACAGTCGGGCGCGTGGCCTTCTGCTCGGGGTCGGGATCGTCGCTGGTATCTGCCGCCGTGGAAGCCGGCGCCCAGGTGCTGATCACTGGCGATGTTACGTACCACACGGCCCTCGATACTGCGCAGACAGGGGCATGCATCGCCATCGTGGACCACTATAGTTCCGAGCACTTCTTCGGCGCTGCCATGGAACGGGCGCTGCGGGCAGAAGCTGGAGACACGGACTTGCCTCCGCTGTACCAGTCTGCTGCTGATTACCAGCCGGTACGGTACTTCTGACAGGAATAAGGAAACAGCCTGAAGCGCGATTGCGGTTCAGGCTGTCTTCGAAGGAGGGCATGTAACCGGTAACGCAGTTACCGATTACGTTGTCACTATAGAAACGATGTCGGACATGTCAATGATGATGACTCCACAGTGCTGCCGCATGTCTACACATGCTGGCGCCCCGGTTCCTTTTGGCCCTGGTTCCGTGTTGAACGGCCTGCGAAACGTGCTAATGTTTTCGCATGAGAATTCTGGACAGGGATGAGTGCAGGGGATTTGGACGTCCGACGTGGCTGGAGATAGACCTGGAGCGGATCCGAGGAAACTACCATGTCATCCGAGGGCTAGTACCAAGCAAGACGCGCGTGTTGTGCGTGGTGAAGGACGACGCGTACGGACACGGGGCAGAGCGTATCGCAGCGGTTCTTCAGGAGGAGGGTGCCGACTGGTTTGCGCTGTCGACCTTGGACGAAGCACTGGAACTGAGGAGTGCTGGCATTGCAGGACATATGCTGGTGTTTGGAAGTGTGCCGGTTGACGGGGTTCGCGTGGCAATCGAGCAGGATATCGCTCTCAGCGTACCAAACGATACGACCGCCTCAGAGTTTGCCTCGGCTGTGCCCGCTGGAAAACACCTGAAGGTGCACCTCAAGATTGACACCGGCATGGGAAGAAACGGCGTTCTTTCCGATGAGGCGCCAGCTGTGTTGCGTGCGATCACCGAGATGCGGAGACTTCAGACAGAAGGCATCTACTCACATTTCTCCTGCGCTGATTCCGATGAGTCCTACTCCTCAATGCAGTTGCGCAGATTTGAGAAGGTGTTGCACCAAGCCACGGTCGAGGGAATTCGCCCGCCGATCGCCCATCTCTCCAACTCAGCTGG
Source organism: Candidatus Cryosericum sp. (assembly GCA_035369785.1). Taxonomy (GTDB): domain Bacteria; phylum Caldisericota; class Caldisericia; order Cryosericales; family Cryosericaceae; genus Cryosericum. The sequence continues at coordinate 3,552 of DAOOUZ010000066.1, read as the reverse complement.
CATCTTGATGATGAAGTCCGCGATGTTCGACGGTGTGCGGCCGGGGCTTCTCCTGTATGGCTGTTCGCCAATCGAAGGCGTTCCCATCGGAGGCCTACGACCTGCGATGTCGCTGAAGACGCGTTTGGTAGGGTTCAAGACCGTGCCTCTGGGCTATGGCATCAGCTATGGCCGCACCTATCTCACCTATCGTCCGACCATCGTGGGAATCCTGCCGGTTGGCTATGCCGATGGCTACTCACGCATGTTGTCGAACAAAGCGTCAGTCCTTATCAGGGGCAAGAGGGCACCTGTGATCGGCCGCGTGACGATGGATCAGACGATGGTCGACTTGACAGAAGTCCCGGGCGTGGCTTGTGGGGACGAGGTCATCCTCATGGGCGAGTCCGGTGATCAGCGAATAACCGCAGGCGACCTGGGATCCCTGGCGCAGACCATCAGCTATGAGATGCTCTGCACCCTTGGCAAACTGGTCCCGCGCACCTACCGGGACAAGACCGGAACCGAATCAGCTTGAAGAACGTCGATTCACTCAGGCAGGCACTCGAAGATGCACTGATGGGGATTCTCGGGCCCCTGCCGTTTCAGTGCAGCCTCCGTCTCGAGATGGCGAGACCGGTTGATACGCGCCTGCTTGTCTCTCACCGCAGCGATGCCATCGTCGGCGCGGCATCGATCATCAAGTTGCCCATTCTTGTTTGTGTGTGCAAGCTTGTGGAGGAGGAGCAGCTTTCCTGGGATCTCCCTGTTTCACTGACGGTCCCTCCGCCCCACGGCACCGGACTGCTCGAGCGTCTGGGTAGCACCCGCACATGGTCTCTGGAAGACCTCTGTACCTTGATGATGGGCGTATCGGACAACATGGCATGCAACCAACTGATCGACATGATTGGCATGCCACGCCTCAACTCCATCCTGAGTGGCCTGGGGTACGAGAGCACCCGGGTGCGGCGCATGATGATGGATCGCAAGACTCTTGCAGAGGGTATCGACAACACCGTCAGCGCGGATGAAATCGCTCGCATGCTAACGCTTGCGTTCCAGCGCCACCTGGTGTCTGAAGGCGTCAGCCGGCGAGTCCTTGGATTCCTCGAGCTCAATCAGCTAAGGGACCTGCTGGCCTGGCCCCTGCCCGGGAGCGTAACGCTTGCGGGGAAGACGGGTGGCATGCCCGGCTCGTTGCTTGACGCGGAGCTTGTCATGACGACCTGGCAGCAAGCCTATGTTCTCTGCGTGTTCATGGCAGGATTTGACAGAGCGAGCACAGCCAAGCGCGCCATGGCGGACATTTCAGATGTCGTCTATAGCATCCTCGCCGGCGATCCGGGTATGGAGGAAACGGTCCAGCTCCCGCCGCTGGCCCAGGGCGAGGGGTGGGACGCCTGCCTCTCCTAAGTGAGGGGTTTGACCCGCCGTGCTATGAGCGTTGACAGGAAGCCACCAATCAGCGCTGTAACGAACTGGGGCCAACTGAAGGAGAAGCGGACAAAAGCGGCCGCGGCCGCCGGCAAGCTGGACAGCGTGCCGATAATGGCGCCTACCGTATAGTACAGGAAGACCATCTTGGCAGCCGCCCCGACCACTAGACCCACCCACCGCATCCATGATGAAGGTGCGGTGTTCTTGCGTATGGCCAGCCAGAACACAACAACGAGTACGACGTTGCCCGCCATGACAGCAGGTATCATGACCGGTGAAGGCAGGTGCTGCTGCAGCCATGCGGTCACCGGAGCTGTCAGAGCAATGATGATGCCCGCCCAGATGCCTGTCGTTTCCGTGGCAAGCAGCAATCCGAGGTTCACAATGCTGCCAACCACAAAGAGGTTGACGATGTTGAATGGTGGCACAGAGGGAATGACCTCGCGGATAGTGAACTGGAGGGCAATGGTAAGGGCCAGGATGATCGCTGCCCTGGTGATGTACTTGGTGGTCTTCATGACTCCTCCTTATGTCAGCGACGGCTTGTGCTGATCTGCGGACACGTCTAGTATACGCACTGGCTGACAGGAGTCCAGCATCATCACGCAGGCCTGACCAAATGCCGACGCTGGGACAGCAATTGCAACCTTGGCTCCCTGGGCTGTGACGTTCAGCCCAGGGTATGTGATTTCGTGTGCCTGCGAAACACACGAGTCCACACAGTGTCCGGGGAAGTGGTCTGCCGAACCAGCTGTACCGGGTATCACGGGCGGTGGAAAAGAGCCACCGTCCCTGCCGCCAGATGATTGCCCTGCATACGAGAAAACGCAGCTGCCCGTGCTCCGTTACAGTGAGCAGGTGGCGTGGCGAGCGAGGGTGCCCTGGCACACCTCCGCGCGGGTAGTCTCTAGGGTCCGCCGCGGGTGCTTACCCGCAGGAGGGGGTACCATCCAGCCACGGCCTCCGCGAGTCTTGCCAGCTCAGAGGACGAAAACCCATGGATGCTCAGGAGGTGTGCATCGATTGCTTTGCTGGGGACGAAGTTCTGGATGACGTACGAGGACCCGTCGGGCAGCATGGAGCCTATGGCCACGACGTCGGTCTCCTCGAGGAGCGATGGAACTATGGTGGTGCGGAACTCATGGCGAACCTCGTGAGTCCCCAGGATACCTATGGACAACTCAACTGCGGCAAGCGCGGCAGGGTTGTGGGCAATCTCCTGGTAGCGTGCGGGAGGCGCCTTGACGTCCATGGCCACATAGTCGAGCAGTCCGTCATCCAGCAGATGGGCCAGCATGTCGGGGTTGGACCCGTTTGTGTCGAGCTTGACCTTGTAGCCGAGTTCGCGAATCTGACGGATGAAGGCAGGGAGGTCCTTCTGAAGTGTTGGTTCTCCACCGGTGATACAGACGCCATCCAACTTTCCCGTGCGGTGGAGCAGGAAGTCGAGGAACACGGAACACTCAAGTCTTGGGGTGTCATCACCGAGTATGACCAGTTCCGGATTGTGACAATACGGGCACCGGAAGTTACACCCGACAACAAATACGGTAGCTGCCAGGCTGCCGGGAAAGTCACCAAGAGAAAGAGGCTCGAAATGTGCGAGGTCCACTGGCGCGATTCAAGCTGCCACGAGGACTGTGGACGCGAGAACACCGAAACGGGCCGCCCGGTGTGCAGCAAGCCCACGGGGCGGCGGACAATACCTGAAGGTCAAGGCGTGGTGCTGCGTTCCTTGTCTACCTCAAAGCAGGCCCTGTCGTTCCACTCGGCCTTCTTACCCTTGTTCCATTGCGAAACGGGACGAAGGTACCCGACAACGCGGCTGTAGACCTCAGTCTTTGTTCTCTTGCATGCCGGAATGACTGCTCCGTTGTCCAGCAATAGGTCGCCATTCTCCATTTCTTTCATGGTTCACCCCCTCTGGTTGTGCTCAGTATACTCATCCCCTCAATTTGATACAGTGACGGAGCTTGCGGCGACGAAGGCCGTGGTTCCCGAAGGAAGCAGGATCCGGATTGCGCGTTTGTCTGCGGTCATTCCGAGGGCAACAACGCTGTCCCCCTTGACAAGGCCGGTTGTGGCCGCTTCGGACAGCTTCTCGTCAAGGTATACCTTCACGTTGCCAGACGC
>DAOOUZ010000065.1:0-5999 GCA_035369785.1 Candidatus Cryosericum sp. | reverse complement strand
AGGTCGTAGGTTTCCTGGAAGGTGGTGACGATGCTGTCGAAGCGGGGGGTCAGGCGGGCGCGCGCCTCGGTGGCGATGGTCGCGGGGACGCCGCCGTACAGGGCCTCGGCGACGGAGCCGGCGATGGCGGCCTGCGTGTCGGCATCGCCCCCCAGGGCCACGGCGCGACGCACGGCATTCTCGAAGGAGGTGGAGGTCAGCGCGCAGATGAGGGCCTCGGGCACCGAACCCTGGCAGGTTTCGTCAAAGGAGTAGCCGGGCTGAATCTCCTCCCACGGCCGGTGCAGGTTGTAGCCGAAGCGACCTTCGAGCTCGGCGCGGATGCCGTCCCGGTCCATGCCCGTGCGGGCAAGAAAGATGGCGGCCGCGACGGACTGGGCGCCCTTGATGCCCTCGGGATGGTTGTGCGTGACCTCGGCGGAGCGCTTGGCCTCGGCAAGGGTCTCCTCGAGCGTCCCGAAGGCCCAGCCGACTGGGCTCACGCGCATCGCCGAGCCATTGCCGAAGCTGTTGTATGGGCCCGTAGCCTCGCTGGTGAACCACGCCATGAACATGTCGCCATAGCCGGCATGGGGGTGCGCACGGGCAAACGCGCGGATGGTCTCGCCGTACGGCCGTCCCGTGAGGATTGCGTCGGCGACCGCCATCGTGAGCACGGTGTCGTCGGTCCACTGCGACTGCGGCGTGAACAGGGGAAAGTCCAGAGACTTCACGGGGTTGAACTCGTAGACGGAGCCGACAATATCGCCTGCTACTGCGCCAAGCATTGCGTGCCTCCTGTGGCGCGCGCCACTTCAGGAGGGTGCCGCCACAGCATCAGTATACCCTCCGCGGTCCGCGTGCAACGCGTTCCTAAAACGCAGCTGACCGCAGGAGTTCGGCAACCAGGGTGATGCGGTCCACCTCGGCAGCGGAGGGAAGGAAGGGGAGAACGTCGGCACGCAGGGCCGCCAGGTCGAGGCTGCCCAGCTTCACCAGCACGGGTGTCAGGACGTCCAGCCGAGCAAGCATCCTGCGTTCGGCAGGTGCCTCCCAGTTCTGCGGTTCCATGTCCAGTGTGATGTGCAGGACCTGGTCACGATGCCCACTGAGCTGCCATCGCTGCAGCATGTCGGGAAACCGCAGCGTCACCGTCACGGCGCCACTCGGCAAGCGTCGCCCTCCGGAAGTCCGGGTCGGCCAGCACGAGGTCCTGCAGGCCGAAGCGTCCATCGGTACCCAGTATGTCTCGTGCCGTTTCAGCGCGCATCCGGTCCTGTTTCCTTTTGATACGGAAAAGCGTATACAAAAGAAACGTGTTCCCAGTGTATGGTGCTGACACGGGATGTCAACGGTACAGGAAGAACAGCGAGCGACTACTTGCCGGAACCTGCGATTGCCTGCTTATGGGTGGTATGAAACCAGCTGTGGTCGTCGCGGGTGAAGAACGCGACAAAGTCGAGGGGGACCCACGTCAGGCCGTAGAGGGCAAAGGCGACAAGGCCCCACCAGTACCGGGGCTTGACCCTTTCAAGGGCCAGTGCGGCGATGAGCATGGGAGGGGCGAACCACTCGAGGGTAAAGAGGACCGCCCACAGCCATGGGGTGACAAAGCCGGCCGATGCCCAGACAGGCACGGCCAGGTTCCCAAGGTGGATGACGACGTTCGTCAGCATGAGGAAGTAGGACAGCACGACCCACACCGGTTGTCCGATGTAGACCAGCATGTCGAACGCAGCAAGGTCAGCATGGGTAAAGAAGCGCTTCCACAAAGCTCCGGAGTAATGCATGCCCAGCTGGAAGTGACCACGCATCCAGCGCAAGCGCTGATGCCACGATACATGCAGATCCACAGGCTTCTCGTCGTAGACATGGGCGTCCCACGCCCACGTTGGGCGGATGCCGCGCAGCACGCACTTCAGTGTGAACTCAAGGTCCTCGGTAACAGAGGTGGGGTTCCAGCCCACCTCGTCCAGCAGGGACATGGCAATGCACGAACCCGTGCCGCCCAGCATAGAGGCGAGGCCCACGTTACTGCGGGCAAGATCCCAGAAGCGGTTCGCGTACCAGTAGCCGATGGCGTAGGACAGCGACACCCAGCTATCGCCCGGATTCTTGACGTCCAAGTAGCCCTGCACGGCGCGGTAGCCTGCCTGTGCATAACGGTCCACCTCGCCCAGGAAGTTGGACGCGACCAGGTTGTCCGCATCGAACATGGCGACCATGTCATAGCGTTTGCCACGTGCGCGGATGCGCTCAAGCAGCCACCCGATGGCGTAGCCCTTGCCCACGTGCTCGCTGTCAAACCGTTCGAGAGAAGTCGCCCCGTGCCTGCGGGCTACTGCGGCGGTGTCATCGGTGCAGTTGTCCGCAACCACGTAGGTGTCGTACAGTGCGGCAGGATACTCTTGCCGTGCGAGGGAATCCAGCACGTCAGCAATGACATGAGCCTCATTGTGCGCGGCAATGAGTACGGCGAAGCGCGTTGCGGGCTGCCTGCGTGGCGGCTTCGGTTTGCGCCAGAACCCGAACAGGGACATGAGCGATTGGTATGCGGACAACAGGAAGGCGCTGTCCTGAATGAACGCCAGCACCACGAAGGCCAGTTGTCGTATGTCCTGTGCCGAGAGATGCATCGCACCACCTTCTCACAACGCACAGCCATACTAGGCTGCATGGGGCCGCAGAAAAGTCCAAGGAGTATGAAGGGGCGGGCTCGGACATGCAGCAGCCCCGGCGGTGAACCGGGGCTGCGAAGATACTGAGGTATGCGTGCGCCGAAGCTCAGACGGCGTCGTCCGTGACGGCTGCCCCCACGAACTGGCTGTTGTACAGGTCGGCATAGAATCCGCCCTTTGCGAGCAGCTCCTTGTGCGTGCCCTGTTCCACGATGGTGCCGTGGTTCATGACCAGGATGTGGTGTGCGTCGCGAATCGTCGAGAGGCGGTGCGCGATGACGAAGCTGGTTCTGCCTTCCATGAGCTGCGCCATGGCCTTCTGGATGCGCACCTCGGTGCGCGTGTCGACGCTGCTGGTCGCCTCGTCGAGGATGAGCACCGACGGATTGGCCAGCACGACACGGGCGATGGTCAGCAGCTGCTTCTGGCCGGCGGAGATGTTCGAGGCATCCTCGTCGAGCACGGTGTCGTAGCCCTGCGGCAGACTGCGGATGAAGTGGTCCGCGTGCGCTGCCTTGGCGGCGGCGACCACTTCCTCGTCGGTCGCGTCGTCGCGCGCATAGGCGATGTTCTCGCGCACGGTGCCGTTGAAGAGCCACGTGTCCTGAAGCACCATGCCGAACATGGTGCGCAGGTCCCCGCGACGCATCCTGCGCGTGTCCACGCCGTCGAAGGTGATGCTGCCGCCCTGAATCTCGTAGAAGCGCATGAGCAGGTTGACCAGCGTCGTCTTGCCGGCGCCGGTCGGGCCCACGATGGCGACGGTGTCGCCGCGCTTGACGTCCAGGTTGAAGTCCTTGATGAGCGGCTCGTCTGGACGATAGCTAAAGTCAACGTGGTCCAGGGCGATGTCGCCGCGCGGGTTGGCAATGGTAACAGCATCCGCGGGGTCTGGCTGCTCCTCAGGCTCATCCAGCACGCTGAAGACACGCTCGGCTGCTGCCATGGTCGACTGGAACACATTGGCGATGCTCGCCGTCTGCACGATGGGCATCGAGAAGGACCGTGAGTACTGAATAAACGCCGTGATGTCGCCCAGGTTCAGAAGGTTGTTGGTAACGAAGATGCCGCCAATAACCGCGATGAACACGTAGGCAATGTTGCTGATGAAGTTCATGAGCGGCATCATGATGCCCGACATGAACTGTGCCCTCCAGCCAGCCTGGTACAGTTGGTCATTGACGTTCTCAAAGGTATCGACGGCTTCCTGCTCGTGTCCAAACGCCTTGACAATCTTGTGGCCCGAGTACATCTCCTCGGCGTGGCTGGTCAGTCTGCCAAGATGCGTCTGCTGAGCAACGTAGTACTTCTGGGACCTGCGCATAATGAACGTAGTCGCCAGCAGGTATAGTGGCAGCGAGGCTACAGCAATCAGTGTGAGTTTGCCACTGATGGTCAGCATCATGTAAACGTACCCAACCAGCTCAGTCATCGCAGTGATGATCTGCGTGATGCTCTGCTGCAGTGTCTGCGACACCGTGTCCATGTCGTTGGTCATGCGGCTCAGGATTTCGCCGTTGGAGTGCGAGTCATAGTAGCTGAGGGGCACGCGCGCCAACTTGTTGTCCAGCTCGGTGCGCATGTTGTAGGCGGTCGTCTGGACGACCGTGGACATGATGAACTGCGTGAGGAACCTCAGCAGAGCACTGGCCAGGTAGATAGCCAGCAGGCCCAGCAGAATCCTGCCGATGGCATCCAGTGGCACGTGCCCGCCGTTCTTGCGCACAATATCCAACCCCTTGTCCAGGTCTGTCTGCGAAACATCGAAAGACTGCGCCTGACTGGATTGCCCAGTCGTGAGCGGAAGGTTCTTGCCAAGGTCGATGACAGCCTGAATCGTATCCGCCTTCTTGTTGTAATCGGTGATGGTATTGACCACCGGCAGGTCCACGAGCTGCTTCATCGCGGCGAACTGATCCGCCGTCAGCTTTGCCTTGTCCAGGAACGCCTTCTCGACGGCGCTCTTCGCGGCGTCCGCCGCCTGTGCCTGGGCATCGGCCAGAGCCTTGTCCATGTCGGCGGTCCTGGCTGCAAACTGCGCATCCACGGCGGCATGTGCCTGCGCGACGGCCTGCTGTTCCGCAGCTGACAGAACCTGAGCCTTGGCTGCATCGGCTGCCTGACCCTGCGCGGCAGCCAGCGCTGTTGCATAGCCAGGAATGTTTTCGAGCGGCACACCGGGGGCCTGCGCGGCAAACTGCGCATCGACCTGCTGCTTGGCGGCGGCCTTGGCTGCCTCCTGTGCCTGCTGGATGGCAGCTGTCAGCTCGGCGGGTGGATTGCTTGCGATCGCCTGCTTTGCTGCAGTTTCAGCCTGCGCGTACGCCGCCTGTTTCTGGGCAGCCACTTTCGCATCAAACTGCTTCTTGACCTCAGCCTGGGCTTGCTGGACGGCAGCTGTCAGTTCCTTCGGCGGGTTGCTGACAATAGCCTTGCGCGCTGCAGCCTCTGCCTGAGCATAGGCGTCTTGCTTCTGCTTGGCCAGCGTGGCACTGAACTGCTTGGCCACTTCCTCCTGTGCAGCCTTGACGGCAGCATCCTGCGCTGACTGCAGCTGCTGGAGCATGTCCTTGACCTCGGGCAGGTACTGCTCCTGCGCCTTCGAAATCTCGCTGACCATGCTCTTGGCCACGAACCCGTTCATGAGCTCGTTGACGGCATTTCCGCTGATCTTCGGTGCCCACACTGCAAACGCGGTGCTGCTCACGGCCAGGATGACAACAAGAATCAACTTCACGCGCTGAGGCCGAAGGTACCCCAGCAGACGCCTTGCCGTGCCCCAGAAATCCTTGGGCTTTTCAACAGCGCCGCGCATTCCGCCACGGCCGCCGCCTCCCATAAGACCGGCGCCCGTGGGGCGCGGTGCCGTTATCTTCTCATTCGAATCGCTCATGCGAGTTCCTCCTCCGAGAGCTGCGAGTACACAATCTCCCGGTATACGTCACATGTTTCCATGAGTTCCTTGTGGGTGCCGATGCCCGCTATCCTGCCCTCGTCCAGGACGACGATGCGGTCCGCGTCCATGATGGTTCCGACGCGCTGGGCCACGATAATGACGGTCGAGTGGGCGGTTTCCCCCTTCAGGGCCATCCGCAGTTTTGCGTCCGTCTTGAAGTCCAGCGCCGAGAAGCTGTCGTCGAACACGTAGATTTCGGGGTGGCGCACGAGCGCCCGCGCGATGGCGAGGCGCTGCTTCTGGCCGCCGGACAGGTTGAGGCCACCCTCAGAGAGCAGCGTATCGTAGCCCTCCGGCATGGTCTCGATGAACTCGGCTGCCTGCGCGACCTCGGCCGCGTGCCGGACTTCCTCATCCGTGGCGTCCGGCTTGCCGTAGCGGATATT
>DAOOUZ010000064.1:4899-6015 GCA_035369785.1 Candidatus Cryosericum sp. | reverse complement strand
TTGATCACCGTGGCGTTAACTGGCGGCACCATGTACTACGCCACAAACGGCCACTACTATGAGTTCGTGTCGAACCCGGGAGTCAGTTGGACGTCGGCCAAGTCCGAAGCGGCGAATCGCACACTCTACGGGCTGCGGGGGTATCTTGCGACCATCACATCGTCTGGGGAAAACGCCTTTCTTACCGAGAAAGTCTCCGGTTCCGCATGGATTGGCGCTTCTGATGCGGATCAAGAGGGGGTATGGAAGTGGATGACAGGACCCGAGACTGGGACTACTCTCAGCTATACAAACTGGAACAGTGGCGAGCCAAACAATTCGGGTGGGAATGAGAACTATGCTCACATGATGTCGTGGACCTCTCCGCCTGGCATGTGGAATGACCTCCCGAATGCCGGCGGGTCAGGGCAATACGCATCTACGGGATACATGGTGGAATACGGCGGTATGTCGGGGGATCCTGTCGTACAGCTGAGCGGAACCGTGACAGTATCGGTACAGAGCGTCAACGACCCCCCGCGCATTGCTGCTGGGTCTACGCTCACGATCACTGAGGACAGTGGCACGACGCAGCGCAATGTCATTGCGCCAACCGATCCTGATTCGAGCATACCGAGCTTGACGTACCACATAGGATCGCCTCCGACAAAGGGTACCGTCAGCATCGCCCGACTTTCGGACGGGAGTACGGGGCAGTATTCATACAGACCGTATCCTAACGCCAATGGGGCGGACTCGTTTACTTGGTATGTCAATGACGGCCAGTCAGATTCGAATGTCGTGACACAGAGCGTCAGCATCACTCCCGTCAACGATGTTCCTTCCTTCACGAAGGGTTCCAATCAGACTGTCCTGGAGGACTGTGGTTTGCAGACCCTTGCCGGCTGGGCCACGAATATCAGCGCCGGTCCACCCGACGAAGCAGGGCAGACCCTGACCTTCATCGTGACGGGCACTACGAATCCTGCCCTGTTCAGTGCGGGCCCAGCAGTTGCGTCAAACGGCACCCTCACGTACACTCCTGCCCCTGACGCCAACGGTACTGCCACCGTCACCGTCATCCTCCAGGACAATGGTGGAACCGCCAACGGCGGTGTGGATAGCTCGGCATCCCAG
>DAOOUZ010000064.1:0-4799 GCA_035369785.1 Candidatus Cryosericum sp. | reverse complement strand
CTGGGCCACCGCCATCAGCGCCGGTCCACCCGACGAAGCAGGGCAGACCCTGACCTTCACCGTGACGAGCACTACGAATCCTGCCCTGTTCAGAGTAGCTCCGGCTGTTGCGCCAGACGGTACTCTCACCTTTACTCCTGCCCCTGACGCCAACGGCTCAGCCACCATCACGGTCATCCTCCAGGACAATGGTGGAACCGCCAACGGTGGCATCGACACCTCGGTACCCCAGACCTTCACCATCAGCGTGACCCCCGTCAACGATGCTCCTGTAGTCAGTGCACCACCTCTAGTGGCTACACTTGAGGATCGGCCTGTCAGTATCTTTGGTATCACTGTTACGGACGTCGACATCAACGAAACACCAGCTCCAAACAACACCGTCCGGGTGACGCTGACGGTGTCGCATGGCACACTTTCCATGTCGGCACTCACGGGACTGAACTTCAGCGTAGGCCATGGAACGGCTGACCGCAGCATGACCTTTATCGGTACGCTCACGAATGCCAATATGGCACTCGGGACCTTGTCCTATGTTCCTGACCAGAACTACAACAACTACATTGGCGCTGGGCTGGAAGTTTGTCTGGTTACCGTATCCGACATGGCACATACCGGATCAGGAGGAAACCGAGTAGCTCTGAAGCCAATCTGTATTTCAGTGACCCCTGCCAATGATGCTCCGGTTGCCCTCGATGCCACGTGGACACTGACGGGCGATGCTGTGTTTTCTCAGGTCCTTCAGGCGACTGACATTGACTCGGCCTTCCTTACCTACGTTATCGTATCGCCACCGTCTCATGGCCTCGTTACGATCACGGGCGTGTCAAGCGGAGATTTTACGTATACGCCTACCCCCAGTTACTGTGGCCTTGATACCTTCACGTTCAAGGTTCTTGATGAATCTCTCGAGTCCAACGTTGCAACAGTTGTGCTTGCCATACATCCTGCGGCTGTTGCTGTCACCTTCGATACTCAGGGCGGCAGTGCTGTTCCCCCCCAGACGGTCGCATATGGCAGCTGCCTGGTGGAACCTTCTGTCCCCACGAAGGCTGGCATGACCTTTGCTGGGTGGTACACGGATCCCGCAGACGGGACAAGGTGGGACGTTTCAGCACCTGTCACGACAGACCTGACCCTCTACGCACACTGGACGGTGCTCACCTTCACGGTTACCCCTTCTGCTGGCGACCATGGGATGATCAGTCCTGCCACGGTGCAGACCGTTCCCTATGGGAGCACGGTAACCTTTACCATCGCCCCGGATCCTGGCTACCAGATTGCTGATGTTCAGGTCGATGGTGTCTCCGTCGGTGCTGTTGCTTCCTACATGTTCCAGAGCGTCATGGCAGACCACACCATCCATGCCACGTTTGCTCCTCTTGGTTCCCTTTCCCTTGCCGCTGGCTGGAACCTGGTTGCTGTTCCTGTTCCTCTCCCCGCCTCCTCCATCCCTGGTCTCCTGGGTGCCTACTCCTACCATGATGGCTGGGGTGTGGTGACATCAGCGGATACGCTGGTTCCTGGGGAAGGATACTGGGTAGAGGTCTCCGCTCCTGTCCCTGTTCCTCTCCCTGGGGTCTCTTCTCCTGCCGCTCTCTCCCTGACCTATCAGGCGGGCTGGCAGCTTCTTGGCAATCCCTTCGATATTCCGCTCCCCCTGGCCAGCATCACGAATGGGAACCTCATCACCCACTGCTACTCTTATTCCTATGGTCCTGGATGGGGGGTACTGTCACCTGCAACCGATAGTCTCCAGCCAGGCAGAGGTTACTGGATCTACCTTGCTGCTCCAACGACCCTCACCCTCCTGCATCCCTGAAGCTTCATCCTGCTCTCTACCGGCCGGAGGGTTCCCCTCCGGCCGTTCTTGTTTCTCCTTGCTCGCTCCCCTCCCCTGACCGCTCTGATACCGGACATCAAGGGCGTTCGGTTCCTGACGGTGTGATTGCCATTTCTGCCGGCTGTGTCCCTGCAAACTGCACCTTGCGGCTGCTGAACAGGACAGCGCGGCGCAGGGCATCTGCATCGGACAGGCCGTGCGCGTGCGCTGACAGGAAGGCGGCGGAGAAGGAGTCGCCGGCGCCGGTCACGTCCAGTGCCTCGACCGGGACCCCCTGCATATGGGTGACGGTGTCTCCGGCGCACAGCAGTGCACCGCGGGCGCCCAGCTTGAGGGCGATGATTGCGCCGGTCAAGTGGTGCAGGGCTCTGGCAGCTGCTTCGGCGTCCTGCTCCCGGGCCAGCCAGCAGGCCTCCTCATCATTGGGCAGGAGGTACGTGCAGACGCGCGCGGCGCCGAGGACGCCCGGACGGCCAATGACGCTCATCGCGTCGATGCTGGCGGGGTCCATGGCGATGACCTGCCTGCGCCCAGCGGAGGCGGCCGCCGCAGCCAGCGCCTCGCGGCATCCCTTGTCAAGGAGGGTGTAGCCGGAGATGAACACGACGGCTGCCTCACCGGCAAGGGCATCCCGCAGCGCCCTCTCCAGGCTCTCGGCGGGAATGGCGTTGTTGGCCCCTCGCTGGCGGTACATGTGATAGGCATCCCCTTGCTGCACCACGCTGACCATGCCCGTAGGCAGCTGGTCCGTCCTGCCGCCCGCGTAGGCGATCCCGAGGCGTGCCAAGTGCTCCAGGTACAGGTCGCCGGCGGGGTCGTTCCCCAGCATGCCGAACAGCCGGACAGGCTCGCCCAGACAGTGCAGGAAGAAGGCCACGTTGCCGCCCTGCCCGCCAAAGGACAGGGCGATGCGCGCCTGTGTTTCTTTGCCGCTGGGCGCAGGAGCAGGGACGACGGTCGTCGTGTCGAGGTTCAGGTCCCCCGCCACAAAGAAGGCGGCCACAGACACCGTGCTCAGCTGCCGCGAAGGGCTACGGCAATCTGGGTTCCCAGGGCGGCGTTGCTCTTGATGAGGGCGATGTTGGCCTCGATGACGCCGGGAAGGTTCTTCTGCATGTATGACAGGATGTAGGGGGTCATCGCTTTGCCCTCCACGTTCTCCTCCGCGGCTTTCTTGAGCGCAGCCTGCAGGACCTTCTCATGCTTGCGCGGGTCGACCTGGTCGGCCTCCGCGATAGGATTGGTCACGAGGATGCCGATCTGCATCCCCAGCCGGTTGCGCGCCTCGACGATGGATGCTATGTCAGCGGCGCTCTCGACGCGGTGCTCGAGCGGGATGCCGGAATCGCGCACGTAGAATGCAGGCAGGGTGTCCGTCTGGTAGCCCAGCACCAGCACCGACATGGTCTCCAGGTACTCCAGCGTGTTGCGCAGGTCGAGGATGGACTTGGCGCCCGCACAGACCGTGAGGCAGCGCGAGCGTCGGATGACCGGCAGGTCCTGTGAAACGTCCAGCACCTGCCCGATGCCGCGGTGCACGCCGCCGATGCCACCCGTCACGAAGACGCGGATGCCTGCGGCGTCGGCGATGGTCAGCGAGGCGGCGACTGTCGTTCCGCCCGTGAAGCCCATGGCCACCGCGACGGGAATATCGCGGGGCCCTATCTTCTTGACCCACTTGGCGCGCGCCAGCAGCTCGAGTTCGGAGGAGGTGAGTCCCACGCGCACCCTGCCTGACACGACCGCAGTCGTCGCGGGGATGGCGCCGCCCTTCCGGACAATCGCCTCCAGTTCCTTCGCCAGCTCGAGGTTGGTGGGATACGGCATGCCGTGGGTGATGATGGCGGACTCGAGGGCCACCACGGGCTTCCCCTTGCGCAGGGCCTGCTGAACCTCCTGTGCGACCACAAGCTCCTCGGGCTGGGCGGCAGGGCGTGCCCTGCGCCTCGTCAGTTCTTTCGTCGCTGCTTCCGTCGTGCTCTCAATCAGCTCGCCACGCTCGCTGCGCTGACTTCTTCTCGTCATAGTGCACTCCTCTCATGTGGATGGCGTCCAGGAACGCCTCCACGACCACCGGGTCGAACTGGGACCCGGCGCACCGGGCCACTTCGGCCGCGGCCATATCGGGCTGGGCGCCATGGCGGTAGACGCGCGCCGTCACCATCGCGTCGTACGAATCGGCGACGGCGAGGATGCGCCCGCCCAGCGGAATCGTTGCGCCCACCAGACCATGAGGATAGCCCGCTCCGTCGAAGCGTTCATGATGAGAAATGACGATATTGCACACGTCTGCAAAGCCCGGTACGCGCGCAATGACGGCACTGCCGTATTCCGGGTGCTTGCGCATGACCGAGAACTCCTCCTCGGTCAGGAAGTCCTGCTTGAGCAGAATCTGGGCAGGAATGAAGGCCTTGCCAAGGTCATGCAGCAGGGCCGCGACGCGCAGGGTTTCGATGGCGTCCTCCGGAAGGTGCATGGCGGCGCCGATGGGGACGGCCAGCTGGGCCACGCGATACGAGTGGGTCAGGGTAAAGTTGTCGGTGCGCTCCAGGACTTCCAGCAGAGCTTCGACGATGCCTTTTCGCATCCCCCCGCTGATGGTTTCCTCCAGCAGCAGGTCAGGACTCATGTTGGTCACACCCGTGGAACGTGAACAAGAGCGATCCTCCCCTTCGTCGGTTCTGGACTGGCTCCGTGTGGTCAGCACGGTGATACGCGTTCATGATAGGAAGCCTTGGCGATTTTGCAAGCGCATTCTATACTGTGGCTGTCGGCGACGGATGCAGACGCACATTGCAAAGGAGGTGGCGTACGATATGACACTGGACAGGTTTACAACCAAGTCAGCGGAGGCGTTGCAGGAAGCGGCCCGGTTGAGCCAGACCCATGGCAACCAGGCGACCGATTCGCTGCATCTCCTTGCTGCGATTCTGAATCAGCAGGAGGGGCTTGCGGC
>DAOOUZ010000063.1:0-6058 GCA_035369785.1 Candidatus Cryosericum sp. | reverse complement strand
TATGGATACTATTGGGCGGAGAAGGAAATCAATGAGAAGCTCGAGCGTGTCATGAGCGAAGCATTCGAGCGTGTCTACACTATGTACTCGAGGCACAAAGCCGACAAGGTGACCATGCGCATGGCCGCGGACATGGTAGCAGTGGAGCGGGTCGGCGAGGCTATCAAGACTCGCGGCTGGGTGGCCTGATTCACGACGCGGCAAAGGGAAGGCCTTCGGGTCTTCCCTTTGCTCTGGTGCGGACAGTTCAGTGGAGGACATCTTGAACTACAGGATACTTGTCGTAAATCCGGGCTCCACGAGCACCAAGCTTTCCATTTTCGAGGACTCCGCGTGCGTAGCGGCCGAAACCGTGTCGCACGACGCCTCGGCGCTCAGCGGGTACGCGCGGCTCATGGACCAGTTGCCCATGCGGCTGGAGATTGTCAAGGAGTTTCTTTCCAGACATGGGGTCGACATTGGGGACCTGTCTGCTGTTGCCTGTCGTGGCGGCCTGCTGCGGCCTCTTCCATCCGGGACGTACCGCGTGAACGAGGCAATGGTCGCGGAACTGCAGAACCCGAGTTTGGGAGCACATGCATCGAACCTCGCGGCGTGCATCGGATACGAACTGTCCCGCGAGTCGGGAGTTCCGGCGTATATCGTGGACCCCATCGTCGTGGACGAACTCGAACCACTCGCGCGTCTGACGGGACTCAAGGGAATCGAACGCATCAGTATCTTTCACGCGCTGAACCAGAAGGCGGTGGCGCGACAGGCTGCCGCTGACATGGGCAGGGCCTACGAGTCACTCAATCTCATCATGGTCCACCTTGGCGGGGGCATTTCGGTGGGCGCTCACCGCCACGGTCGCGTCATCGACGTCAACAATGCGCTGAACGGTGATGGGCCCTTTGCACCGGAACGCGCGGGCAGCCTTCCAGCCGTGGGTCTCGTACAGTTGTGCTTCTCGGGCACGTACACGGAGCCGGAGATCATGAAGCTCCTCGCCGGCAAGGGCGGGCTGGTAAGCCACCTTGGGACGAACGACGCCCGTGTTGTCGAGGGAATGATCGATTCCGGCGACGAGCATGCGCGCCTCGTGTATCAGGCGATGGCATACACAGTTGCGAAGACTATTGGTTCCATGGCAACGGTGCTCAGCGGCGATGTAGACGCTATCGTGCTTACTGGCGGGATGGCCCGCTCGTCCGTTCTTGTCAATGAAATCGTGAGGCGAGTCCAGTTCATCGCTCCAGTCAAACTGTACCCCGGCGAGGACGAAATGAAGGCGCTTGCAGAGGGCGTGTTACGCGTCCTCCAGGGGTCGGTCGCTGCCGCCGATTATCCGCCAGCTCCGCGTACACGAGGCGAGCCCTGAACGGGACCGCAGGCTGGCGCGGGTACGAGCTTGCCCAGCTCCTTGGTATGCCTGGGCCGGGGGATACCGTGCTGTTGGCCGGTCCTTCGGGATCTGGCAAGACAGAGGTTGCGCTCAACCTGGCGTTGTCGCTCCTGAGGACGACTTCGGTTCCAGTGACTCTCGCCGACCTGGACGTTGTCAAACCATACTTTCGCCTTCGCGACATGCTGCCGCTGGTGCCAGAGGAGGACAGGAGCAGACTGCATGTCATCGAGCCCGAGCGCAGACTGCTGCATGTGGATGTGCCGACATTTCCTCCCACCCTTCACGCCAGCTTGTCCGCAACGGACCGCGTCAAGATTGTCGATGTGGGCGGCGACGCCATTGGAGTGGGTGCCGTAGCGCAGTTCCGTGAGACAATCCAGAACGGGCGCTACGCGCTCTACGTTGTTGTCAACACGCTCAGGCCTGGCATGAACAGCGCCGCCGGGCTGAAGCACATGCTTGCCAAGATCCGGGCGGGAGCGCGGCTCGACGTGATGGGTCTGGTTGCAAACACCAACCTTCAGGCAGAAACGTCTGCCGAGGAGGTGCAAGCCGGCTACGAGGCAGTCAAGGCTCTTGGCGACAGTGAGGGCCTTCCGGTCGTGGCGGTCATCGTGTCGCCAGAATATGCGGACAAGGTGCTTCCCCTGCTGTCGCCGGAAGCAGCCCGACTTGCCTCGGTGCTGCACATGTTCAACCGCATTCTGGATACGGTAGGCTCACAGACGGAATTCTGAGAACAAGGAGGCTAGTCTTGGAACGAGTTTCGATAGATGAACAGCGATGCAAGAGTTGCAGCCTGTGCGTGAGCGTCTGTCCGGTTAAGATCCTCATGATCAGCGACAGGCTGAATGCGCGGGGGTTCCGTCCCGCCGAGTGCACGGACCAGGCGAAGTGTACAAGCTGCGGCTGGTGCGCAGTGGTGTGTCCGGACGTTGCGATTGAGTTGCACAGGGAGGTGAAGGCGTGAGCGAAAAGGTGCTGATGAAGGGAGCCGAAGCGCTCGCAGAGGGTGCCATCCGGGCAGGGTGCCGCTTCTATTTCGGGTATCCGATTACGCCTCAGAACGAAACGCCCGAGTACATGAGCCGCCGTCTGGCTGAGGTTGGCGGCAGGTTCGTCCAGGCCGAAAGTGAGGTCGCGTCGATTAACATGGTCTATGGGGCCGCATGCGCTGGTGTGCGCGTCATGACATCGTCTTCAAGCCCCGGTATCTCGCTCATGCAGGAAGGCATCTCCTACATCAGCGGCTCCGGAGTTCCCTGCGTCGTCATGAATGCGATGCGCGGGGGTCCAGGTCTTGGGAACGTGGCCCCGGCACAGGCGGACTACCTGCAGGCGGTCAAGGGCGGGGGAAATGGTGACTACAAGCGCATCGTGCTGGCGCCGGCGTCTATTCAGGAAGGCGTCGACCTGTTCGTCGATGCGTTTGACCTTGCGGACAAGTACCGCATGGTGGTGATGGTCATCGTCGATGGCCTCATCGGACAGATGATGGAACCGGTCGAGTTCAAGACGACGGTCGATGTCGCGTCGCTGAAGAAGCCGGACTGGGCGACCACCGGGCGTCATGGTCGGGACCACGCCAACATCATCAGCAGCCTCATGATGGATACAGCCACACTGGAGAAGTGGAACCTGGAACTGCAGGCCAAGTATGCGCAGGTTACGGAAACCGAGACTAGGATCGAAGAGTACGAAATGGCCGATGCAGAGTACGCAATCGTTGCCTATGGCACGATGGCGCGCATTGCCAAGACGACCGTTCGAACGGCCCGCGCCAAGGGCGTCAAGCTGGGACTGCTGCGGCCGATTACGGTCTGGCCCTTCCCCACGAAACAGCTTCAAAAGTACGTCGGCCAGATCAAGGGAGCACTGACAGTGGAACTGGCCTACAGGCAACTCTTCGAGGATGTCGAGCTGGCGTTGTGCGGCAAAGTCCCGCTTGGGTGGTACGGTCGCGGCGGCGGTGTCGTTCCCGGGCCGCAGGAAATACTGGCAGCGTTTGAAGAACAGTTTGGGAAAGGAAGGTAGACCATGGCCGAAGAGATGAAGGTTATCTATGAACGCCCGAAGTCCTGGGCAAACAAGGTAACGCATTACTGCCCCGGCTGCACTCATGGAGTTGCGCACCGGCTTATCGCCGAGCTCGTCGATGAGATGGATCTTATCGACAAGACAATCGCTGTCTGGCCGGTAGGGTGTGCGGTGTTCGGTTACGAGTACTTCAATTTTGACAGCGTTGAAGCTGCACACGGGCGTGCTCCCGCAATGGCGACGGGGATCAAGGTCACGAACCCGGACGACTTCGTGTTTACGTATCAGGGGGACGGCGACATTGCAAGCATCGGCATGGCAGAGGTCGTCCATGCTGCAGCGCGTGGATGGCCGATCACCGTCATCTTCATCAACAATGGAAACTACGGGATGACCGGTGGTCAGATGGCGCCGACGACGCTCCTTGGACAGAAGACGACAACAACCCCGATGGGGCGGGCCCCGCAATTGAATGGATACCCCATCCGTCTTCCCGAGATGCTGGCCCAGCTGGATGGCCCTGCATACATCGCTCGCGTTTCCCTCGATTCTCCAGTCAATATCCGCAAGGCCAAGGCTTCGATGCGCAAGGCGTTCAACGCGCAGATTCGCGGCATCGGATTCTCGCTCGTCGAGTGTCTGTCGACGTGCCCGACGAACTGGCAGTTGACGCCTGTTGAGTCGATGGAACGCATCCGCAAGGAGGTCATGGCCTATTATCCGCTTGGTGAGTTCAAGGTTGCCGAGGGGGTGCTGTGATGGAACACAACGTTGTCATTGCGGGATTTGGCGGACAGGGCATCATGCTTATCGGTGAGCTTCTGGCGCGGGCCGGGATGGAGCAGGGCAAGGAAGTCACCTGGCTGCCATCCTATGGTCCCGAACAGCGTGGCGGCACTGCCAACTGCGCCGTGGTCATCGCGGATGAACCGATAGCATCTCCCCTTCTTCCGGAGCCACAGGCAGCCATCGTGTTCAACAGGCAGTCGTTTGACAAGTTCGAGCCCGTAGTGGAGAAGGGTGGGCTGCTCGTCGTTGACGCGACACTGATCGACCGCAAGTCCGAGCGGAGCGACATTACATGTGTGTACATTCCGGCGACCGACATCGCACTGGAGCTGGGGAACTCCAAGTTCACCAACATGGTGCTGCTGGGAGCGTATCTCGGGAAGGCAAATCCCATCCCGGTCGAGAGTGTCCTTGCCGCTCTTCCCATCTTCCTGACGGGGAAGAAGGCCTCCCTGGTCGAGGTAAACAGAAGGGCTCTGCAGGCGGGCCTCGACTTCGTGTCGAAGCCGTAGTGCGTGATGGCGGAACTCCTCATCAAGAACGCTCGCATCGTGGACCCTTCAACTCACGGGTCCGTGGTGGACAACGGCTGGTTGCTGGCCAGGGACGGTCTCATAGCGGGTCTGGGCCCGGGAGAGGCGCCTCGGCAGACCTCGGACAGGACAGAAATCGACGCCGCAGGAATGACGCTTCTTCCAGGTCTCCTCAACACCCACATGCACTTGTACTCGATGTACTCGCGTGGCATTGCCACCGGGCGTTCCTCGAGTGGATTCATCGATGTTCTTCAGGACCTGTGGTGGCGCCTGGACCGCTCCCTGCAGAAAGATGCGTGCTGGATGAGCGCGATGTTCTCCGGCATGGACTGTCTGAGGTGCGGGACGACGACGATCGTCGATCATCACGCCTCGCCGAACTACATCCAGGGCAGTCTGTCCACGTTGTCGCAGGCCCTGGACACACTGGGGCTCCGCCATGTTCTTTCGTACGAAATCACCGACCGTAACGGAGTTCAGGGCGCCATCGATGGCATCGAGGAGAACGTTCGCTTCTATGACGAGGTCAACGAGCGCGGTGGCCTTGCATCCGGGATGGTAGGACTGCACGCTTCGTTTACGCTTTCCGATGAGACGCTGGACCGGCTTCGCCTGGCCGTGGGCTCCCGAACCCCGGGGTATCATATCCACGTGGCAGAGGGCGCCGTGGACGAGGAAGATAGCCTTCAGAAGTACGGGAAGCGGGTTGTGCAGCGCCTGCATGACGCCGGTCTCCTCGGTGAGCGTTCGCTGGCCGTGCATTGTGTCGGCATCAATGAGGAGGAACGTGCTCTCTTGGCGGAATCACACACGCCGGTCGTGATCAATACCATGTCGAACATGAACAATGCGGTCGGCCTGCCAGCAGTGCGTGAAATGCTTGAAGCCGGGATTGACGTCGGCACCGGGACCGATGGCTACACTGCCAACATGTTCGAAGCCTTGAGGAACACGCTGGTGGCGCTGCGCCACAGGTACGGAGACCCGGCGGGTTTTTGGAACGAGGTCCAGCAAGCGCAGTTTGACACGAACGCGGAGATCGTATCACGTTGTACGGGTCACCGGGTCGGAAGCCTTGCGCAGGGGGCTGCAGCAGATTTCATGCTGGTCGACTACGCCAGTCCCACGCCGTTCACGGCCGAAAACGCCTTTGGCCATGTCTTCTTTGGCATGTCTGCCGACCTGGTGGACACCGTGGTTGTGGACGGCAGGGTGGTTGTGCAGGGACACCGCGTTCTGAGTGTGGACCGCACCATTCTCGAACGCGAGTCCCGGAAGGTAGCAACGTCAGTCTGGGACGCATTTTCTC
>DAOOUZ010000062.1:0-6182 GCA_035369785.1 Candidatus Cryosericum sp. | reverse complement strand
TTGATACCGGCGAGAGCAGCAATCATCAGGTTCCCCATGTTGTGACCGCCGATTCCCTCGACGTCGTCTGGAAACCGATAGCCCAGCAGCCGTGCGCTGCGGGTGGACTCTCCTGCCGTCGCGATGAGCGCGTTTCGGAAGTCGCCGGGGGGCAGGACCCCCATGGTCTCCCTGAGACGTCCGGTGCTTCCGCCACTGTCTGCCATGGTCACGATCGTTGTCAGTTTGACGTTTTCTGTCCGCAGCGACTCGATGACGGGCCTGATGCCCGTCCCTCCCCCGATGACCACGACGCGCGGGAGCGACTCTGCCTTCCAGAACCGGTACACCATGCGTGACAGGGGCTCGTGCGGAGCGGGGCGCGCAACGGCCATGACCACAGAGCCGACCATGAGCGCAAGGGCCCATGCCATGAGAACCAGCGACAGGACGACCAGAATGATGAGGGCTATCGTGACTGCCGCCGAGGTTGCTCCAGGTGACAGGAACGTCTGCAGGAGTCGCTCGAGACCAAGCAGGATCTGCGTGCCGGGCGGCGACCCGTGATGCGCAAGCAGTCCGGCGCCTGCCGCGACGCAGAGTATCAGGCTGGCGACAAACAGAACGATGTACCGTTTGACATGAACGCCTGGCACCAGCCAGTACCACAGCGCCTTTCTTCGGGCTTTCACTTCTGAAGATCCCGATGGAAGACGTGTAGCGTGGTCACCTGTGGCTTCAGATGGTGGTACAGCATGTTCGCGATGACGACAGAACGGTGCCTGCCGCCGGTGCAGCCGATGCCGATGGTCAGGTAACTCTTTCCCTCCTCGCGGTAGTGCGGAAGGACAAAATCCACGAATGTGACAAGATGGACAAAGAACTCCCTGGCGTACGGCTCGCGCAGGACAAAGCGTATCACGCCACGGTCAAACCCAGTCCGGTGCGCGAGGGACTCCTCATAGTATGGGTTGGGAAGAAACCTGACATCAAAGAGCAGGTCCAGGTCGATCGGCGTACCGTTCTTGTACCCGAAGGAAACGATCGTGACCGTGAGCGACTGTGCCTGTTGTGACCCAAGAATTGCTTCGCGCACGCGGTTCTTGAGCTCGCCCACGCTGAGGTCCGTTGTATCGATGATGATGTCGGACAACGACCTTACGTCTGCGAGCAGTTCACGCTCGTTCCGAATACTCTCCGAAACGGTGGTTCCCGGGATCGGGTGCCGCCTTCGCGTTTCAGAGAAGCGATTGACCAGTACCTTCGACGAGGCCTCGAGGAAGATGATGCGTGGATGGACTCCTCGCGCCTTCAAGTGTTGCAGCATGGAGTGGAACTGTGTCTTGAACCCTGAGCTGCGCACGTCGAGTGCCACGGCTATCTTGGTGATTTTCCCGTTGGTCTGCAGGGCGAGGTCAAGGAACTGACTCATCAGAGATATAGGGAGGTTGTCCATGGCATAGTACCCAAGGTCCTCCAGGTATCCCATGGTCTTCGTCTTGCCCGCTCCGCTGAGTCCGGTCACGATGACAAGGTCAAGCCCCGAAATGACTGCCATGGGTACCTCCCGTTCAATCGACAGCGTACTGCGTCTGGTGCTGTCTGCTGGCCATGGTGGCGGAGGGGAGAGGGTTCGAACCTCCGAAGGCGTTAACCTTGCCGCATTTCAAGTGCGGTGCCATCAACCGCTCGGCCACCCCTCCATGACCTCCAACAAGTCTACAAGACATTGCGGGGTTGTCAAAGAAGCCCAGCCCTCTTGGAGACCAGAGAGGGACTGTATGGGGTATGTGTTCAGCGAATGATGTCCGTCCCCATGTAGGGAATGAGAACTTCTGGGACCCGTACCGTGCCATCTGCCTGTTGATAGTTCTCAAGAATCGCTGCCATCGTTCGCCCGACGGCCAGTCCTGACCCGTTGAGCGTGTGGACGTAGGCGAGCTTGCCGTCCCTGGTGCGGTAGCGGATGTTGGCTCTGCGGGCCTGGAAATCTTCGAAGTTGCTGCAGGAGCTTATTTCCACATACTTGTTCTGTCCGGGCATCCATACCTCTGGGTCATACTTCATGGCTGCAGTGAATCCAAGGTCGCCGGTACACATCCTGCTGCGGTGATAGGGCAGGTCCAGCTTCTTGAGGATTCCCTCGGCGTTTTCGAGCAGAGAGTCGAGTTCATCGTAGGAGGATTCGGGCCGGACAAACTTGACCATCTCGACCTTGTTGAACTGGTGGACGCGTACGATTCCCCGGGTGTCTCTGCCGGCGGCCCCAGCCTCCTTGCGGAAACATGCGGTGTATGCCACATATTTGACAGGCAGGCTCTCCTCAGGAATGACCTCGTCTCGAAGGAGGTTGGTGACGGGAACCTCTGCCGTAGGGTCAAGAAACAGGTCATCAGTATCCGTATGGTACAGGTCATCTGCAAACTTGGGCAGCTGACCGGTGCCTGTCATCGACTCACGGTTGACGAGGAAGGGCGGGAATATCTCGGTGTACCCCTCCTGCTGGACGTGTACATCAATCATCCATGAGATCAGCGCTCTCTCGAGGCGTGCTCCAAGGCCCTTGAGAACATAGAAGCGGGATCCCGATATCTTGGCGCCGGCAGCGGAATCGATGATGCCGAGCGACTCGCCGATTTCCCAGTGCGGCTTGGGAACAAAGGGGAACGCTGGTTTCTCACGCCAGGTGAACACAACCGTGTTCTCTTTGTCGCTTGCGCCAAGGGGCACCGACGGGTGTGGCAGGTTGGGCACCGAAAGCAGCAGGTCATGCAGCTGGCCCTCGATAGCCTTGATCTGCTCATCCAGAGAGGAGATCTGTGCGCCGACTTCCTTCATTTCCTCAATGGGCGTGGCAGCGTCCTGACCCGATCGCTTGAGCGCAGCAATCTGGTCACTGACCTCGTTGCGATGATGTTTGAGCGAGTCTGCCTGCTGCACGAGTGCACGTCGCTGCCGGTCACTCTCGAGAATCTCATCGACGATTTCAGGTCCCTCATTCTTTGCGGCGATCCCCGCCTTCACAAGGTCTGGTTTCTCTCGGATCAGTTCCAGGCTAAGCATCGGTTTCTCCTTCCACATTCACTTGAGTCGTTCCGCATTGTACCGTTCTGCGCCAGAAAAAGCAACGCTGGTTGTGGCGCCGGGCCAGCTCCAGCAGGGTGACCTCAGAACCCGGCGGCCACAGCATGTTCGACAGCATCGATGACGGGAGGGATGCTCTGCACCTTCCCCTGGACCATCATTGCGTGTTCCACGTCCTTGAGGCCATTGCCCGTGATGAGCACGACGATGCGTTCGTTCGGCGACAGGTCGTGATGGCCGGCGAGTTTCTGGAGGGCGGCGACTCCCGCGGCGGCAGCAGGCTCGGCAAAGATGCCCTCCTTGCGTCCCAGCTCTCCGATGGCGTCGGTGATCTCCTCATCCGTGACAGTCACTGCAAGCCCGCCGCTGTCCCGGATGTCGCGAACTGCCATGAGTCGGTTCCGAGGGACGCCGGCAACAATGCTGTCGGCACAGGATGCGGGGTGGTCAAGGCAGACTACAGGTTGGCCGGTGGCAACGGCTGTGGCAATGGGAGCGCACCCTTCTGCCTGAACCGCGATCAGCTGAGGCATGCGGCTGATGAGGCCGAGGGCAAGCAGGTCACGGAATCCCTTGGCCACGCCGGAGATGATACACCCATCGCCTACGGGGACCATTACCTTGTCCGGAGCCTCGAAACCCATCTGTTCCGCTATCTCGAGAGCGACAGTCTTCTTTCCCTCGACCATGTAGGGATTGTACGCGGTGTTGCGGTTGTACCACCCGAATCGCTCAGTGGCCTGCATGCACAGATCAAAGGCCTGGTCATAGCTGCCATCGACGAGGAACAGGTGGCTGCCGAAGACCCGCAGCTGAGCGATCTTTCCCGCTGGGGCGGCTGCAGGGGCGAAAATGTAGGCTGCGAGTCCCGCATTTGCCGTCAACCCCGCCAGGCTCGAACCGGCGTTTCCTGTGGTCGCCGCGGTGAGTACACGCTCACCGAGCTCGACTGCCTTGGCGACCGCAATGGCCGATGCCCGATCCTTGAGCGAGGCCGTTGGATTCCGCCCGTCGTCCTTGAACCACACATTGCCCAGTCCCAACTGGGGACCGACGCGGCGGCTGGGGTACAGCGGAGTCCATCCAATGTGAAGCGTCAGTTGCGCAGGTCGTCCGCTGACAGGCAGAAGATCCAGATACCGCCACATGGAGAAGTCGCGGTTCCCTTCGAGGTACTGGCGCGTAAACCTTTGGCCGATGTGGTCGTAGTCATACAGTACTTCCAGAACGCCTTCATTCCCGCATGCAGGGCAGACATACCGTACTTCGTCCGCCGCATAGGTCCGACCACAGACCATGCACCGCAATCCAGTCACTGATGACATGTATCCTCCCCGTGCGACCGGCAGGAGAACAGGAAGGTCCTGCGCGATCGTCAGAACTTGTCGTGCGGTTGCTGTCCTAGCCGCGAACGATCCTCGTTCCAGTGTGACCGGCCAGTGCACGCTCCAGGGACTCAGGGTTCGTGATGAGCGCCTCTTGCCCACCTCGCTCGAGGAACGCAATGGCCGCGGTGATCTTTGGCAGCATCGATCCTTTTGCAAACTGACCCTGCTCGGCGTAGGCTCTCGCCTCTGACACTGTCATGCGGTCGATTGCCTGTTCGTCTGGCTTGCGGAAATTGATATAGACCTTCTCGACGGCCGTACTGATGATGAAGAGGTCGGCCTCGAGGTTCGTAGCGAGGAGACTCGTCGCATAATCCTTGTCAATAACTGCAGCCACACCTTCCAGCAAGCCTTCACTGTTGCGGACGACAGGAATGCCGCCCCCTCCCGCTGCGATCACGACGAAATCCGCTTCAACCAGACGCTTGATCGCATCGAGTTCCACGATGGCCACGGGCATCGGGGAAGGAACGACTCTGCGCCAGCCCCTGCCGGCATCTTCAGCGACCGTCCAGCCTTCCTGCGCCACTTTCTGATCGATTTCCTCTTTCGTGTAGAATGACCCGACGGGCTTGGACGGATTCTGGAACGCCGGATCATGCTGGTCCACTAGTACCTGTGTGACGACGGTGGCAGCCTGCCGTTCAATGCCACGTTTCAGAAACTCGTTATGGAGAGCCTGCTGAATCTGGTAGCCGATGGCACCCTGCGTGTCTGCGCCACACGAGTCGAGCGGCACAGGATGAAGGCCGGCGACTTTCTCTGCGATCTCGGACCTCAGGAGGATAAACCCGACCTGCGGCCCGTTCCCATGTGTAATGACAACGTTGTATCCCTGCTGTACGATTCCCGCTATGTGGCGTGTTGTCTCGACGACGGCCTCGTATTGGTCATGGACGCTCTTGTGCTGTTCATCTCGAATAAGGGAGTTTCCTCCGATAGCAATAACGGCCAGTCTAGGCATCTTCTCTGTTCTCCGTATCAGGGCTACATGGTCAGGGCAAGAATCGCTTTGACCGTGTGCAGACGGTTCTCTGCCTCGTCGTAGACCACCGAGTGCGGGCCATCGATGACTTCATTGGTCACTTCGTATCCGCGATCGGCAGGCAGCGGGTGCATATAGATAGCAGACTTGCTAGCCAGGCCCATGCGGCGTTCGTCAAGGATCCAACCGGTGTACTTTTTCGCGATTTCCTGTGCCTCGGCCAGGTCCCGCGTCGTCATGAAGCAGCCCCATGACTTCGCCTCCACAATGTCGGCTCCCTCGAGCGCCTCGTCCATGTCGTTCGTGACCTCAAACCGGACGCCAGCCGCTTCCGCGTTCTGCCGCGCAATCGCCAGTGCCTCGGGCTGAAGCTGAAACTCTGGAGGCATTGCGAGGGTGACATCCATCCCAAACCTCGGCATCATCATGATCGACCCCTGGGCGCACGCCAGTGGCTTGGCGTAGCTCGGCGCGTAGGCCCACGACATGACAAACCTGCGGCCACGAACTTCATGGTGGAATTTCTCCTGAATTGTCATGACATCCGCCATCATCTGGCATGGGTGGTCAAAATCCGATTCGAGCGAAATGACTGGGATGTCGGCCCACGTTGCAACGTTGGTCATGTACTTGTGACCAGCTCCAAGATAGATGTCGTCGCGGATAGCGATGCCATGTCCATACCGCGACAGGATAATACCCAGCTCCTTCTCCGTGTCACCGTGAGAGATCTGGACTGCCTCCTC
>DAOOUZ010000061.1:0-6183 GCA_035369785.1 Candidatus Cryosericum sp. | reverse complement strand
CGTCGATGTGCAGCTTGTGGGCGAGCGTCGGCACAACCAGGCCCGCGCAGCCGTTGGCACAATCGATGACAACCTTGAGCTGGGGCCTGCCGCGCGTGCCCAGCACCCCCCTTGCAAACTGGTCCGCGAGCTCGGCCGCATATTGCGAGAGCACGTCGGCCTGGGTCACGCTGCCGCGCGCACCCACGGCGGAGCGGACGATCTCGGCAAGGTCGGCCAGCCGCTGGATGTCGTCGCCATAGAGCGTCTCCTTGCCGATGGCCACCTTGAAGCCGTTGTACTGCGGCGGGTTGTGGCTGCCCGTAATCATGACGCCGCCTGCGACATTCTGGGTGAACAGTGCATAGTACAGCGTGGGCGTCGGGACGATGCCGATGTCCAGGACGTTGGCCCCCTGGCTGAGGATGCCGTCGATGAGCGCCGCAGCAAGCCCGTCGCTGCTGGGCCGGACGTCGCGCCCGACAGCGAAGGTGAGAGGGCCCTCAGGCATGCGTTCCCGGGCAAGGTGCACCAGCGCCTGCCCGATACTGCGTGCCGCCTCGGGTGTCAACTCCCTGCCCACCTCGCCCCTGATGTCGTACATCCGGAACATCGACCTGTCCAGCGCCATACGCCGCCTCCTTGGTCCCGGTCGCCCCGTGCCCGGAGTCCCCGGAACGCCCCTTCTCGCTTTTTATCATACGACGGGGCAGGAACGTGTCAACTTGAGCCGTCTTCGCAGATGCGCCGTACGAAAACGCCGGTTTCGCTGTATCATACCTGCATGGATATGAGCGCTCAGGAGCCTACGGACGAACAGCTGGCCCGCCAGGCGCTTACTGACACCGACGCCTTTGGCCTGCTGGTTGAGCGCTACGAGCGGCCGCTAACTGCATACGCGGCCCGGCTGGTTGGCCGCCAGGACGCCGAGGACGCGGTCCAGCAGGCGTTCCTGCAGGCGTACCGCAACCTGGCCGCGTTCGACCCCCACCTGACGTTCAGTGCGTGGATGTACCGCATCGTCCACAACACGGCCATCAACCTGGCCCGCAAGCGCCACGCCACGGTGCCCACCGAGCTGGAGCTGGACGACGAAACGGTGGAACTGCTGACCGGCGACACAGACATCCAGGGCGACGCTGTGCAGAACGAGGTTTCGACATCGGTCGGCAAGGCGCTGGCGCAGCTGGACCAGCGCAGCAGGGATGTGCTGCTCCTTTCGGTGGTGGAGGGGCGCAGTTACAGCGAGATAGCAGATATTTTGATGGTCGCGGTGAACTCGGTGGGACCCACCGTGAGCCGCGCCAAGAGCAAGCTGCGCAAGCTGCTGGGGGCACCCCCGGCAGAGTGACGCGAATTGTGAATGCATTGGTGCCTGGCACCAATGCATTCACAATGTGAGAGGATGAGCATGGACGACGACAACACGATGAAACAGAAGGTCCTCGAGCAGATCGAGGAACAGCATCTCGAACCAACGCCGGGCTGGCGGTTCCGCCTTGTGGCGGCGCTGCGGCACTCGGCGGTCGCGATCCTGTTCGCCCTGACTGCGCTGGGGCTGGCCGGCAGCGTCTATATCCTGGTGGAGAACGGGACGCTGGCCGACCTGTGGCTGGGACCGCGCTGGGGACGTCCACGCTTCTTCGACTTCCCGTGGCAGCTGTTCCTGCTGGTGCTGGTCTTCGGGGCGCTCTCCTTCGTGCTGCTGCGCCGGACGGCGCGCCTCTACCGCGTCGCCAAGGTATGGCTGGTCGCGGCGCTGGTCGGGGCGATCCTGCTGGGGGCAGGCGCGGCGTATGCCTCGAACCTCACGAGGTTCACGTTCCGCACGGGGCCGGGCCAGCACCTGTTCCAGCACGGCGGCAACCCCTTCGGCGACGTGCGCGGCAAGGCCGTCGTCGGGGTGGTTCAGTCCCGCACGACCACGCGCTGGGTCGTCGACGACCTGACCGGCCAGCGCTGGCTGGTCGTCGTCACGGAGGAAACCTACTTTCCCATGGGCTCGGACATCCCGGTGGGCACCGTCGTCCGCGTCGTCGGGCGCCGCGTCAGGACCACCATCTATGCGGAGGGCATCCGGCCTGTCACCGAAATGGATGACCTCATGCGGCCGGGAGCCGGCATGATGGGGCCAGGGCAAACCGTCCCGGGCATGCCGTAGCACCAGCGTCCGTCGCGGCGCCCTGCTGAACCTCGTCGCCACCTGCACACGCTTGCGCTCAACGCAAACCTGCTCATGCTGTAGAGGATACGTCGGCATGGGAGGTGGCAGATGTCGCTTGGCATAAACGTTACAATTCCCGAAGGAATCGTGCTCGCCGCGGACAGCAGGCAGACCTACCGCAACCAGAAGGGCATGGCGCGGGTCGGCTCTGACTCGGCTTCCAAGGTCTTCCGCATCGGCTCGCGCATGGGCCTGGTCATCGCCGGGCTGGCCTTCCTTCCCCAGCAGGGCGTCATGAAGAACATCAGCGGATTCATCGACGAGTTCCGCCAGACCATCCCCGTCGAGAAGCTGTCAGTCGGCGAGGTGGCGAGGGAGCTGTCCCAGTACTTCGATGCCCGCGTGCCGTACCGCGAGCAGCTGAAGAACATTCCTGCAGGCATCCGTGCCGACATGGCGCGCCAGGGGCTCGAGCTGGTCGACCTCAAGGAGGAACCGACGCGCGTCGTGTTCCACTTCAAGAACCCGCAGGGCCAGCTGCAGGAGGCGGTCGCCACGCCCGACGGCCTGCAGTTCATCCTGGCCGGCTACAACCGGGACCGCAGCAGCGAGGTCTTCATGATCTACGTGCCGGGCGCCAACGACCAGGCGCGCGACAGCCGCAAGCAGGGCAAGGAGTTCGGCGCCAGCTGGATCGGGCAGACGGATGTGGTCACCCGCATTGTATTGGGCTTCGACCCGCGCCTGCAGGGGATTCCCCTCGTGCGCGAAGCCGCCGGCAGGATTGGCGAGGCGACCGTCCAGCAGCAGCTGCGCGGTGTCGAATACAGCATCCAGTGGGGCACGATGACGTTGCAGGACGCCGTCGACTTCTGTCAGCTTGCCATTGAGACGACCACCGCCATCCAGCGGTTCAGCGACGGCGTCGCCATGGATCCCGGCGACATGCCCGGCGTCGGCGGACCCATCGACGTGGCGGTCATCACCTTCGACAAGGGCTTCACCTGGCTGTCCCGCAAGCTGCTGCGCAGCAAGAGCGGCGAGGTGGACCTCGAGGCGCTGCCGCCTCTGGAGCGCTGACATGCGGCGGCGAACGTCGCAGCCGGAGTACGACCGGCTGTACCACGAACTCATTGCGCAGTGCGACAGCGAGCCGGTGCAGAACGTTATCGTGGGCCAGATATGGACGCTGGTGCAGACCGAGGAGGCGACAGGGCTGTCGATGTCCCTGCCCCACGCGGAAGGGCACACGGCAGGTTCGGCCTTTCACCTGCAAGGCAGGCCCCTCGTGGATGTGGCCGAGCTGTCCCTGTCCTGGGATCCGCGGGAGGCCTCCATCGGCACGGCCGCCATCTGCGCGGCGTGCAACCAGCCACAGCGGTTTGCCGGAGCGCCGGAGACCAACGGGCGCGAGCTCCTGCTGAAGAAGGCGACCGGCAAGCGCGTCGGGCTCATCGGCCACTTCCCCTGGACGGACGAGGTGCGGGCGGCGGCAGGGGAGCTTACTGTCTTTGAGCAGCGCCCGTCCCCAGGCGACCTTCCCCAGCAGGCCGAGGAGTACCTGTTGCCCGGCATGGACGTCGTCGCCATCAGCGGCTCCGCTGTCGCCAACAAGAGCCTGCCACGTCTGCTGGAGCTGGCGTCCCACGCATGGGTCATGCTCATCGGGCCTTCCACCCCCCTTTCCGTGCTGCTGTTCGACTACGGCGTGGACGCACTGGCTGGCTGCGTGGCGCGTGACCCGGGGGAACTGGCCGAGCTGGTGCAGGAAGGTGGGGGCGTTCCGCAGTTCAAGCAGACAGTGCGCTTCGTAACAATTCAAAAACCCTGACTGCGCTCAATTGTGACTGCCTCGGTGCCTGGCACCAAAGGAATTCACAATTGGGGCGACGAGAGAAAAGGAGTGATGGTGGCTGGCAGTGATGGCATGAAAACTAGGCTGGGGTACCTGGCTGCGGGATACGGGCTGACCGTCGCGTTTTCGCTGGCGCTTCAGTTTCTGCCGCCTGTGATTCCTGTCATGAGAGCCTCGCTGGGCATCAGCGCAAGCCAGGCGGGCACCCTGATGTCGTCGCTCGCGGTGCTGGGCATCGTGGTGTCGCCGCTCGTCGGCTACCTGTCAGACCGGTGGGGCGGGCGCGCCGTCGGCCTGCTGGGCATCGGCCTGCTGCTCGTGACGGAGGCTTGGTTCGCGCTGTCGCGCTCGTACGTCAGCCTCCTGCTTGCGCGGCTGTGCATGGGGACAGGCTCCGCGATGCTGTCCATCCTGGGAGCCCAGATCATCAGCGAACACTTCAGCGGCACGAAGTACCTGGGCGCCGCGATGGGCACGATGAACACAGCCGTTCCCCTGGGCATCCTGGCAAGCCAGCTGGCCTTCGCGCCGCTCGCCGCTGCGCGCGGCTGGCAGGCGCCGGTGTGGGTCTGCCTTGCCTTCACCGTCCTCCTGGGCGTGGTGTATTTGCTGTGGTACCGCGACCCGGCACGCAGGCCACACCAGCAGTCCTCGCTTCTGCAGGGCATGCGCCAGCTGGACCGCCACGTCTGGGCGCTGGGAGCCGTGTGGATGTTGTGGAACGCCGGCTCCATGGTTGTCCTGACGTTTGCCAACGACCTGCTGGTCGGCCGCGGCCTCTCGCTGCAGGCCGCCGGATGGGTGGCCGCGCTGCTCATGCTGTTCCCCATCACCGCTTCGACCGCCATGGGACACGTGTTGGACCGTCACCGCCTCCAGAATGCGGGGGCCGCCGCCGCGTGTCTGCTGCTCGCTGTCTGCGTCATCCTGCTGGGGCTGGACGCTCTTCCTGCCATTCCCCTGTTCATCGCGATGAGCCTTGCCATGGCGCTCGCCCCATCGGCCGTGTTTGCAACGGCGCCCTACCTCATGCGGGACCGGCAGTCCGGCCTGGGCTACGGCGTGCTCGCGGGCATGCTGAACATCGGCGTGGCCCTCGGGCCCGTGGTCGCTGGAGCGGCGAGGGACGCCACCGGGTCGTACGTGGCGAGTCTTGTGACGGCTGCCGCGCTTGAGGTTCTGGGGGCGCTCGCCGTGCTGCTTCTTAGGGGCGTTCCACGCCCGGAGACGGGATGAAGCGCGCCGGGTCGGTGACGGCGCGCAGGTCCGAGCTGGCCCTCGTGCTCGCCGTCCTGTTGTGGGGCACGAGCTTCATCGTCATGAAGCGCAGCCTGGACACGATCACGCCGGGGCTGCTCATCCTGGTGCGCTTTGCCATTGCCAGCCTGCTTGTCTACGTCCTGTTCCGCAGACGCATCGCCTTCACGTGGCCGAGTCTGCTGAAGGGCTTGGCCATCGGCGTGCCCGAGTTCCTGGGCTTCATTCTGCAGGTCTCGGGGCTGGCGCTCACCACGGCCAGCAAGAACGCGTTCATCACCGGGCTGTGCGTGGTCGTTGGGCCCTTGCTGTCGCTCGTCTTTTTGCACGAGAAGCAGTCCCTGCGCATCGCAGGCGCGCTGGCGCTGGCCGTCACCGGCCTGTGGGTCATTTCGTTCGGCTTCACGCTCGATATCGGCGCCATGAGCATGGGCGACTTCCTGACTCTGCTGTCCGCCCTCGCCTTTGGCGTTCAGGTTCTCATGATCCACGTCTTCTCGGATCACGATTCCTTCGCGTCCACGACCTTCTTCCAGCTGCTCGTGGTCGCGCTGTGCTCACTGGGATATGTCCTCCTGACGCGTGAGAGCCTTGCCGTCAGCCCTGGCGCATGGCCCTCCCTGTTGTACCTTGCCGTGTTCACCACCGTCATCGCGCTCCTGCTGCAGAACCGCTTCCAGCACGAGGTGACGGTTGCGCAGGCCAGCCTCATCTACTCCCTGGAACCGGTGGTCGCGACCATCCTCGCGGTCGTGCTGCTGGGAGAACCGATGACATCCTCGGTCCTCGTGGGCGGCGTCCTCATGTTCACGGCTTCCGCCATTTCCTGACCTGCACTTCACGAAGCAGGGCCTTGTCAGGCCGCGGCTCCTGCCTAAACTGTTTCGGTTATTGAACCATATCTGCCTACTGGAAAAGGATACCTATG
>DAOOUZ010000060.1:3006-6314 GCA_035369785.1 Candidatus Cryosericum sp. | reverse complement strand
TCGTGGGCGCGGGCATCATCCTCGTCGGCTATCTCTTCAACGCGCTCATGTAGGGCGGAGCCAGGTGTCGTCTCAGCTGTAACATTGGCGGGAAAACGGAACCGTCCCCGAGGTGTTACAGCTGAGAGTGTGTCCGACCCAGCTAGTCTTCGAGGTGCCAGGCGGCGCGCTTCATGCGTTCTTCGTACTGTCGATATGCCTCGTTCGCCTCGCGCACGGAGATTGCCTGGAACCGAATGAGACTGCCAAGGGACGCCTGCGCCACCTTGGGAATGTCGGGCGTCACAACGGTTGCTATCTTGGTGTACCCGCCCGTCGTCTGATGGTCCGCAAGCATGATGATGGGCTGGTCATCTCCCGTCACCTGCACGGCGCCCAGGGGGATACCATCGGAGATGATGTCCGCTCCTTTGACATGCTGGATTGCCTCGCCCTGCAGCCGGTAACCCATCCGGTCCGAACTGTTGGTGACCTCGTAGGTACTGCCCAGGAAGGTGGCGATGCCGCGTTCGGTGAACCAGTCATCCTGCGGGCCCAGCACCACAGTCGCAGCGATTTCAGTGGGATAGAACGGGATGTATTCGTCGTCCAGTTGGCGCCCTGGCGTGCCTATGCTGCCCGTACCAACCGGCAGGACGTCACCTTTGTGCAGGGCCCTGCCGTCGAGACCGCCAATCCTGCCACGCAGATAGGTAGACCTGCTGCCCATGACCACCGGGACGTCTATTCCGCCTGCTACTGCCAGGTATCCGATACGCCCGGAAACGACGCCTCCCAGTGCCAGCGTGTCGCCCGGGCCGGCCTTGCAGGAGTGCCACAGGGGAATGGGCTGGTCGTTGAGGGTGGGGGTGAAGTCACCGCCCGTCAGGGCGAAGGTCACCTCCTCCTCGAACTCAAGCGTCGGTCCCATGAGGGCGAATTCGAGCGACGCTTCGCCTCCCTGGTTGCCGACCAGAACGTTGCCCAGCCGGTATGCGTACGAGTCGCAGGCACCAGCGGTCGCCATGCCGAACGCCTGATAGCCGAACCTGCCACTGTCTTCAATGAGCGTAATGCCCGGTTGCAGGATTCTCATGTTGCACCGCCTTGCCGGATGACCTCTGGCTGGTACTCGCCACGCTCGACCTGTGCGGCGATGGCGCCAAACTCGTTCCCGTCTATCCTGCGGAATCGGATGTAGCCGCCGACGCTGGGCAGAATCGGGGGGTCGCGATGCGGGTCGTACAGGCGCATGGGCGTCAGGCCGATGAGGCGCCAGCCGCCCGGACTGTCGATAGGATAGATACCTGTCTGCTTGCCCGCGATGCCGACCGCCCCGGCAGGAATCCGTTCCCGCGGACGCTCCAGCCGAGGCGTCGCGATACGCTCGTCCATGCCACCCAGGTACGTGAAGCCAGGAGTGAACCCGAGCATGTAGATGAGGTAATCGCGCGAGGCATGCACTGCGACAACTTGCTCCTCGGACATCCCTGCGTGCTCCGCGACAAAGGGCAGGTCGGGTCCTACCTCGCCTCCGTACAGAACGGGGACGACGAGGACGTCCCCCTTTGGTGCAGCGTGCACATCGAGGCGACTGAAGAGGGACGACAGTGCCTGCACCAAGACATCAAACCCCGAGACCATCGGGTCATAGAGGACCAGGATGGACCGGTACGAGGGAATTGTTTCCGTGACGCCGGGGACCTGTTCCGCGCGGATGGACGCGACGAGACTGCGGATGGCCATGCTGCACGCTTCCTCAAAGGTGTCGCCAAGCTCCATGACCAGCGCCTGGTCACCCGCCGGCAGAAACCTGGGCTCGCTGTACATTACTCGCCCCCTTCCGGTTGCCTCCAGTCACACGCTCGCCCGGGTGCGGCCAACGTCGTTGCCTCCTACAGGAAGCGTGTCATCGGAACAACGTCAATGCCTTGCCGCTGCAGCTCGTCCCGTATTTGCCGGACGAAGGCGACGGCCTGCGGATTGTCGCCGTGCACGCAGACGGAATCGGCACGGATTGCAACGTCCTTGCCTGTAATGGCCTGTACCTTGCCCTCCGTCACCATCCGCACGACGCGTGTGATGGCAACGTGTTCGTCCTCGATCATCGACCCGGGCTTGCTGCGAGCCACGAGGGTACCATCCTCGTTGTACGCCCTGTCAGCAAAGACTTCCTCTGCGACCATGAGCCCGACATCGTGGGCGGCTTTGACCATCTGGCTGCCCGCAAGTGCCAGCAGGATGATGCGCGAGTCTACAGCGTGAACGCCCTCGGCAATGGCTTTCGCCAGGTTGTAATCAACAGCGGCCATGTTGTACATGGCTCCATGCGCCTTGAGGTGCGCCACACGGATGCCGTGAGCCGCTGCAAATGCCATGAGGGCACCCAGCTGATAGGTGACGTATGTCCTGACCTCTGCCGGGGTGGCCTTGAGGTCCCTGCGACCGAACCCCATGAGGTCAGGGTAGCCAGGGTGTGCGCCGATGGAAATGTTTCTGGAGGCTGCCAACGCTACTGTCTTCTCCATGATCAGCGGGTCGCCGGCGTGAAACCCGCATGCGATGTTTGCCGAGGTCACATACTGCAGGACCTCATCGTCCATTCCCAGCTTGTAATCGCCGAAACTTTCACCGATGTCGCTGTTCAGATCGACTGCGTGTGCCATTTTCTCCGTCCCTCCCATTGGAAAACCTGCCTGGTTCGCCAGCGCGGGTCGCGTACCGCGGTGTCCCCCCCGTCGGCGCCGCGCCGTGAGTCTGACGATCACGTTCCCAGAGTATACCTGGGCGGCGCAGCGAGAGTTCTCGACTACGACCGTACCGTGACCGAACGCCCGTCCCTCCTTGGGTTACCATTTCAAGGAGGTTCTTCTGCCAAACCCTATCGTGGGCCCGACGTCCCTGCCTGTGTGGATTCCGAACTATCCTGTACGATGGTAATAGTCTGTTGGAGCTTTTTTTCAAGAGATAGCGCACGGGGCTATCCATGCTGCCACGGCTGTAACATTGACGGGAAAACGGAACCGTCCCCAAGAATGGTACAGCCGCCCGGAGGGGTTCCGGGCGGCTGTGGTTGTTGACTGGACTCAGGCGCTGTGGGCGTGCTTTGCGATAAGGTCAACGACTTCGGGGAAGTCGATGCCTTCCGCCCGGACGGTTTCCAGGGTGGGCACCCCGTCGCTGTCCCACCCGCGGCGAGCGTAGGCGGCATCCTGCAGTTTGTGGTACTGCTCTTCGCGGTAGGCGCGCAGGAGCGCCATCTTCTCCTGCGTGCTCTTGCCCGTGGGGTCAACCTTGAGCAGGTCGCGCAGCTGCCCGTCGTACCGCTC
>DAOOUZ010000060.1:0-2906 GCA_035369785.1 Candidatus Cryosericum sp. | reverse complement strand
TCTTGCCCGTGGGGTCAACCTTGAGCAGGTCGCGCAGCTGCCCGTCGTACCGCTCGACGCGGGACTCGTACTCCTCGGCGGTCACGGGGCCCATGGAGCGGTACGGAATGACGTCGTCCTTCCGTGTGCCGAAGCCCATACGCAGGTTGAACAGCCGCTGGAAGTCGTAAACGCGCTTGCTTTGCGCCAGCATGATGTCATCATCGATGGTGTTGCCGGTGACGCCGCGGTAGAGCAGGTGGTAGTTCTCGACGTGTTCCGGCACCTTGGCCGCCTCGATGCCCTTGTACCTGTCATGGTTGTCGGCCGGTTCGGTGTCGTTCCATGGAAGCTTGCACAGGCCCATGAGCGAGAACCACGTACGGAACAATGGGAAGTAGTACAGGGATTCGGCCTTGTCGGCAAAGGTGGGCAGCTGGCCCTTGACCTGGTCCATGAAGATGAGCCACGCCTCGTCGTGCTGCGGCCCCTTGGAGGCGAGTCCGTAGCCGCCTTGCTGCGCCAGCGACTCCTTGGTCATGTACTCGGAGTACTCCATCCCCTTGGCTTCCATGCCGATGTCCTCCAGGAAGCGGGGGTCAGCGCCGTACTCATCCGCGAACAGCTTCTTGAGACGCCGGATGCCCAGTCCTGCGGCCTTGCCGAAGCCACGCCCCTGTCCAATCTGGTGCAGCAGCTCCAGGGCGTCCGCGGTGTTGCCGAAGTGCAGGTCCAGCCCCCCGGTGCGCTCCTTGTTCAGAATGCCAGCTTCGTAGCACTCCATGAGGAATGCCGTCGTTGTCGCAAAGGAGATGCTGTCGAGACCATAGTAGTCGCAGTAGAAGTTGCCTTCGAGCACAAAGTCTGCGTCAAAGCTGCCGACATTGGATCCCAGCCCTCCGATGGTTTCGTATTCCGGGCCGTCGACCAGCACCTTCTGCCCCTTGAGGGGACCGGTGGTGAGTTCGAAATCGTCGACGCCGTGGGCACAGGACAGGGTGCATCCCAGCCAGCATCCATCGGGCATCCCCTGGCTCATGCGGTGCAGCCAGACATCGCTCGCGATGTTCTTGGTGCGCGGATCAGAGCCGAACCGGTAGTTCTTGACCGGCAGGACGTCAACAGAGTCGAGGACCTCAACCATGTTGCCGGTGCCAATCTCGCGCATGCGGTTGTGTGTGTGGTCCAGCGTCAGGATCTCCTTGTTGATGCGAGAGCCTGCAAGTTTGATGGGCTCAAGGTCGGCGGGCTTGTTCAGGGTTGGGTTGGTCCCACTGAAATGGACGACGATGGCCTTGATGCCCTTGTCGCGGAACACGGTGCCCGGCCCGCCGCGCGCCAGCTGCTTGATGCGCGTGTGCTTGCGCTTTGGATCCCAGTAGCTGAGGTTGATGAGTCCAAACAGGCTGTGTTCCGCCCCCTCGCCGGAGGTCGCAACGCTGACATTCTTGCGGTCTCCCTCGTCCCTTGCGTACATGGCATGCAGGACTTCGGGCAGTTCATAACTGTTGACCGGTTCTTCGGGCGCCGTCTCGATCGTGGCCGTCCCGGTGTCGCCGTCAATGGTGATGAGGACGTCCCCCGCTGTCTCCTTGCCGCGCACCTCAAGGACATCAAACCCGGAAAACTTGAGGAAGGGGGCAAAGAATCCGCCTCCGTTGTTGTCGACGGGGGAACCCGTCTCTGGCGACAGTGTCACCGAGTGCATCTTGCCCGAGCCGGGGTACTGCGTCAGCCCGGTCAGCGGGCCGGCACAGAAGATGATCTCGTTCTCCGGGTCGTTCCAGTGGGTCGCCGGTGTGATAGCCTGCCACAGATAGTAGATGCCGTAGCCGCGGCCGCCCGTGAACTTCTCCTTGACCATGGGCTCGATGGGCCGCTCCTCGAAGGTGTTGGTGGTGAGGTCGACGATCAGCCTGCGGTCGGTGTAGCCCCGCTCGACGCCTCCCGGAGCAAACGACCAGGTGGCAAGAACCTTGTGAGCCTGCCGCATTTCCTCAACCGTTTTCATAGTGCCTCCCATTCCGTAGTGAATCCCTTCACATGGTAGTGCGATTGGCTGTCCGGGCAAGCAACGTCGGTGCCGGTTCTCGACTGTCAGCAGGCGGCCAGACACATGGTCCGCGGTCTGCCGCTCGCTGTCACCCGAAAACGGCGTGCGTCAGCAGGATACCTTCGACCCGCCCAGATACGCGGCGCGCACGCGTTCGTCGTTCTTGAGGTCGCAGGCCTCCCCCTCGATGGCGACCTTCCCCAGCTCGAGAATGTAGCCGTATCGGGCAACGCCCAGGGCCTTGCGCGCGTTCTGTTCCACCAGCAGGATGGACACGCCCTCCTCCTCATGGATCTGGCGGATGACCCGGAAGATCTCCTGGACGATGATGGGGGCGAGCCCCAGCGATGGCTCGTCCAGCAGCAGGACACGCGGCTTCGAAATGAGTCCGCGGCCGATGGCAAGCATCTGCTGCTCTCCGCCCGACAGCGTTCCTGCCAATTGATTGCGCCGCTCCTTGAGAATGGGGAACAGACCAAAGACCCAGTCCTTGGTCTTGGCGAGCTGCTTGCCGGCCGGCTGGTTGCGCACGCCATAGGCGCCGACGTTGAGGTTCTCCTCGGTGGTCAGCGTGGCAAATACCTGCCGTCCCTCGGGAACGTGGGCGATGCCCAATTCGGCCAGGCGGAACGCGGGGACCGTGGCAAGGTCCGTGCCGTTGAACAGCACAGAGCCGCTCCTGACCGGCTGAATGTGGGAGATGGATTTGAGCAGCGTCGTCTTGCCGGCGCCGTTTGCCCCCAGCACGGCGACAATGTCGCGGTCGCCCAGTTCCAATGTGACGCCCTTGAGGGCCTGGACTGCGCCATAGTTGACGACAAGGTCCTTGACCGCCAGCACGGTACCCATGTCAGTCCTCCTCCTTGCCCAGATA
>DAOOUZ010000059.1:0-6614 GCA_035369785.1 Candidatus Cryosericum sp. | reverse complement strand
ATCATAACAACGTTCGTCGTCTCCTGGCTGTTCGGGCAGGACCCGGTGCTGGCAGTTCTCGCGGGCGGCGTTCTGCTTGGCGCGTTCTTCATGGCCACCGATTACGTCACGACGCCCGTCACTCCAATGGGCAAGTGGATATTCGGCATCGGGGCAGGCCTCATGACGGTCCTCATCCGCAGGCTTGGCAACTTCCCCGAGGGCGTGACCTACGGCATTCTGTTCATGAACGTCGTCTCCCCGTACCTGGACAAGCTGATTCCACGGAAGTACGGGTACGTGAAGCCGGTCAAGAAGGTGACAGCATGAAGCGGACACAGATGTTCAAGCTGGGCCTCATCCTGGCTGCGTACTGCATTGTCGGCTGCGTGGGCCTGGCGTTCGTGTACAACGGCACCAGCAAGACGATAGCCCAGCGGCAGCAGGCAGACCTGCAGGCAGGCCTCAAGGAGGTCTTCCCCAAGGCTACCTCGTTCAAGCCTACGGACAAGGTGAAGTCCACCAACCCTAAGATTGTCATCGACGAAGCCTACCTGGCCATCGGGTCCACCGGCACCATGGGCACGGCCGTCAAGGCGCACGGCCCCAGCTACGGAGGGGACACGACCCTCATCGTGGGGGTCTCGACGGATGGCACGATTACGGGTGTCAAGATACTGGAAAACAAAGACACGCCAGGGCTGGGCGCCAACGCGGCGAACCCCTCCTACTACGTGAACAAGGCGACGAAGACAACCTTCGCCGGTCAGTTTGCGGGCAAGAAGCTCACAGACGAGTTCGTCGTCAAGAAGGACGTCCTCGCCATCACAAGCGCGACGATAACGAGCCGCTCCATCACCAGCATCGTCCAGACCGTGGCGAAGGCATCGGCGGACGCACTCGGCATTGGTGGCTCTGAGCAGGATCCCAAGGCAGTGCTTCCCGAGGCTGACACCATTCGGCCGGCCGCCACACCGATGACTGCGCCTGCCGGCGTCACTGTTCTCGACACGTCGGTCGGCACCAAGGGCGGAACGGTCGTGGGAGTTGTCGCCACGGCCAAAGCCAAGAGCTACGACGGAGATGTCACGGTCATGGTGGGTGTTGCGACCGACGGGACCATCACGGGCATCAAGGTGGTCACCTGCACGGACAGCCTGGGCAGCTCTATCCTGACCGCAGACTTTGCAAAGCAGTTCGTGGGCAGGAAGGCCGGAACGCCGCTCACGGTTGGCACGAATGTCGACGCCGTCACTGGCGCGACGTTCAGCAGCAAGGGGGCAACGGCGCTGGTTCAGCAGGTTGCGGATGCCCTTGCAAAGGCTCTGGCGGGAGGTGGACTGTGAAACGTCTGTTCGGCATCTTCCTCAACGGACTCGTCGTCGAAAACCCGTTGTTTGTCATCATGATCGGCCTGTGCTCCTCGATGGCCGTCACCACCACCGTGGCCAACGGCATCGGCATGGGCATCGCCCTGACGTTCGTGCTGGTCATGTCCGAAGTGATCATCTCTGCATTCCGCAAACTCATACCGGGCAGCATCCGCATGCCCATCTTCCTCGTGGTCATCGCTGCGTTCACGACCATCATGGACCTGGAGATGAAGGCATACTTCCCGGCACTGTCCAAGTCGATGGGCGTCTACATTCCGCTCGTCGTGGTCAACTGCATCGTCATGGGGCGTGTGGAGGCATATTCCTCCAAGCAGCCGGTGTTGGACTCCCTGTTCGACGGGCTGGGCATGGGCCTTGGCTACACCTGGGTCCTCCTTGCACTCTCCATCGTGCGCGAGCTCCTGGGCAACGGCACCCTGCTGGGCTTCCAGATCATGCCATCGTCCTTCGAGCCCATGATCTTCTTCATCCTGCCCCCGGGCGGCTTTCTCGTGTTCTCGCTCTGGATGGCGGCGAGCAACAGCCTGAAGCGCCGCATTCTGGCGTCCCGGCACAAGCAGGAGGATCTACAACAGTCCTGCTGCACGCTGCCTGCCGACGGCACGGCTGAAAAGGCATAGGAGGAAGCCATGACAGACCTTGTCAAGATTTTCGTCGCAGCGTTCCTCATCAACAACATCATCCTCATGCGCTTTATCGGGCTGTGTTCGTATATCGGCATGGCCTCCGACGTGGGGCAGTCAGTCGGCATGGGTCTGGCAGTCACGTTCGTGACGGTCATGGCCTCCGCCGTCACGTGGCCCGTCTACTACTGGATCCTCAAGCCGAACGGCCTGGAATTTCTGGAAATCCTCGTGTTCATCGTTGTGATCGCAGCACTGGTCCAGCTGGTGGAGTTCTACCTCAAGAAGAGCGTGCCCGCGCTGTATCATGCCATGGGCATCTACCTTCCCCTCATTACCACCAACTGCGCCATCCTTGCGGTCACCTTCGACCAGATCACCTTTGGCTACAACTTCGTCGAGTCCATCGTCTTCGCTGTGGCCGTTTCGCTGGGCTACCTGCTTGCGATGCTTCTGCTGGCTGGCGTGCGCCAGCGGCTCAAGAACTCTCCGATTCCATCCTTCATGCTGGACACGCCCTTCCTGTTCCTGACGACCAGCATCATCGCAGTGGCCTTCATGGGCTTTGCGGGTCTGATCAAGTGAGGCCGCGATGAACATCATCCTTGAAACTGCGCTTCTTTCCGCTGTCCTGGGCCTGCTCATCGGTGTCGCCCTTGGATTCTTCCACGAGCGTTTCGCCGTTCCCACCGATCCGCTGGTCGATCAGGTCCGCGCGATCCTTCCCGGGGCTAACTGCGGCGCCTGCGGCTTCGCAGGGTGCGACGCCTACGCAGTCGCCGTCGCCCACCAGAAAACGACTCCCGACCGCTGCACAACGGGCGGCAAGAAGGCAGGGGACCAGATCGCTGCGCTGCTGGGCCTCAACTCGACCGCCGTCGACCAAATCGCCGTGCTCGTGTGCCAGGGTTCCAACGCCAAGGCCGCCTTCAAGGGCGAATACGCGGGCACCCAGACGTGCCGCGCCGCCAAGATCACGGCTGGTGGCACGAAGCTGTGTCAGTGGTCCTGCATCGGTCTCGGCGATTGTACCCGGGTCTGCCCCTTCGATGCCCTGCACATGGGCGAAGACGGCCTGCCACACGTGGACGTCGCCAAGTGCACGGGCTGCGGCAAGTGCGTCGACATCTGTCCACAGAGCGTTCTCATCAAGGTCCCGCGCGCTGCCAAAGGGGCCATTCCCCTCTGCTCCAACAGAAACCCGGTCAAGTCGAAGGTCATCGGAACCTGCAAGACAGGGTGCATCAAGTGCGAAATCTGTGTCAAGGAGTGCCCCGAGCATGCAATCCGTATGGAGCGGGGACTGCCCGTCGTGGACCAGAACCTCTGCACGTCCTGCGGCATCTGCGTCGACAAGTGTCCCACCAAGGTCTTCAAGCTCATCGAGAAGGACATCATGGTGTCCTGAGTACGGCTGATTCGCTGTATCGTGCCAACCCCCCGGCTGAGCCGGGGGGTTGTTGATACATGGGACCGCTACGGGGCGGGCGCGACCTCGACCTCTTCGCCGTCCCTCACTCCGCACGACCGGCACGCGGGCGCCGAGAGAACGATGCGCCCCGCCATGCTTTCCCTGGCAACGGCGGCAAAGACCTGCCCACGCAGCTTCACGCGGCCACTGAAGACGCCCGCATTCTTCCACTGCGTGACAAGGGCCTGGTCGACCTCGACGGCCTCCTCTTCCCGGGTATAGCCGCGGACAACGAGGAGCCGCACGGACCCGGCGCCAGCGGCAACGTCCTCGCCCGTTCCCCGGACGAGGCCACGCTGGACAAGGTCCGCAACTGCCCTCTGCACGACTGCCGGAGTCCTGCCTTCACTCAGGTGTCGCAGGGTGGACCTCCGCGGTATCTCTGCCAGGAGCAGCCACTCGAACGGGGGCAGGGCTGGAGGGTCTTCGAAGGACACCTGAATCTCCAGCTTCTCATCCAGCCCGGGCAGTACCGGTGCGGCGCTGGATGGCGTCGAGCGGGCCTGCTGTGCCACCTCCGGGAGGCTCGCCGCGTCTACGCGCATGGACCCGGCGATGCCGGCGTCCTCCTCGTGGAACACAAACGTCCCGGACGAGCCCGCCCGCAGCACGCCTGCAAGAGCCGCCGAACCCTGCAGGATGCCGGTGCCTGCCTCGATGATGACGCCATGGTCAAAGTACACGATGCTGTCGGCTGAACCCTGCGTCAAAACAAGCCTGCCAGACTTTCCGCCGTGCATGATGAACGACAGCACCTCATCAAGACTGAACGCAGACAAGTCGCCGGTCAGTGGCATCGCAACCTCCCGTTCGGGGCGCCCCACACCAGCCGGGCGCTGCTGCCGCCATTATAGCGGGTGCGCCGGCACGTTCAAGCGAGCCTGTACCTTCCCGGAGGATGTGACGCCAGTGTTGCAAAATGCCGAATGACTTGTAACATTCTTTCTACAAGGACGGTGCACATGGCATGAAGAAGCGTGCGGGAAACATTCTCACGGCACTCCTGGTCTGCTGTTGTTCATTGGCACATGTGGTTCTGGCGGGGACTCTCCGGGTTGCGGCTGTGAGCGAGCAGGCAGTGCCCACAGGCAATCCCGGCCACCCTGTGGTCATGTCCTCGGCTCAGGGGACATGGCAGGCAGTCGGTGCCTGGATACGGGATGCAGCGCAGACGGTTGGCACTACCGCCTCCGATGCGTGGGCAACTGTCCGCGAGTTCTTCACGTCAGGCAAGGCCCTGG
This sequence comes from Candidatus Cryosericum sp., assembly GCA_035369785.1. Lineage (GTDB taxonomy): Bacteria > Caldisericota > Caldisericia > Cryosericales > Cryosericaceae > Cryosericum. The sequence continues at coordinate 1,906 of DAOOUZ010000059.1, read as the reverse complement.
CGGTCGTCCAGAGCGTCGCCCAGTCCATCAACGACACCGCAGTCCGTCTGTTCCTTCCCTTTGCACAACTCGCTGTCCCGGTCCTGGAACGGATGGGGCTGACCGCCGCCACCCCGGAACTGGTCGCCATCTGGACCTTCTGGGTTATCGTCATTCTTCTGCTGGTCATCCTGCTGCTCGCGCTGCGGCCCCGCCGCCCCGCCCCCAGGCAGCTGCCCAGGGTAACCCCCCGCACGGCCGACCAGGGTCAGAATGTCATCGAATTCGGCGTCGTAGAGCAGGGGCCCGCACCAACTGCCATGCCGGAGCAGCTTGAACCGAAGGGGAAGGGACGAGAGCGCCCCGCTGCTCCTGCAGAGGAGCATGCCGCCAAGCCTGCAGAGGAAACCCAGCACGGCCCCTCCGTTCCCGAGATTTCCCTCGAGCCGCTGGGCTTCTTTACCGGCGACCAGGCAAAGGCCGCGCGGCCCGTGGTCGAAGCCGAGGCTCCTGCCACGGCGACGCCGGAGCCTCCGCCCGTCGAGCTGATTTCGCCCATTGTACTGCCGCCCGAGCAGGCAGAGCCGATGCCGGAGATTGAGGTACCTGTCGCTCCGGAGGAACAGGCGCCCGCCGCAGAGGCGCTGGCCGAGCCGACCCCGGAGCCCGAGTTGCGCCCCATGGGCCAGGAAGCACCGCCAGAAGTTCCGGAACTGCCCACAGAGCCTGCCGGGATACCACTGCTCGAGCAGGCGCAGCCCTCGGCCGTTGTCGAGCCCGCAGAACAGGCGGAGCCGGCGACGGTCGAACCGCCGCCGGTGCCCGAAACGCCAGCGGCCGTCATCCAGCCCGTCGAGCCTCCATCTGTCGAGGCTGCGTCGGTTGAGCCGGCAGCCGCCGAGGTTTCGCCTGGAGAGATTCCGCCTGTCGAGGTTTCTGCGCCACCTGTCGAGCCACAACGTCCAGAGGTTCCAGAGACGCCGGCGCCCGCTCCTGCCGCGCAAGCCATGCCCGTCGAGCCGGCGGCGCCCTCAGGGGCCGACCTGCTGTCGAGGCTCCTCGAGGCAGAGGAGTCCTTCGACCAGACTGTCAGCACCCCGTCTGTCGCAGCGCGTCCCGTTTCCCCTGCCGCACCAGCCGCAGCCGAACCCCAGCAGGAAGCCTCCGCGTTCGGAGGCGACATCGATCTCGACGCCCTTCTGCGGGACGGCGTCGTGGCGGACGCAGCGGCCCTGACGCAGCTCTTCAAGGGCGGGTACCGCAGCCAGATTTCCAAGCTGGCGGTATCCGCCAAGGACCTTCAGAACGTGCCGACAGACCTGAGGAACGTCATGAAGCTCACGGTCGTAGCGCTGTCCCCGATCGAACTGTCGATAGCGCGCGACCTGGCCATGCGGCTCGAGGCTCCCGGGTTTGTGGGCGAGGCGTTGCTTGTGGCCCGGAAGATGGGCTATGAGAACTACCTGACGACGTACCACAACATCTCCAGAAACTACAAGGACGTCAACATCGTCGAAACCAGCAGCCTGAAGGTTCCTGCCGCGTTGCATCAGCCGGAAGACCTTATCTCCTTCAGCTAGCCCGGACGCGAACAGACTGCCTGCGTCGCTTGTTCTCTAGCGGCCCGGCTCTACCGTGGCGAGGTGGTGGCCTCTGCGTACTGCTTCAGGCACCAGCCGCAGACAATGCAGGAATGCCGCCGCACGACCGGAATGCCATCTGTGCCCTCCTCGATGGCGCCGGTCGGACAGACAAGGGTATCGAAGTCTGCCGGACGTCCCGTGAAGCGGATGGTGGGGGGCGCTCCCAGGAACCTGCGCACGGGCGGGTGTTCGGCGAACCCGTGCGGCATGCGCTCACGAACGTCCTCGAGCGCAACGTTGGTGACAATTCCACTGTGCGCGTCCCTGCGACTCCCCGTTCCTGC
>DAOOUZ010000058.1:0-6888 GCA_035369785.1 Candidatus Cryosericum sp. | reverse complement strand
ATACGCGTGCGACCGCCTCGGGTGACTCCTGGAATGGCGATGTGGATTCTCTGCCCGCTCCGGTGGAGTCTGATGCCACTGACGATATCGTGGGCGAACTCCTTGAGCGAGGCCTGATCGAGGAGCCCGCGCTTCAGGTTGCCGAGTTCGTCGTGTCGGACCTCGATGAACGCGGCTTCTTCCCGTATGACGTGTCCGACTATGCGACAAGGAACAACCTCAGGGAACTCGATGTGCGGAAAACCCTCGGCGCGCTGCAGACGCTGGATCCCGCAGGACTGGGTGCGAAGGATGTAGCCCACGGGTTTGCCCTGCAAGTGGCGCGGGTGATTCCCGGCCTTCCTGTCGAGGCATGTGCCGGCTTTCTGCGCGGAAGAGCAAGGTCAGTGTCTCCCGGAGTAGTGCGTGCATGCCTGAAAAAGCTGGGACTCCCATCGGATGCGGGCGTGGTGCAGCGGGTGATGGCTGTCCTGGACCCGCAGCCTCTCAAGCATTTCATTCCGGCGCAGGCACGCATTGTCGTGCCCGACATTGTCATTGAGCGCGACCCATTGAACGGGGGCCTCGTGTGCACCGTGCCACAGCCCGGGTGGACTCTGACAGTTGACCCGGAGGTTCTGGCGTCTGCCCGTGAAGACCCTCAGGCGAGAAGGTCTGTCATGACCGACGTGACAAGGGCACGCTGGGTGGAGGAGGGCATCGTCCAGCGAACCCAAGCTCTCACCAGAATTGGCGAGGTACTGATTCAACAGTTGACGCCGTTTCTCTCGGGGGAGTCTGACAATCCGTCGCGAGTGGCGACGGACAGGCTCATGCGCGACGCAGGGCTGTCGCGAACTGTACTCGCACGAGCACTGTCGCGCAAATATGTGGCCGCGCCGCGAGGGACGTTCCGCCTGCGGTCTCTTGTCATGGACCGATGGGAGACCGCGTCCGCTCCCGCAAAGGATGCTGTGAGCGTGTTGCTGCAGTCGGGTGACACCGCGAGAGACATGAGTGACAGGCAAATCAGCGAATACCTTGCAACTCAGGGCATCCACGTCAGCCGGCGTACAGTTGCCAAGTACCGTCTCTCGCTCGGAATCCCAGCCCGCTATTTCAGGCACAATTAATAACGTTCTGTTTGCTTTTGCCGCCATTTGCGTATCATGTGTGTGCATCGCCGCCCCGTTTCGACGAGCGGCCACTATACAGGGAGGTGTAGCATGGCAAAGATTGCAATCAATGGGCTTGGTCGGGTTGGCCGCCAGGTGCTGAAGCATCTGATGACCCGTTACCCAGAGCTGGACATTGTCGCAGCGAACGACATCACGGATGAGAACACTCTGGCGCATCTGCTCAAGTACGATTCCAACTATGGGACATGGGACATCGACATTACAGCAAAGCAGGGCGCGATAACCATCGGAGACCATGAGGTCAAGATCTTTCAGGAGAAGGATCCTGCAGCGCTTCCCTGGGGAAGCCTGGGGATTGACATCGTCATCGAGTCAACTGGTGTCTTCACAGATGCCGACAAGGCACGCGGGCACATCACCGCTGGCGCCAAGAAGGTAGTCATCACTGCTCCCGCCAAGGGTGAGGATATCACGGTGGTTCTGGGCGTCAACGAGGGCCTGTTGGACGTCACCAAGCATTCTATCATCTCAAACGCATCGTGCACGACCAACTCTCTCGCACCAGTCGTCAAGGTGCTCAACGACAATTGGGGTGTCGAGAAGGGGTATATGACAACTGTGCACAGCTACACGCTCGATCAGCGAATCCTTGATGCACCCCACAAGGACCTGCGCAGAGCCCGCAATGCAGCAACCAACATTATCCCCACGACTACGGGTGCCAGCAAGGCTGTCGCGCTCGTCATTCCGGAGCTCAAAGGCAAGTTGGACGGCATCTCGCTGCGCGTGCCGACCCCAACCGTTTCGATTACCGTTTTCGACGCTGTGCTCAGCAAGCCTGCGACCCGTGATGAGGTCAACGCAGCCCTGAAAGCAGCGTCCGAATCCTCCATGAAGGGGTACCTCGGCTACAATGATCTGCCGCTGGTGTCGTCCGACTATCGTGGAACGCTGTACTCTGGAATCGTGGATGGATTGTCGACCAAGGCAAACGGAACACTCGTTCAGGTTCTCAGCTGGTATGACAATGAGTGGGGATACAGCGCCAGAGTCGCTGATCTGACCAAGCTCATCGCTACAAAAGCATCCTACTAGGAGGTACCGGCATGGCAAAGCGCAGCATCAAGGAACTGGACGTTCGTAACAAGAAGGTTCTCCTGCGGGTCGACTACAACGTTCCTATCTCCAAAGAAGGGGCCATTACAGACGACAAGCGCATTATCGAGACCCTTCCCACTATCCGGTACCTGCTCGAAAACGATGCTGTTGTGATTCTTGTAACTCATCTGGGACGTCCTGACGGAAAAGTTGTCGAGTCACTGCGGCTTGACAAGGTGGCCCAGAGGCTGTCTACGCTCCTTGGAGAGCCTGTCAAGAAGCTGGATTCGGTGATTGGACCCGACGTAACCGAGGCCGTTGCAAGCGCAAGACCCGGCGATGTGCTGATGCTCGAGAATGTGCGTTTTATGAAAGAGGAAAAGACAGGCTCTGAAGAACTGGCCAAGAGTCTGGCATCGCTCGCCGACGTCTATGTGGACGATGCGTTTGCCACCGCGCACAGGCCTGACACCTCCGTGGCCGGCGTGCCTCAGTTTCTCCCATCCGCGGCAGGGTTCCTGCTCGAGAAGGAGATTCAAGTTCTCGAGACTGTCACGACATCCGCCAAGAGGCCCTTCGTAGCAATACTGGGCGGCGCAAAGGTGTCCGACAAGATCGGCCTCATCAAGAATCTGCTCACCAAGACCGACGCAATTCTCATCGGTGGTGGCATGGCCTTTACCTTCCTCAAGGCTATGGGATATGGCGTTGGGTTCTCGCTGGTCGAAGAGGACTACCTGAAGGTGGCCGACGAAATCCTGGAATCTGCCAAGGCACAGGGAACGCGGATTGTCCTGCCGGTTGACGTCGTGGTTACCAACGAGATCAAGGCGGGAAACCCGCATCGCACTGTGGACATTGAAGAGATCCCGGCTGATCAGATCGGTGTTGACATCGGTCCCAGAACCATCAAGGCATTCACGGACGAGACGTCGGCCGCCAGCACGATCATCTGGAATGGTCCAATGGGGGTCATCGAGATTCCTGAGTTTGCCGAAGGAACCAAGGCGTTGGCGCGTGCCATCGCAGCAAACAAGGAGGCGCTCACTGTTGCAGGAGGCGGTGAAACGGCCTCCGTCATCGACGCCCTTGGACTTCAGAATGACTTCAAGCATGTCTCAACAGGCGGAGGAGCCTTCCTCGAGTACCTGGAAGGCAAGCAGCTGCCGGGCATCGAGGCAATCGATTCTGTGGACTAGTACCCTCAAGTACTTGCAATAGCGCTGGGATTCAGTATACTAGCACTTGTTCGTGGAGGTTCACGTTGCTAAAAACTGTACTCGAAATAGTAATGGCGCTGGTCGCAGTTGGCGATATCCTTGCGATTCTGTTTATGGAGCCCAAGGGTAGCGGATTGGGTGCAATTTCAGGCAGCGCGACGGTGTTCAATGTCCGCAAGCCCAAGGATGTTGTTCTCGATCGGCTTGCAGTTGTTCTATCCATCGTCTTTGTGGTATTGTCCCTGGTGCTTGTAGTATTTAAGTTCTAGGGAGACAAGGTTCGGGCCGGGGTGGCGGAACTGGCAGACGCGTGCGTTTAAGGGGCGCATGGAGAGATCCGTGTGGGTTCAATTCCCACCCCCGGCACCATTCTTGTACGTACCACAAGCAACGGGCGGATAGTTCAGCGGTAGAACGCTTGCCTTACAAGCAAGAAGTCACAGGTTCGAACCCTGTTTCGCCCACCAATGCAGTTCGGGCTCAGAGTCTGATGGCTGCGGTCTTCGGCCAGTAGCTTGTTTCTGTGTGTCTGGCGTTGCAAGTGTGCCGAGATAGCTCAGTTGGTAGAGCAGGGGACTGAAAATCCCCGTGTCGACGGTTCAATTCCGCCTCTCGGCACCACGGTTGAAGTCAATGACAAAGGCACAGGGTACAAGAACCCTGTGCCTTTTTTGTACACAGAAAGAATCGTCCTGTGCCTGCCTCAGGCGATGGGCTGCTCTGCCTGCGACTGGGCTGCCTTGACAGCCAGGGCAGCCTCGATCCGTTCCTTCTGGATCAGGCACCCCAGCTCGTACGGTTCCGTCAGTGTTCGGTTCATGCTGTAGTTGTTGGCAAGACAACCTCCGCTGCAGTAGAACCGTGCCCAGCATGCGCTGCATGCCTCCTTGGCGAACAGGAAGTTGGCGTGGGCGAACTCGCGAATGAGTTCGGGGCGCTGGATAGCGGGAGTCTGAAGAACGTTTCCGAGGCGATATTCCTGGACACCGTCAAACTGATGGCATGGAAACAGATCGCCATTGGGAGCCACCGCCATATACTCGGCTCCTGCGCCGCAACCGTATATGCGTTTGCTCAGACAAGGACCGGCTTCGAGATCCAGCTTGAAGTGAAAGAACTCAAACCCCTGGTCCGACCGGAGTTCACTCAAGAAGTAGGCAATCAGTTCCTCGTATTGCGTCCTGATGGCGGGCAGGTCGCTCGCTCTCAGGGCCAGACTGGAATCAGCGGCCAGAACTACCGGTTCCATCGAGATGTAGCGGAACCCAAGTTCGTGCAACTGGCGGACGCTGGACGCAAACTCAAGCGTGTTGCTGGCATATGTTCCCCGAACAAAATACCCCCCATCGGGCCTCGTAGCTGTGAAACGTCGAATGCGGTCGAGAATGGCAGTGAAGGTGCCACCTCCATTGCTGAACGTGCGGTTGGCATCGTTTGCCCTCTGTCCCCCATCCAGGCTCAGCACAACAGAAACATCGTTGGCCTCCAGCACCGGAAACATGTCGTCGCGCAGCAGTGACCCGTTGGTCGTAAGGGTGAAACGCCAGTTCCTTGCAGGATAGGTCGCCCGGGCGTATGCCATGGCATCGACAACAACATCCCAGTTCATCAGAGGCTCACCGCCGAAGAAGTCTACTTCAAGGTTGCGGTGCGAACCAGCCTGCCGTACGAGAACATCGATAGCTGACCGTGCGACCTGGCGAGACATCAATGCAGTTTCGCCGTGGTAGTCGCCGCCATGTGCAAAGCAGTAGGCGCACGAGAAGTTGCACTCGTGAGCAACGTTGAGGCACAGCGACTTCAGAGTCAGGGCAGAGGGATCTTCCTCCGGCTGTGCTGCCACTGAGAACAGGCACCCCGCAGCGATCAGCTGCTCGAACTCACCCTCGATCTCCGCCATCGCGGACCCGGACAGCCCTGTGCGACGCGCAACGTCGGCGTCGGTCTGCTCTGGATCCGCGAGAATGCAGGAGAGGTACCTGTATGCCCGTTCATCAAGTGAGAAGATCGATCCTGTCGGAACGTCGACCAGCACATGAAAACCGCCTCGCTCGAACAGATGAGTCGAGGCGGGAAGAATGCGCGAAAGACTCACAGTTACCAGATGAACCGCTCGGGTTTCTTCCTCGTTTCGCAGACCTGATTGCCGACTGTGGATGAGGTTTTGCACGCGGACTTGCACGGAGTCTGGCACTCACGGCACGCCTTGGCTGCACGCTCGCTGACATCGATGGTCTTTACTGCCACTGGCTGAATGTGCTTCACGGTAGTACTCCCTTCTCAACTGGACGATTCTATTAGATACTATCGTTCGTAACAGCCCATTAGTCAAGAGGTGGTCTCATGAAAACGATGTACCTCGCTCGTCATGGCGAAACAACCTGGAACAGTGAGGGCAGGCTCCAGGGAATGCAGGAGGCACCACTCTCGGAACGGGGGGTCGCGCAGACCCTGGAAACCGTCCGGTATCTGTCCGGCATCCCGTTCCAGCTGGTGTTGACAAGTCCACTTCAGCGGACCCGGGCCATTGCAGACCCCGTCGCGCAACACCTTGGTCTGACGCCAACCGTAGTGTCCGACCTGCAGGAAATCGATTTCGGCAGCTGGGAGGCACACACCTGGCCTGAAATCAAGGCCGCCCATCCTGACACGGTTCATGCGTGGGGCTTGAGGTCCATGAGCGCCAGGCCCGAGGGAGGCGAATCCCTGGCTGAGGTCGTCACGCGGGCCAGACGTGTGCGATCCCTTCTCGAGTCGACGCCGGCCACGCCTGTCCTCGTCGTGAGCCACGGTGCCTTCAGCCGCGTGCTGATCCCGGTTCTCCTCAATCTTGGAGCATCATCGGGCGGGGAGTTCGATCTGCCCAACGGTTCTGTCTCGGTCTTTACACTTGAGACCACTGGATGGGAAACCAGCGTCATCGGGCGCACCGACCACCTTACACGCTGATCGACCCGATGGCCTCCGAACCCCCGGTCATTTGCAGGCCCGTCTCAAATGCCTGGAGATTGCGCTCCAGCGTCTTCTCGGGGACGGTCCGCCTGATGGTAGCGATAAGCGCCTCACGCCGAACTGGGATGAGACCGGTGCCCATCGTGGCCCCAAGCAAGACCATGTTCGCAGCCTGAGGAAGGCCAATCTCCTCCGCCGCGGCAGACGCGCCTACCGCATGGACTGCGGCAACCTGTTCGCGCATGAATGCGACTAGGTCGTCCACGGCCGGATACACCAGCCCGCCCAGGGAAACACTGACGGGCACAATGGGCCGGACTTCTGTAACAACCACGCTCTTGCGGTTGACGCGGGGAAGGTTGCGAACGGCCTCGACAGGCTCGAATGCAATGAGCAGATCCGCCTCACCCTGAGGAATCAGGGGGCTGCGCACGTTGCCAAGGCGCAGCTCACAGACCACCGAACCCCCGCGCTGGGCCATTCCATGAACCTCGCTCATG
>DAOOUZ010000057.1:0-7058 GCA_035369785.1 Candidatus Cryosericum sp. | reverse complement strand
TCGAACACAACTCCAGGAGGAACACCTTGTACAGAACGATGTGTACGTTTGACATTGTCACGCCGACGACCGAGTTCCTCGGCGATCACCCGGTGTACCGCACGACAGCGCGGACCGGGCAGGTGGAACGCAGCGCGACCCGCGAGTACTATGTCACGAGGGAAGGAACGGACAAGTGGTACCGCGTTGTCGACTGGCAGCTCACCATTCAACTTCCGGACCCCGCGCAGCTCTACCTGGTGACCGAAGAGGTCCTGTCGCCGGCCCAGTACAGCCTCATTGCGCTTGGCGATGTCATCGAGACCATCGTCGACGACCCGGATGACACGCTCCAGCGGGACGAGGAACCCGGAGAAGATGAGGAGGATATGTAACATACGCACGTGCCGCGCTGTCATGCCCGTGATCACGGCTGCCGGCTGCCCATTGTGAACCGTGCCGGTGCACGTATCCCTTTACTTGTCTGAAAACGGGGGTATAACCAGGACCATCTGTAACGTGTAGAGGCATCATTCATGGACAAGATTGGTCTTGCCCTGTCCGGGGGCGGAGCAAAGGGATTTGCTCACATCGGGTTCCTCAAGGCACTGGAAGCGAACGGACTGTATCCTGATATCGTGACGGGTACCTCGATGGGCGGCGTCGTCGGTGGGCTGTACGCGTACGGCATCGCGCCGGGCGCGATGGAGCAGTTCGTGGCGACCATGCAGCTCAATGACTTCCTGGGCACGGCAGGGCCGGCAAGACCCAGGGTGGACCTCAGGAAGTCGCGCCTGTTCCGCTGCGTCCAGTGGGCGGGCGTCGGTCTGCGGGTCCTGTTCACCAACAAGGCGTTCGACAGTGGCGAGAAGATCCGCTCGTTCCTGGGGCATGTCACCAAGGGCGCCGACTTTTCTCTGCTGCGCCTGCCCTTCGCCTGCATCGCGCTGGACATCCTGTCAGGCAACAAGATCACGTTCAGCCAGGGAAGACTGGCGGACGCGCTGTATGCGACGATGGCGCTGATGCCGTTTCTGGAGCCGCTGCGCTATCAGGGCATGGCTCTGGTCGACGGCGGGGCCGTCGACAACATCCCCGTGGAAACCGCGCGCGAATTGGGAGCGACACGGGTCATCGGGGTCTACGTCGGCCAGCAGCAGCCGGCCAAGCGGGAGAAGTACCGTACCTCGCTGGACGTGGTGCGGCGCGTGAGCGAGATTACCACGAAGGCGTCGGACAACCTTCAGTTGTGCCGCAGCGACCTTGCCATCAGCATGGACGTGCGCGCCGACATGTTCGACTTCGCAAAGGGACAGGAGGCGATGCGGCAGGGCGAACAGGCTGCCCTGCAGAACATCGACCGCCTGCGCAGTCTGTGGGGAACGACCGCCTAACCCTGCGTCGCCAGGATTCTGCGCTCGTGTTCCAGCAGCCACCGCTTGCGGTCGAGACCGCCGCCGTAGCCGGTCAGTGACCCGTCGCTGCCGATGACGCGGTGGCAGGGTACGATGATGGAAACGGGATTGGCGCCCACCGCGCCGCCAACCGCGTGCGCCGACCGGGGACGCGCGACAGCGCCGGCTACGGCCCCGTAGGTGGTCGTCTGACCAAAAGGAATCTCCTGCAAGGCGTGCCAGACCAGCAGGCGAAAGTCGGTGCCACGCAGGTCCAGGGGTACGGTGAAGGCGGTCCGCGTGCCGCCAAAGTACTGGCCCAGCTGAGCAAGGCACTCCTGCACGACCGGGGTCGCGCACCCGGCTGCGCTGTCCACGGCGTCGACAAACGTGACCGCCACGATGCCGCGCCCGCTGCCCACGACCTCGATGGTCCCGATGTCCGTGAACAGGTAGCCCTTGTCCAGACGCTCTGTGGCAGTACTCCACGTTCTGCTCATGTCTGCCTCCTCAGGGCAGGTCCTTGATTCTCCGCGCCGGAACCCCGGCGTACATGCCGTTCGGCGCGCAATCCTTGTTGACGACGGCCCCGGCTGCGATGATGCACCCTTCCCCGATGGTCACGCCAGGCAGGATGACGGACCGCGCTCCGATCCAGCACCCGTCGCCCACGGTGATGGCCCGCGGGTCGGGCGCGCCCGCCCGCTCGGCGGAGGTCCCGATGACATGCGTCGAGGTGCAGAACAGCACCTCCATGCCCAGGCTGCAGCGGCTGCCAATGCGAATCGGAGCCGATCCGTCGAAGTAGCAGCGGTAGTTGACGAAGGTCCCCGGGCCGAAGCTCACGTTGCGCCCTGCGAAGAAACATCCCGGGCGGATGCCGTGCGTTGCCGTGTGAATGCCGTACAGGCGCAGCAGCGCCGCACGCACCTGATTGACCAGCATGGGGCTGGCGGCCAGCCGGTTCACGAGAATGGTCCGCCACATGCGGTCCAGGGTGACCGCCACCATCTGCCGCTTGGAGCTGGTCGCGTGTTTGTCCACCTGCTATGCCCCTCCCGCATCCGCCACGGGCACCGACCGTTGCTCCGTGTCGGTCACGGCACGTTGAGAACGGAAGGTGCAGGTGAGGTCCGCTCTGGCGACGCGCACGCCGTCCTTCAGCGCCTCCACCGTGCTCTCGACCACGCCGTGGCGCTCCTCCACGAACCTGCCCTCCAGTTCCACGGTCGCGCCGGGGAACACGGACTTGAAGAACCGCGCCTCCTTGATCCCCACGAAGTACCCAATCTGCCCCACGTGCTCGGGCATGGTCAGGATGATGAGCGACGCCGCCTGCGCCATCGTTTCGACGATGATGACGCCCGGCGTCAGAGGAAATCCGGGAAAGTGCCCGGCGTAGAAGAAACTGTCCTCCGGATAGCTCGCGGTTGCGTGGACGCGCACACCCGGGACCACCTCCGCGGGACCGTTGATGAAGAGGAACGGCTCCTTCTGCGGCAGAATCTCCCGGATCTGCCCGGGCGTCAGCCGTACAAGGTTTCCATCCTGCATGTCTGCTGCTGTTGTCATGTCCACCCTCTCGTCATGCTGCACATGAGCGCCCCCGCTGCGTGGCGCGGGACGCTTTTCATTCTACGCGGTTCACCGGTGCCCATCAACAGGCCTAGGCGTGCCGCACCCCGTTGATGGGAATGGAGGTCTCGACCACCTGCCGGCCTTCCTGGCGCTCGACGCTCAGCTGAATCTGGGCCTTGTCGATGTCAAAATACCGGCCGATGACGGCAACCAGCTCCTCCTTCATCTTGTCCATCTGCGCAGGGGACAGCTGGGAGCGGTCCTGGACAAGGATGAAGGTCAGGCGCTCCTTGGCTATCTCGCCGGCCCCCTTGTGAAACCAGCTCACTTCTGCCTCCGGAACATGCTGAGCAGGCTGCGGCCGGTCGAAAGGGCCGCAAAGCCGGTCTGCTCGCCCTCCAGGCGGCGCGCAATCTCCATGTACGCCGCCGTGGCCGGGGTGTTCTGGCTCAGCGCCAAAATGTCGCCGCGGTTGGTGGCTTCGATGATGGCCTTGTCATCCGGCACGACACCGATGAGCTCCGCGCCCAGCACGTCCACGATGTCGTCGCTGGTCAACTGCTTCTTGCGCTCGATGAGGACGCGGTCGTACTTGTTGACGATGAGCGCACAGTCGCGCACGCCCTTGTTCTCCAGCAGGCCGATGACCCGGTCGGCATCGCGCACCGAGGTCACATCCGGCGTCACGACGATGAGCGCCCGGCCGGCCGGGGCGCTGCTGGCCTCGAATCCGTGTTCGATGCCCGCGGGGCTGTCGAGGAACACATAGTCGAAGTCCTCCGCCAAGGCTGCAATGGCCTCCCTCACCTTGTCGATGTCCAGGTCCTGCTTGTTGTGCAGCTGCGACGCCGCAAGCAGCATCAGGGCTCCGTCCGAGCGCTTCTCCCTGACCATGGCCTGCTCCGCCGTCGCGCGGCCCTCCAGCACGTCCATGAAGGTGTAGACGACGCGGTTTTCCAGCCCCATGACGAGGTCCAGGTTGCGCAGGCCCACGTCCATGTCCACCAGCAGAACCTTGCGGCCCAGCTTGGTAAGCGCCCCTCCCACGTTGGCGGTCGTCGTGGTCTTGCCCACCCCGCCTTTTCCCGAAGTGACAACGATGACCTTTCCCATGTTCCTATCTCCTTTTCCCGGCAATGTCGACATGGATGATGCCATTCTCGACGAACACCGTGCGCGCTCTTCGCCCCTCCCGCGCGCCGTCGTCCTCGCCCGCGTATTCCACGTCCCCCACGCTCATGCGCGAAGGTGCGAAGGCAAGGGCCGTGATGCTACCGCCCGCCGAGACCACGCCGCGGATGGTGCCCATGACATAGATACTGCCCGCCGCGTGCACCTCTGCGCCCTCGTTGACGTCGCCCACGATCAGGACGTTGCCGCCCGTCGTCACCGATTGGCCGGAGCGCAGGGTGTGGTCGACCACGATGGTGGGGTCCACGTGCGGCTCGGGGAACAGTGCCTCCGCGGGGTCGGCCTCGGGCTGCGGCTGCGGCAGCTGGTAGTCCAGTGCCTGCGCGCGGAAAAACTCCTCGAACTGCGCGAGCTCCGCTTCGCTCAGGTGCCGGTCGCCCGGCTCCACGACGAACGGCAGGCGAGCCATGACCTCGCCGCGGCGGCGCAGGACGTCGGCCAGCTGCGCCAGCATCTCGGGTACCGGCGTACTCTCCCCGATGATCATCTCGACCGCCTGGCTGGTCCCTTTCAGCACAAACCCTTTTCGCTCCATCGGGCTCCCTTTTCTGTCACACGACTGCACCACATCAAGTTCAGTATAGCAGAGAGCGCCGCGTGCCGGGCGTGCGTCTGTGAACCGAATCGGTGCTAGACTCATGGCACTCCCGCAGGCGGCACGTGCGAAGCCGCGGGAAAGGGGTCAAAAGACGGTATGGAAGAGCACATCGGTTCGGCACAGCTGCTGGCGCGCGGGCGCACCGCCGAGGTCTACGCGTGGGGAAAGGACAGCGTCCTCAAGCTGTTCGTCCCCGGGTATCCCGCGTCGTTCATCGAGCAGGAGGAGGCGGGGACGCGTGCCGCGCAGGCGGCCGGACTTTCCTCGCCGCAGCTGCGGGGTGCCGTGACCGTGGACGGGCGGCGGGGTTTCGTGCTGGAGCGCGTACAGGGCACCAGCCTGCTGCGCCTGGTGGAACGGGAGCCTGCGCACACGACACGGTACGCGCGCCTCTTTGCGGACCTGCAGGCCAGGATTCACGAGGTACATGCTCCCGGCCTCACATCGCGCCGGGAGGACCTGGCGCGGCGCATCGCGCGGGCTGGCGTGGTGGCGGCCATCAAGGGCGACGCGCTGGCAACGCTGGAACTGCTGCCCGAGGACGACCACCTGTGCCACTGCGACTTCCATCCCGGGAACGTGCTGATGACGGCGACGGGCCCCTGCGTCATCGACTGGTCCCTTGCCGCGGGCGGCGCCCCCGCATCGGACGCGGCATGCACCGCCATCCTCCTGCGCATCGCCGACGCCTCCCATGGGGACCTGCGGGTCACCTGGGTGGAGCGCGAAACGCGCGAGCGCTTCTACCGGGCATGGCTCGCACGGTACAGAAAGCTGCGGCCAGACGCGGCACAGCAGATGTGGAGCTGGATGCTGCCCGTCGCCGTCGCGCGCGTTGCCGATGACATCCCGGGTGAGCGGGAACGCCTGGTGCCGCTCATCGACGAGCTGAGGGCGGCCCGCCGTGCGCAGCGTCCGGCCTGAGGAAGGCGACATGACGGAGAAGCTGGATGTCATCCTGCTGGTGGGGCGGCCCGCCGGGAAACGGACGAGGCCCTCTCCTTCCTGGACAACCGCATCTGGGATTTCAACATCGAGCGCATCGACCTGGACTTCCGCAAGCAGCTGGCACGCAGTCCCGACTATTTGAACGCGCACAGCGTCCTCATGGAGTTCGCGCGGGGCGGAGACGGCGCCTATGCAAGAGCGTTTCAGCACCTGTCGGACGATGCGCTGGACCGCGCCTGCATCCTGTACGTCGACGTCAGCTTCGAGGAGTCCCTCCGCAAGAACCGCCGCCGCTTCCGGCCGGGGCAGGAAGACTCCGTCCTGTACCACTCGCTGGAGGACGCCAAGATGGAGGGGTACTACCGCACCGGCGACTGGCAGGACCTCACGGGCGGCAGGGATGAGGGGTATCTGACCATCAGGGGGCGCCGCGTGCCCTTCGCCGTGTTTCACAACGAGCCCGAGAAGACCCTCGACCCGGCGCTGCTTGGGCCAGCCCTCAGGCAGGCCACAGGAACGCTGATGCGGCTCTTCAAGCCGCAGGGTTGAAGTCCGCCCCGTCGCGGCTAGACTGAAGCCCGGCACAGGAAGCGGTTGCTCCGCGCGACCCGCGGCCGATTCCGAGAGAGAGGTGTACCATGGCTGTATTCGACATGACCGTCCATGAAGAGGTGCTGGCCTCGACCGTCAAGCTGGCACAGGAACGCACTATCATCATCCCCACCTTTGCGCAGCAGAAGGACCCGTCGCTGGTTCCCGACAAGGTCAAGGCGCGGCTCAAGGGTGTCGGCCTGTGGGACGTCAACCCCATCAACCTGTTCCGCATCACGTGGCACAATGATGTGCAGACAGGGCTGTACGGAGGCGTCAACGCCATCGAGCTGCCCGGCTCCATCACCGGCGTGCGCGCTCGCGTCGTGGGCATCGTGGGCAAGTACTTCCCCACTGGCGCCCACAAGGTCGGCGCCGCGTTCGGGTGCCTGGTGCCCCGCCTTGTCACCGGACAGTTTGACCCCAAGCGCCAGGCCGCCGTTTGGCCGTCCACGGGCAACTATTGCCGGGGAGGCGCCTTCGATTGCGCCCTGCTGGCGACGGACGCCGTGGCCATCCTGCCGGAGGGCATGAGCAAGGAGCGCTTCGACTGGCTGCGCGCCATCGGCACCAAGGAGGTCATCGGCACGCCGGGCACCGAGTCCAATGTCAAGGAAATCTACGACAAGGTCCACGAATTGAAAGCAGAGCGCGGCGACGGCATCGTCGTCTTCAACCAGTTCGAGGAGTTCGGCAACGCGCTGTGGCACTACACCATGACCGGCTCGGCCTTCGAGGAGGTCTTCAACCGTATTCGCGGGCCGCGCTCGCGGATGGCT
>DAOOUZ010000056.1:0-7063 GCA_035369785.1 Candidatus Cryosericum sp. | reverse complement strand
AGTAGCGTATTCCAGGAGTGACCCGGTCGTGATGGCGACCGCACGCATGACGTTCCGGTAGTCGACGATGGAGGAGACAGCCGAGATGCCAGGCAAGTCGCGCTCAATGTAGGTCTGGATGTAGCTGTCCCAGAACAGGCCGGCTTGCTCTGGTGACAGGTCGCGAACAGAGGGAAGAAAGCCCGTGAAGAGAATCTGCTTCATGTCCCCCGGTGGGGAAGTCTCTTGTTCTGAGGGCAGGACGCCATCCAGGAGGGCGTCCAGCCATGAGGGTTTGACAACGCCAGCCCACTCGCTCCATGTCGGCTGGCGCAGGACGCTGTAGCCGGCTCGTCCCGCGAGGCTCTCCTGGATCTGCCGGAGCAAGAGAAAGTTCGCAGACCCGCTAAGAACAAAGCGGCGCGATCGGTTGTCATCGACTGCTTTCTTGACAGCAATGAAGAGTTCGGGTACGCGTTGGGCCTCGTCGATGACCATGCGGTCTGCCTGGTTGACAAACCCTTTGGGATCATCGTGTGCCTGCACCATGGTTGTCAGGTCGTCCAGGCTGACGTGCAGGTAGTCTGCGAAGAAGGGTTCATTGCCAAGCAGTGTGCTCTTGCCAGTCTGTCGTGCCCCGGTCAAGGCGATGATAGGGAAGACATCCTGTGAAAGCTTCAATCGGTCGGTCATCCACCGTGGTCTGTACATATGCGTCACCTCATGATGCCAATGGCGTCACCAGATGGTGATATTGTACCAACCTGTCTGCGCAGTACAAGCATGACATGTCGGACCGTGCACGTGTGCACGGTTGAGTGGTGCCCATGGCGCAAGGGAGCGATGACAATCGCGGCCTTGCATACTTGTCCTGCCATGCTAGTATGGTGCCATGTTCTTCACAATTGAGCGGCACAGCCAGTTGCATGCCACTTCCTGGGTCCAATCGACCGCAGGCACTATTCATGCTGTCTTGCGGTTCACTGTCTATTCACACAGCATCACGACATGACCAACCATCGAGGGTAGAATACAGCCATGAGAAAGATACTGGTAGTCGAAGACGAAGAGAACATCCGCACGCTTGAGAAACTATACCTGCAGAAGGATGGGTATGAGCCGGTCCTCGCGACGACCGGGCGCGAGGCGTTGCGCCTGTTCGACGAACAGAAGCCGGACCTGGTGATTCTGGACCTCATGCTGCCCGAGATGAGCGGCGAGGACGTGTGCCGCGAGATCCGCAAGAAGTCGACGGTCCCCATCATCATGGTGACTGCCAAGAGCGACGAGGCGCAGAAGCTCGAGGGACTGGACATTGGTGCCGACGACTATGTCACCAAGCCCTTCAGCCCGCGGGAGCTGATGGCGCGCATCAAGGCCGCCCTGCGTCGCTATGACTGGGAACGGCTGGCAGACACGGCCCCGGTCGAGAAGTTCGCGTTCAAGGACATCGTCGTCTATCCCGGCAAGCACCGGGTCGTCAAGGCGGGCAAGGACATCATGCTGACGCCCAAGGAGTTCGAGGTGTTCACGCTGCTCGTCAAGGCGGACGGCGAGCCGGTTTCGCGCTCCAGTCTGATCAAGGAGATTTACGGCGGCAGCGATGACGAGGTCTTCGACCGCACCATCGACGCGTACATCAAGAATATCCGCAAGAAGATCCAGGACGACCCCGGGAACCCGACCTACATCGAGTCCATCTACGGCGTCGGGTACCGCATCCTGGTCTAGGTGGCATGTGAAGAGGGAGAGGACGTCCACCTTCCATACCAGGCTGATCATCAGCTACGCTGCGTTGATCACACTGGTCATCGCCCTTTCCATCGGCGTGGCGGACGCCCTCTTCACTCGCGTGTTCGAGAGTTTTCTGGCCGGACGCTTCGGCGTCCCCTTTGCGCCCGGCATCATGGCGGCCGAACCGGGCACCTACCTGATGACAGCCACGTATCTGCGCTTCCGGGAAATCATGCGCCTGTCCGTGTGGATCGGCGGGTGCGCGGTCATGCTGGTCGCGCTCGTGCTGGCGGGATGGTTCACGCGCAGATTCTCGCGGCCGGTTGCGCGGTTTGCAGGGTTCGCCGACCGCATCGGGCGCGGGGACTACAGTGTGCACATCGCGGACAAGCAGGGGCTGCAGGAGTTCGTGGAACTGGCGGATTCGCTGAACCGCATGGCGCGTCAGCTGAAGTGCCGCAACGAGGTGGAGCAGGAGCTGTTTGCGAACCTCTCTCATGAGCTGCGCACACCGGTGACGGTCGTCAAGGGCTATACCGAGGCACTCGAGGCCGGGCTCATCGCCACGCCCGAGGAACTTCAGGCTGCGGTGGATGCCATCGCTCAGGAGACCGCCAACCTCGAAGACATGATTGACGAACTGCGCGAGCTGTCACAGATCGATGCCAACGCCGTCGTTCCCGAGGCGTCTGACTTTGACCTGGACGACGCGCTCTCAGAGATGTGCCAGAGGTATGCCGCAGCGGCGCAGGCCAAGGGGGTGGCGCTGTCGTGCCAGCTGGAAGCCGGCGCAAGAGTGCACCTGGACCGTCAGCTCCTTGAGCGCGTAGTTACAAACCTGGTGCACAACTCGCTGACGGCAACCTCGCCGGGTCACTCGATTTCCATCACGAGCGCCATTGACGTGACGGGCGCAGTGACCGTCACGGTACGTGACACAGGCCGGGGCATCCCCGAGGCCGACCTGGCCCACGTGTTCGACCGCTTCTTCCGCGGCGACCGGTCCCGGAATCGGAGCAGCGGAGGGCTGGGCCTGGGACTTCCTATCGCGCGGGACCTTGTGGAAGTGGAAGGCGGGCACCTGGACATCATGAGCATCCTGGGTGCGGGCACCGCGGTGACCATCACCTATCCCGCGTCCGTGGTTGTGCGTGAAGCAGCACTGATGGTGTCCTGAGAAGAAGCAGCGACGTACCTGCGCGAGACCATTTCACTCAGAAACGAGGAGGCACAAGGTGGCAGAAGTAAAGGCACTGCACGCAGAAGTTCGCCAGGCGGACGGCCTGACGTTCATTGGAAGGGGAGCGTCCAATCACTGGGTGACCATCGACACATCGGAGGCCGAGGGCGGGCACGCAGCAGGGTCTGGCCCCATGGAGCTGCTGCTCGTGGCCCTGGGAGCCTGCACCAGCATGCATGTTGCGGGAACGCTTGCCAAGATGAAGCAGCCCGTTGCGGGCTACCGGGTGGAGCTCTCCGGCGAACGCCAGGAGGAACTGCCACACCGGTTCACACGCATCTTCATCGACTACTATGTGACCAGCGATACGCTGCCCACGGCGGACGTGGAGCGTGCCATCAGGCTGTCCGCCGAGAAGTACTGTTCGGTCGGTGGAACCCTAACGCCGTGCGTGACGCTCGTCCACCGCTACCACATCATCAGAAGCTCGGGTGAGGAAACGGCCGAGGTCGTCACAACAGGAGCCTGATCCTCTCTTCTTCAGCGCTTGACGGGCAGGACGGGGCCGTGCCCCGTGACGATCCGGTCGGCCATGGCAAGGACGTGCTTCCTGCTGTCGGCAAGCGTCTGCGCGTCTTCGGCTATCGTAGGCGCGTCGACTGCCAGCGACTCAGGGAACAGGTCGCCCGCAACGACAGTGGTTGTTCCATCGTCCTCGTGGAAGCCCAGCGCAAGGTCGCCCGACGTATGCCCCGGCACGCGCAGCAGGAACGTGTGGGGCGACAGGTGCAGGGTCGAGGGGTGGCTGAACTGGAACCTGCTGCCAGTCATAATGCCGCGCGAGGTCACAAGAGGCGTCTGCGGGAAGAGGGCAAGAGCCCCCACGTGATCGACGTGCATGTGCGTCAGCACGACAGCGGCGATGTCCCGTGGAACCAGGCCGTGGCTGGCCAGCGCTTCAAGCAGCGCCTGCTGACGATCCGGCGCCCCCAGGTCGACAAGGAGAACGGGGCCCTCGTCCCGGATGATCGTCACATTCGAGGACACGTGCCAGACGCCTGAGGCCTCGCGCCAGGAGAATCCCTGAAGCAGGAGTTCGAGGCTGTTCATGATGCGGCCGCCGGCGCTGGCGTCCGGCCTTTACAGGGCGGCGTCTGCGGATATGATAACGGCATGGCGACAAAGCGGCGCAGGAACAAACACCAGGGCACCTCGAGGCCCGTGGCCCAGGCAGACCATGGAAAGGCCGCTGTCAGCCGGACTGAGCAGGCGGACGCCACTCTGAACGTTCCGCGGGAGCGCGACCCCTCGCTGGACGCATTTTTCGACCCGTCCCGGGTCCGCCTGAGCACAGTCATGCGCCGGCAGTCCGAGCTTGCAGCGCTGGCGTGGCATTTTGCCATCGCCTCCATCGTCGTGCCGGTCGGCGGCATTGTGCTGGGCCTGCTGGCCGTGCTGTTCGCACGCGAGGCACAGGACATGTTTGACGTCGTGGGCAGCGCGGCGTTCGACCGCAAGCGTGCCCAGCGCTCCCTTGTCATCGGCGGTACGATGACAGCGGTGTGGCTCATCGCAACCATCGTTCTGATAACGGTTGTGGCGTCCCGCACTCCCTAGAACTTGTAGCCGAAGCGCCGCAGCAAGGCCTTCCTGTCGGCTGCGTCCTTCTCCGTTTCTGTGCCCTTGGGCTTGTCCCCATCGATGACGCCTAGTACGCCGCGTCCGGTCCCATCATCCGCGACGACGACCTTCAACGCGTTCGCCGTTGCGGCGAAGATCGTGCAGACCTCCGGCACCGCCTTGATGGCGTTCAGCACGTTGATGGGATAGGCATTGCCAAGCAGCAGGACGAAGATGTGCCCTGCGCCGATGGCGAGCGCGTTGTCGCGGGCCAGGTCGACCAGATGCGCATCGGTCCCGGCGCAGCGCACCAGACAGACGCCCGACGCCTCGTTGAACGCGAGTCCGAACGTGACGCCTGGCACCGCGTTCACGACCGCCTCATAGATATCCTCGACACTCTTGATGAAGTGCGTCTGGCCAATGATGACGTTCATGCCCTCTTCCTTCGTGACCTCTACCAGTTCCAGCTGCATGCGTTCACCTCCCTGATCATTGTAGGCTATCTGCGGACTTGAGCCAGCGCGTGCGTGATGCCGGCTCGAACACAGAACCGACGCGGAACGAGGCAAGGCTTGACAACGAGCGGGCTTTTCCTACCCTTCAGGCAGGGCCCAAGGACCCATGTGTGCGGAGGTGTCTGTGCGCTACCGAATCCTGTATCAGCCAAGTCATGCCCTGCTCGAAGTGCAGCTCGATCCGTCGGAAGCCGTTGTCGCCGAGGCGGACTCCATGGTCAGCATGAGTTCCACCATCCATGTTGACACGGGGGCCAGGGGTGGCCTGCTGGGTGCCCTGAAGCGGTCTGTGGGCGGCGAAAGCATGTTTGAGAATACGTTTACGGCGGAGAGCGGCGGCGGAACCCTGATGCTTGCGCCGACCATGGTAGGCGACATCGCCGCGCGCGAACTGCGCGGGGAAACCCTGCTCGTTCAGTCTGGCTCGTTCCTTGCCGCTACGCCGGGCATCGAGCTGGACACATCGTGGGGCGGCGCGCGCACCTTCTTCTCCCGCGAGGGGCTGTTCGTGCTGAAGGCGACGGGCGCAGGGACCCTGTTCCTGTCCAGCTACGGGGCCATCCACGCGGTCACGCTGGGCCCCGGAGAGGGGCTCGTCATGGACACCGGACACATGGTGGCGTTTGATGCAACCATGGGGTATCGGGTGCGCACCATCGGCGGTCTCAAGCAGACACTGTTTTCGGGCGAGGGCCTGGTCGTGGACCTGACCGGCCCGGGGACCATCTACATGCAGACACGCAATGTGGCTGCGCTGGTCACGTACCTGTCCCAGCGCCTGCCGTCAAGGCACGACTGACATCCTCCTACTGGTGCCAGCCTGGTGTTGCCCGGCCGGCATCCTATACTTCGACGATGACCTCTGGCTGCGCAGGCCGGGATGACGTGGCGGCCCGCTCAGAGGCGATGGAGCGCAGGTCGCTGGTACCCTGAAGGTCTGCCAGTTCCAGCAGAAGGATGTCACCGCGGTGGTCGAGCCGTCCCTCCTGTGCCAGCTGGTCTCCCCGGCGCAGGAGCAGCAGGCGGACCAGGGACAAGAGCTTGCCCAGGTAGAACCAGGCTTTCTCCGTGACCGCCGTCGTGCGCATCAGCGCCTGATAGCGCCTGCGCAGCGCTGAGCTGCGCCCTCCGGGCAGAGAGTCCAGCCATGCCATGGGGTCCGACGCAGCCTGCACTCGCTCCCTGGCCCCCGTTTCCCACGCGCGCAGCAGGGCGACAGGAAGCAGGTCGGCGCGCTCCGCCAGCGTCGGCGAACCAATGTCGATGATGCCGGTCCGGAAGTACCAGAACGTCGTCCTGAACCCATCGAGTTCGCGTGCCGTCGTGACGTCGCCTGCGAGGGTCTGCAGCGCTTCCTCCGCATCGCCACGCGCAAGGGCCCGGGCTGCGGCGTGCGCCGCGTCACCATCGATTCTGGCCGCAATGCGGTCGAGGTGTGTCCATGGGTCCAGGCCGGCAGCATCCGCCGCGGCATGGAGCGCTTCCTGCAGACGAGTTTCTGCTCCCCTCCGCGCGAGCTCGCGCTGCAGATCTGCAGCGCGCAGTGTCGAAGCGACGCTCAAGAGGAGAAGGTCCACGGACAGTGTCCGCAGAAGGCCAAGGACGTGCATCAGCGTCGCCGTGGTTGCTTCGGGCCCCAGGTCTTCGACATGCAGGGTCTCGAGACTCGCCAGGTCTGCTCGGTTGGCTGACACCCATTGATCCAGCCGCGGGACCGCCATGCGGGTCGCAAGGCCTGCACGCGCGCGGCCGACGGAGGGCACGGTCGAGCGGGTCGTGTGTGGCATCTGGGCTTGGGCCATGCCATCAAGGGATGCCTCGAGCAGCTGCGGTGCAAGCCCGGCCCGCCGCAAGAGCCCCTGGACAAAGGTGACGTCGATGTACAGCAGCCCGCCTGGTTGCCGGACGACGTCATCGGGAGTCGGTGGCGCGCTTTTTCCGAGGAGCAGGGCTCCCATGTCTGCGCAGACGTCGTGCAGCAGGCTGGTTGCCACGCTGCTGGCCATGGGGGACAGGGGTCGCGGGTTCAGGC
>DAOOUZ010000055.1:0-7072 GCA_035369785.1 Candidatus Cryosericum sp. | reverse complement strand
CGCTATCCATCGGCATTCGTTGACAGTCTGAAGCCCCTTGTGATGATGAATGCGACCCCGTTCAACTTGCAAACGCACATCATGAGCGGATCCGTTCAAGACCAGGGCATCCCCATCTACTACTCTGGAACCTACGTGTCAACGATAGGCATTACGCCCGCAAATGTGCCGTTCTATGCCGAGGGAACCGCACATGCGGTGGTCCACCTCGACTCCGGGAAGGATCTGGCGGTTTCGCGCATCAACCAGTCCCCCGCTGAGCCCGGTTCGCAATCGCTGTCGCTATTCACCAACTACTACAATGGCGGTTTCTCGGTTGGGGCGAACGAACTGCTGGTTGTGGTCGCGGGAAAGCACATTCTCAGTATCATGTCTGGTCAATACTTCACCCCGCGCACTCTGGCGGCGGGACAGGTAGCCCTCTATGCGCGTCACCCTGGTACGGTGACGCTGATGAGAGCTGCTTCAGGCGCCGAGGTCCGGTCGTTTGTGGGCGATCGCGACTGCACCGGGTGTACGTTCCTGCAGTGCGGGCCGGTCGTCGTAAGGTCAGGCAAGCCCTTCATTGACTATGCGAGGTACAAGGACATCAGCCGAACATCGAAGCTGGGCTCGCGTGCTTTTCTGGGCATGGATGACAGCGGGCACCTGTACTTCATCGTCACCCCTGCCAAGGTACGACTGCAGTTCGGCGACGTCAGCGTTGCACTGGCCAGGCTTGGACTGTTCACGAACGTCGTTACGCTTGATGGCGGCACGTCCACGACGCTATACTACAAAGGGCAGTATATCATCAAGGGTACACGGGCGCTGACCAACGTGCTGTGTGTACCTTCATCCTAGTCCGGCCAGGAACAGGGAGGCGTGTGGGTGACGCAACTGAGGGTTGGAGTAATCGGTCTTGGGGCTGTTGCGCGCAAGGCCTACCTGCCGGTGCTGGCCTCCAGGCAGGATCTTGACATAGTCCTAGCAACAAGGAACCTGCCGGTCCTCGAGGAACTCGGGCGCCAGTATCGCATTGCCAACAGGGTTCAAACGGTCGAGGAGCTTATCGGCGCGGGGGTGACAGCAGCGTTTGTTCACGCGGCGACCGAAGCGCATGGAGTGATCGTCGGGAAGTTGCTCGCGTCGGGCATCGACGTCTACGTTGACAAGCCGCTCTCCTATTCGATAGATGAGAGCCGTGACCTCGTCCGGCTCGCGGCCAGCCGGGGGCGTATTCTCATGGTTGGTTTCAACCGGCGGTATGCACCGCTCTACAGGACGCTGTCTGCCATCTCCGGAAAGTCTCTTGTGCTCATGGAAAAGCACCGGGCCGCTCCGCCGGAAGATGTGCGCACCTTTGTGTACGACGACTTCATCCACGTCGTGGACACGCTTCGTTTCCTCTCGCCGGCCAACGCAGTCGGCATGCACGTTGCCGGCGTCCGCGAGGACGGTCTGCTGAAGCAACTGACCGTGGAGTGGACGACGGCCGGAAGCACTGCCGTTGGCATCATGACTCGGGGCTCAGGCTGCGACGAAGAGAGACTCGAGATGGCTTCTGGCGACACCAGCTGGCGTGTGCTGAATCTGCGCAGTAGTGCACACTGGCAGGGCGGCGCCGTAGAGCTCACACGGTCCGGAGACTGGGAGTCGCCCCTGTTCCTGAGAGGCTTTCCTCAGATTGCGGATGCATTCCTGCGGGCTGTCAAGGCGGGTCAGCCGCTGGCACCTGCCGCGGAAGATGCGCTGGTGACGCACGAACTCTGCGAACAGATAATCCAGCAGCTAACGTAGCGTTGGCCTCCAAGTGATTGCTGTTACGGATGCCGCCTGCGCACCTCGGTGTGCGCCAATTCTTCGTAGTGTCGGATGATGGCACTGTGGTCGGCTGCTCCCAGCCCCTGCTCTTCCAGCTCCCGAAGCGTTTCAAGAACCTGCACAGTCAGGGGAACGGGTACTCCGAGGTCGTGGGCTGTATCGACAGCATTGACAAGGTCCTTGATGTGCAGCTGAATCCGGAAGCCCGGCTCGAAGTTGCCATCCAGGATGGATGGCAACTTGACGTCCATCACCGTCGAACCTGCCAGGCCACCCTTGATTGCCTCGAATACAACTTCGGGGTCCAGGCCTGCCCTGGTAGACAGGACGAAGGCCTCCGAGACTGCTGCGATGTTGAGTGCGACGATAATCTGATTTGCCAGCTTGGCCATGCCTCCGCTACCAATGGGGCCGACAAGGGTGACGGCCGAGCCCATCTTCTCAAGGATGGGCCGGACAGCCTCGAACACGGCGGGGTCACCGCCCACCATGATAGCCAGGGTGCCGTCCTCAGCCTTGGGCTGACCCCCCGAAACAGGGGCGTCCAGCATGGGCACTCCCCTCTTCTGGAGTTCGCCGGCGAGTTCCTGTGAAACACGGGGAGCGATGGAACTCATGTCCACTAAGATGCTCCCTGCCCTGGCGCCGGAGGCTATGCCGTCAGCGCCCAGCACTGCTTCGCGGACGTCGGGCGAGTTCGGCAGCATGGTGATGATGACGTCGCTGCGTGAGGCAACCTCTCGGCTGGATGCAGCACTCTCGGCTCCCAGACTGACCATGTCGCTGAGAGGCGCAGTCCTGTCATAGACTATCAGCGAGTAGCCTGCCCTGAGGAGATTCCTGGCCATTGGCCGCCCCATAATTCCCAATCCTATGAATCCTATCCTCATGTCTGCTCCTCCCATTGCTCATTGACCTCCGCTGGCCTCGTCACGCCACGTTGCCCCGCATCACGTGTTGGCTGCGAGCCTGCCTTGCCCGGAGTACCGCCGCAGGGCCGCCTCCAGAGAACGGTCCTGGAACCGCTGCATGACCCGCTGCACACATCATGCCACGGCGGGCAGCCTCGTGCAAGCGGTTGCGTGCTCCCATCCTGTGCCTTGCTGCTCAGGCGCGCCATGCGGGAGTTTTATTGTCGCGCATTTGGACTAGGATGATACCGCAGTGTTGGGCCGGGGAGCGGCAACCCGCCGGCCGAGGAGGAACACGGCAATGAGCAAGTCCCACAAAGCTTCTTCGACTGGCAATGGTTCCCCTCCGCGGGGAGGAGCCCCCCAGCGGCAGTCCTGGTCGACCATGGACAACGCAACCAAGAAGTTGTTCATGTCGGTCCTGATCGTGATGGCTGGGGCACTGATGACGATGCTTCCCGGCTGGCAGGTGGTCGGGTACGTCGTGGTCGGCTTCGGGTTCGGGTGGTATGTCTGGTTGCGTCTCGCACCTGTTCTGAAGGCTCGCCACTCGCGTCCTGTTCCTCCAGCGAGTGGCGAAGACAGCACGCCAGGCTGAGCCGGGTCTGAGGAATGCACGCGACGATGAGAGCCGGGTATGGAAGTGCGGTCGTCACGCCTGAACCCGGGCTTCAGATGGCAGGGTTCCTTGGTGAACGGCCTGCGACGGACGTCCACGATGACCTACTGGCAAAGGCCCTGTACCTCGAAACAGGCTCGGGGGCCGGCGTGCTGCTCATAGAGCTCGATACGCTGGACATTGACCGCGCGTTTGTGGACGAAGTGCGCCTTGGCCTCAGCCGTGAAGTGGGTATTGCACGTGAGTGCTGCCTCGTTGCGGCCACGCACACGCACTCCGGACCCTGGGGCCTCGCTCACAAGGCGGTCCCGGGCGCATCCGATGTTTCTGAGGACTTCAACGGGCCGCTGTTCAACCGCACCGTGAGGGGGTGTATCGCTGCTGCTGTTGCGGCGTACCGCGACGCCCACGAGACTTCTGCGGTTTGGGGCCGGGTTCCACTCGTGGAACCCGTCTGTGGCAACCGGCGCATCCAGCGTCAAGAACAGATGGACATGGCTGTGTTGGAGCTGAAGGGTGAGCGCGGGGCACTGGTGACATACAATCTGGATTGCCACCCGACTGTTCTTCACGAGGAGAACCGGCTGTACAGCGCAGACTTTCCTGGCGTGGTCGCTCGTGCGTTGCCAGGGTTGGTTCCCGGGGTCGAGGCCGTCATGTTTCTGAACGGTGCAGCCGGGGACATCAGCACAAGATTCTATCGTCACGGCTCCGGCTATGGCGAGGTCGAGCGCATCGGCGGGGTCATCGCAAAGAGTCTCGCAGAAGGCATGGATGCCCTGCGCGAACTGGAGGCGCCTGGCGTGGTGCGCGCCCGGGACGTGCCGCTGCGCCTCAAGCTCAAGGACTTTCCGGCACGGCAGGAACTTGAGGCCGCCTTGACAGACGCACGGAAAAAGCTGGATGGGGCAATCGCGGACCACGTGCCCAACCTTCGACCGTTGCAGTCTGCCGTCGAGGGTCTGACATTCGCTGTTGGGGCAACTGAACGTATGCATGGGCTCTCCTCCATTGAGTCGAGGCTGTCGTTGGTTCGGTTCGGCAACCTGCTCGTCGCGGGAATCCCCGGCGAGCTGTTCTCGTCCCTGGGCGCTGCTATCCGGTCTGCGTTTCCCGGGTACGAAGTACTCGTAGTGGGTTACTGCGGAGACTACGTGGGCTACATTCCCGACGCCGAGGCATACCGGGAGGGCGGCTACGAGGCATTGGCCACCTTTGTTGCCCAAGGAGAAGGCGAACACGTGCGCGACGCAGCCATCGATGGCCTGCGCAGTCTGCTTGTCTGAGCAGAAGGGGGGTTCATGGAACAGCACCTGATGATTCAAGAGATTCGCGAAACCGCATCTGTTCTGGAACGGCTTGCGGAACAGGAGGGTTCCCACATTCGGCAGATTGGCAGGACGTTCGCTGACCTGGACCCTGACGTCGTGGTGGAGTCGGGACGCGGGACGTCGGACCACGCGTGCGTGTATGGCCAGTATCTGATCGAGTCCCTGCTGGGAATCCCCGTAGCACTTGCGCTTGGTTCGTTGTATACCAATTACGACCTGCCTCCCCGGCTTCAGCACAGTGCCGTCATCGCCGTTTCACAGTCTGGCGAGACCGAAGACGTCTGTACGATCGCCCGGCGCGCGGTGAAAGACGGGACCCTCACCATAGGTGTCACAAATGTCGAGGGAAGTACACTGCAGAGCGTGACCGGGACGGATACCCTTCTGCTGCGGGCCGGTCCCGAAAAGAGTGTTGCTGCGACCAAGACCTTCACCGCTTCGCTGGCCGTTTTGCTTCTTCTGGTCCATGCTGCCCTGGGGGACGACTTTGATCTCCGGAGTGTTCTGCCATCCGTCGCACAGATCATGGACCGGGAGGCTGAGGTTCAGGACCAAGCGCTGCGGTATGCGTTTGCCGACGACTTTGTCGTGCTGGGAACCGGCTACTGCTACACAAACGCTCTGGAAACCGCTCTGAAACTCAAGGAAACGTGCTACATCAATGCACAGGGCCTGTCATCCGTGGACTTGATACACGGACCGCTCGCGGTTCTCAATCCTGACCTTCCTGTCATCATGTTTGCCCCGGACGATGCCTGCCTGGACCTGAACATCGCTGTGCTGGAACGCATACGGTCGACGAGAGCTCACGTGCTTGTCGTGTCAGACAGCGACAGAGCACTGCAGTATGGAGACATCGCGTTCCGTATTTCGCCTGCACATCCGACGCTGTATCCTCTTCAGAATGCTCTGTTCGCTCAGCTCTTTGCCTATAGCCTGTCCATCGAACGAAAACTCAATCCCGATGCTCCGAGGTATCTGAGCAAGGTCAGCCTTGTTGGCGGGCAGGACCAGAGTTCCATCGAGTGAACCGGGGCGGTGGCGATGACCGGGAACACGTTGTTTCGGTATCCAGTTGAAAAATGTTCGTCTTTGGTCAAGATAGCTTGTGGCGTTTCCGATGCTGCGCCAGGATTTCCGGACGCCGGGAACCAGCAGCATTGGGTACGAACGACGCACGGGGAGGAGGTGGTACAGGAGTCCAGGAGCGCAGGTTGTCTCTCTGGCTCGGATGGGTGAGCCGTGTACCACACGATGCACGTTTCAGCACGTACTAGGGAATCTGGTAAGGAGGCTTGATCTATGGGTAACGGCTATGGCATTTGGATCTCATTCGTCTTGGCGGTCTGGTCCTATGTTGCGATGATCGCCAACCTGGGTCCGACTTGGCTACTGAACGACCCGATCGTCAGCGGGCTGTTTGTCGGCGCCGTTGTTGGCAACGTTCCACTCGGTCTTGCCCTGGGCGGCACGCTGGAACTCATGTCACTGGGTCTGTGGACCTACGGTGGCGCTACGACGCCCGACTATACTACCGGTGCTATCGTAGGTACGGCTTTCGCGGCACTGTCAAAGCTCCCAACGACGGAAGCGATGGCTGCTGGCATGGCGGTGGCGGTACCTGTGTCCCTGTTCATGACCCAGCTGGACATTCTGGGGCGTTCGCTCACGACCATCTTCATCCACGGAGCGGACCGGGCTGTGGAGAAACAGGACGATGCTGCGTTCTCAAGGTGGCATCTCCTGGGGCAGTTGCCCTGGGGACTGTCACGCGCAATTCCCGTCTTCTTTGCGATCTGGCTTGGGTCTGGACCCATCCAGACCCTGATCACCAACATTCCTGCGTGGTTGACGCGTGGCTTCACGACGATGGGACACATCCTGCCGGCCCTTGGGTTCGGTATCCTTCTTACGTTCCTGCCCATCGAGAAGTGGTGGACATTCTTCGTCCTCGGGTTCGTCATGTTTGCCTACCTCAACGTGCCACTGCTTGGAATAGCACTGGCCGCGCTCGCCATTGTGCTGATCTACTTCTCCCTGAAGCCTGTTGAGGCTGCTCAGGAGGAGGCGGAAGAGGCAGCGGCGGAGAAGGTTGAGGAGGCGCCGAGCCCTGTCACTCGCAAGGATCTTGTGAACGCGATGTGGCGGCACAACCTGACGCTCCAGCTGTCCTGGAACTATGAACGCATGCAGGCGCTGGGCTTTGCCTGGTCGATATCTCCCATTCTCAAGAAGGTGTATCCGAACAAGGACGACTACTTCGCCGCGCTCAAGCGGCATATGGTGTTCTATAACACCAATCCCGCCATCGGTTCGCCGACAATCTTTGGAGCAGCGTGCGCCCTTGAGGAAAGGAAGCAGCCCGAGGTCAGCGACAGTCTGAAGGTTTCCCTGATGGGTCCGTTCGC